>NZ_JPMI01000232.1 GCF_000733295.1 Archangium violaceum Cb vi76 | reverse complement strand
TCGTGGACCCGGGTTCGCATCCACACGGGTTCAACCCGTGGGCCCCGATACCCTCACCCTGACCCTCTCCCGGGGGGAGAGGGAAGGGATTGAGGGTAGGGATTGGGATGAGGGAGGCTCAGCGCTGATTCGCGCGCAGTTCCTTCACGAGCCGCCCGGCGCCGTAGATGTGCTCGAGGGCCCGCAGAAGGCCCTCACCGTGCACGGCCACGGCGCGGTTGGTCTCCGGCACGTACGCATAATCGCCCCCGAGCGAGTGCAGGTTGCCATCGAAGATGAGCCCCACCACGCGGCCCTCGCGGTCCACCATGGGCGAGCCCGAGTTGCCGCCGATGATGTCGTTCGTCGTGGCCACGTTGAAGGGCGTCTCCCCGGGCACCTTGCCCCGGGCCTTCATCCACGAGTCCGGCAACCGGAAGGGCTCCTTGCCCGTGTGGCGCTCATACGCACCGGCGAACGTCGTCAGCGGCGACACCTGGCGCCCCCCCTCCTCCCAGCCCTTCACCGTGCCGTAGTTGAGGCGCAGGGTGAAGGTCGCGTCCGGGTAGCCCGTGGTGCCATGGGCCGCCAGCCGGGCCTGCGCGAGCAGCTCGCCATTCTTCTTCAACACCGACTCCACCGTGTCCTCGTAGCGCTTGCGCACCTCCCGTGACTGAGCGTCCACCCGGCGCGCCAGCAGGATCATCGGATCCTTCGAGGCCTCCACCGCCGCCTTGCCGCCGTCGAGCAGCCGCTTGCGCTCCTTCACGTCGAAGAGCTTCGTGCCCTTCACCAGCGCGCGCGCCAGTTCCTCCGGGGCCTCGCGGCCGAGCACCGTCTTCACGAACGGATCATCCGCGCCGAGCGTCTCGCGCAGCTTGTTGAAACCAAAGGTGAGCGAGATGCTCTCCAGCTCCGCGGGGATGGGGGCCTCGCGCAGCAGCCCCATGCGCAGGGCGGGGAGCTGTCCCTCCGTGTACTCGCGCAGCCGCTCCGGGTTGGGCTTGGGCAGCTCGTCCGCCACGCGCACCAGGTGCTGGGCGATGTCGAAGAGCTCGGACGAGAAGCCATACCCGTCCTCCTTCAGCCGGTACTCGGCGATCATCGGCCGGTAGGTCTCCAGCGCGCGGGCGATGGCATCCCAGGAGCCCGCGGTGGTGGCCTCGAGCTTCGGGTCCGCCGCCACCTTCGCCCGGAGGTCCGCCTCGGCCTTTCGCTTGTCGGCGAGCAGCGAGGGCTCGGCCAGGGCCTGGTGCCGGCCGCGCATCGCCTTCAGCGCGTTCTCCACCGAGCGAAGCCTCGCCCGCGTGGTGCGGAAACGCTCCGGCGAGGTCGAGGCGTACTCGCGCAACATGCCGCGCCGCTCCGCCAGGTACATCAGCGCGAACGGCAGCGCCACGTCGCGCTGGAACTCCAGCTCCGCCACGGTGAGCTGCCGCTGGGTGGTGCCGGGGTGGCCGGAGACGAAGACCAGGTCCCCCTCCTTCGCGCCCTCCTTCGCCCAGGGCAGGGAGTGCTCCGTCTTCAGCGGCTGCCCGTTGGCGTCCCACACGCGCAGGAAGGCCGCGTCGAAGCCGTAGCGCGGGAAGTTGAAGTTGTCCGCGTCCCCACCAAAGGCGGCCATGGAGAACTCGGGCGCGAAGGCCAGCCGCACGTCCTGGAAGCGGCGGTACCGGTAGAGCTGGTACTTGCCTCCGTGGAAGAGCGTCACCACGTCACAGCGAACCTCGGGCCCGGTGGCGCACTCGCTCTCGATGGTGGACATCTCCGCCTTGAGGGCGGTGTTGAAGGCCGCGCCGCTCAGCCCCTTCGTGGCGGCCTGGAGACGCGCGGTGACGTCCGTCATCCCCACGAGCTGGTTGGCCTCCACCTTGGGGCAGCGCAGCTCGTCCTTCAGCGCCTTGGCGGAGAAGCCCGTGGCCAGGTAGTCGCGCTGGGGCGAGGACAAATCCTGCACACAGGAGCGGATGCAGTGGTGATTGGTCATCACCAGTCCGTCCGGGGACACGAAGCTCGCCGAGCACCCGCCGGCCAGCCGCACCGAGGACAGCCGCAGGGAATCCAACCATTCCTGAGAAGGCTCGAAACCATGGGCGGCCTTCACGGCGGCCCGGGGAAAGGCATCATAGGTCCACATCCCCTCCTCCGCGGCGGCGGGGAGGGCGAAGAGCAGGCCGAGGGCGAGCAGTCGTTGCACGGGCGGGCGATCCTTCCTGAGGAGGGAGAGGGGCCGGGTTGTGGCCCGGGAGTGGCGTGCCGTCAACCCGGGCGGACGGAGGATGCACGTCGGACTTGAGTTGGAGGCGGGGACTGCGGAAGGTTGGGGAGAATGGCGACGAAGCACCACATCTACCTGGTCCCCGGCTTCTTCGGCTTCGCCAACCTGGGAGAGCTGCTCTACTTCGGGCACGTCCGCGACTACTTCGTGGCGGAGATGGCGCGCCGCGGCGTGGAAGTCGAGGTGGTGCAGGTGCTCTCGCACCCCACCGGCTCCATCCGCACGCGCGCCGCGGACCTCTACAAGGCCATCGAGGCGAGCGCGAAGAACGACGACGGCCCCATCCACCTCATCGGCCACTCCACGGGAGGGCTGGACTCGCGGCTGTTCGTCAGCCCGGGCGCGCTGCTGGGCGACGACATCGACGTGGAGCCCTATGCCCGCCGGGTCCGCACCGTGGTGACGGTGTCCACCCCTCACTCGGGCACCCCGCTGGCGACCTTCTTCCTGGGACTCTTCGGACAGAAGCTGCTGCAACTGCTGTCGCTGTTCACCGTGTACGTGCTGCGCTTCGGCCGGCTGCCGCTGACGGTGGCCTTCCGCCTGGGAAGCCTGCTGACGCGTTGGGACGAGCAGCTCGGCTTCCGCCCCACCATCCTCGACCAGCTCTTCGAGCAACTGCTGGGGGACTTCTCCCTCGAGCGCCGCGAGGAGCTCGTCCGCTTCCTGGGCGACGTGACCCACGACGCCTCGCTCGTCCCCCAGCTCACCCCCGAGGGCATCGATCTCTTCAACGCGACCACCGTGGACCGGCCCGGGGTGCGCTATGGCTCGGTCATCACCCAGGCGCGGCCGCCGTCACTGCGCGCGCGGTTGAGCGCGGGGTTGGACCCGTACGCCCAGATTACCCACACCGTGTACGGCTTCCTCTACGGACGCACCCAACGGATGCCCCTCACGGCGATTCCCCTTCACACCCCGGCGCAGACGGCGGCACTGGTGGAGGCCTACGGGGCGATGCCCGGCCCGCAGGCCTGTGACGGCATCGTCCCCACGCGCTCCCAGGTATACGGGCGGGTGCTGGCGGCGGTGCGCGCGGACCACCTGGACGCCATCGGCCACTTCGACCAGCCGGCGCACAGCCCGCCCCACGTGGACTGGCTCATCTCGGGCTCCGGCTTCCGCCGGCTCCAGTTCGAGCGCCTGTGGAACACCGTGGTGGATTTCGTCCTGCTGGAGACCTGATACACAGCGGGCCTGGCCGTCGACCTGGAGCCCACCATGTGCACCCCTCTTCATGACCGCCCTCCTCGCGCCCGGCGCGCGCTCGTGCTGGCACTGCTCGCCATCGTGACGGGCTGTGCCTCCGCTCCGGGAGCGAAGCCCACCCCCGCCGCCGAGCATGTCCCCGTGTTGTTCGTGCACGGCACCGATGACACCCCGGGCGCCTTCTTCGCGATGGTGGATGCCTTCGAGCAGGCGGGCTGGCCGAAGGAGCACCTGTACGCGGTGCGGCTGCACCCCAACAACGGACAGCTGCCCATCGAGGTGATGGCCTACCAGGTGCGCCGCGCGGCGGAGGGCCTGCGCAAGCGCACCGGCGCCGAGCGCGTCGACGTGGTGGCCTTCAGTCAGGGCGCGCTGTCCACGCGCTACTGGATGCAGGAGCTGGGCGGCCAGCCACGCGTGCGCCGCTTCGTCTCCGTCTCGGGGCCGCACCACGGCACGCGGGCGGCGTATCTGAGGGTGGACCCCGCCCTGGTGCAGATGCGCCCGGACAGCACCTTCCTGCGCGAGCTGAACCGCCGCGAGAACCCCTTCGGGGACACCGAGGTCTTCTCCTTCTGGTCGCCGCTGGACAGCACTGTCATCCCGGCCGACAGCTCGCGCCTGCCCGGCGTCACCGAGCGCACCTTCTTCGTGCCCGCGCACCAGCTCATGCTGAGCGCCCCGGCCGTCATCTCCGCGACGGTGGAGGTGCTGGCGCAGGCTCCGCGGCAGTAGCCAACTCTGGAATCAGGTGCTGACCGCCGCCAGCACCTTGCCCACCCATTCGTGGGCGTCCTCGCAGCCGTCCATCAGGAAGTCGAAGCGCCCAGCCCGGAGCAATCGTACCAGGGACTCGTCCCGGGCGATGAGGTCCGGTACCTCCCAGGGAAAGTTGATGCGCGGTATATCCTTGGACCAGAGCGCCCGCAGCGAGTCTGGAGCCGGCGGTCCGGATTCAGTTTCGAGCCTTGCTTTGAATTCGGAATCCTCGCGGATGAGTTCCACCTGCCGCTCCAGGGAATGTGAGTAGGTGTCGAAGAACCGGTCGATACTCGACGCGATGGGGAGCGCATACAAGTCCTCATAGGTATCGATCCAGACGACTGGCTGTATCCCCTGCTCATCCGCCAGTCCGGGGACGGTTGCGAAATAGTAGGCAAGCGCCTGCTCCTTGGCGAAGACGAGCAGACCACGGAAGGGGTCGGACCAATCCCACCGCCACTCCTCATTCACGGTGACGATCCCCCTGCCCTCCTGGGTTTCGAATGGAAACAGGAAGAAGCCCTCCGACAAGCCGAAGGTCCCTACCCGGGAATGGAGGGCTGAAAGAAGTGGATCGCAAGGAACCCCCGCCACTGGCTCGCCTGCGTTCGGCACACTGGAAGCAGGAGAGCGTTGATGCAACTCAATCCCATGCATCCGGCACACCTGCAGCATCCGCTCGAGACCAGGAAGCAACCTGTCAGGCCGCATGTCTTCACCCCTTTACAATCAGCAACTCCACATCCCTGAGAGCCATCTCCATCGCAGCATCCAGCGCCGACGCGGAAGGTGAGTCGTAAAGCACGTCGTACCAACGTTGGAAATGCCGGTCGATGAGCTCCGCCATTTTCTTCACTTCATCGGGATGCACTTCCGAGCCACCACGCTCCTTGCGGAACTTCGCCCATAGGATGTTGATGCGGCGATGGACGGGCTGTGCCAGGGCAACGAGATTCTTTCGGGCATTGATGTCTTCTCCAACAAGAAGATGGGCGTATTCGAGAGGACACCGGTGATGAATCTCATACAAACCATCCTCTCCAAGCTTCATTGCCTCTGCGAGCTCTGGATGGAACTGCCGGAAGTTTGCACGAGCCCGATCCCTGAGCTTCTTCTTCTCATCCTTGTTCAACGGCGCGTCAACGAGCTCCTCGAGCCGCTTCGCGAGTCTGCGCAGCTCGCGCTCCTCGGACTTGGAGAGAGGGCGGGCACCTCGCACATCCACCCTCTCCCAGAGCGACTTGAAGGCATCCCGCTCCACCTTGGTAAGCCGTTGAAGGAGAGTGTCCAACCACCCTCGGACCCTCGCACCACCCCGACGGAGGATCTCCAGCAGTCTGGGCGCTACCGCCTTGAAGATGGCGCCGCCCCCGTGCACCACCACGCCGCCGACGACCCAGAAGGCCAACTCCTCCGCGCCGATGCGCACCGCCAACCGGCCCGAGTCCGCGACCTCCTCACGCCATTCCCGCAGGATGGACTCGTGCAGGGTCCGATACTCGGCGATGAGGTCCGCATCCGCGCCACTCGGTGTTTCCGGATGGAGCGTCTCCGCCACCACCACCCGCCAGCTCGCGGCGGACTCGCCCGGACGGAGCACCCCCTGGAGTGTGAGGCGCACCTCCCGCGGCCCCACTCCATGTGTGAAGGGCAGCAGTGCCTGGATGAGCTCCCCCTGGAGACGCTCCCGTCCAGCCAAGCCCACCTCCCGGCCCGCGCCCTCCTGAAAGCCTGGCTCCCAGCCAGACACCCCATCATCCTCCAGCGTCACCGTTGCGATGAAGGAAGCCTCTCGCCCGGAGGGTCCTCCCAGCAGGCGCACCATCTCCCCGGCCACACGGGTGATGGCGGCATAGGTCCCCACCGAGACCCCCTCGCGCCTCACCGGTTGGGTCTTCGCCTCCGGTGGCCGGGGAGTGTCCGGACCCCCTCGGAAGTCCACGCGCCACTCCAATTGCTGCCGGTACAGCGTGAAGAGGACCTCCCCGGCCCGCTCGCCGACGTAGGACGTGAGCTGAGACCGGAAGCGCTTCCCGAAGGTGGCCTCGGCCACCGGCTGCGCCCGCTCCAGACCTCCCAAGGTTCGATGGGAGAGCAGCGTCAGCGTCCCCTCGTGTGCCCAGAAGCGCACTTCGACCCGTGCGCCCACTTCATCCACGCCACGGACAAGACCCCATACCTGTCCCAGCGCGCATTCGGCCTCCGCGCGTCGGGCTTCGGACAGCTCCGTCTCCGCCCTGTGCGACTCGCGGAGCAACACCCCGGCCGGTGAGTCCTCGGGAACCCATGCCGTCGAAAGCAACAACGCACTTGAAGCCCCATGCCCCACCGCGCACGCCTGCAGCAGCACGGCCAGACCGCACAGCACACCGCGCATGATCGGCTTCCACCCCATGTGCTCCTCCCGGACACAGCGGAGAAGGGATGATACAGACCGGGAGAGGGCTCGCACGCCCGGCCCCCCCTCACGCCCGCCTGCCCTCCGGACGTGCGCGAGCGGGTTGGCGCGAGCCCCCCGTCATCCCCACCGTCTGAAGAAACCATCGGCTTTCGTGGCCGGTCGGAACCACGACGAGGGATGACGCATGACCACGAAGTTCCCCAGCCATATCAACCTGCCACGCGAGTCCCGCGCGGAGCTCATCGAGCTGCTCAACGTCTGCCTCGCCACGTCCATCGACCTGCACTGGCAGGTGAAGCAGGCCCACTGGAACATCCGGGGCAAGGACTTCATCAGCCGCCATGAGCTCTTCGACGACGTGGCCGATCACGTGCGCAAACAAGCCGACGAGTTCGCCGAGCGCGCGGGCGCCCTCGGGGGTTACGCCCAGGGCACCATCCGCCTGGCCGTCAAGAACAGCGAGCTGGAGGAGTACGACCTGAGCGCGGTGAATGGCGATGACCACGTGCGCGTGCTCGTGGACCGCGTCACCATCTACGCCTCCACCCTCCGCGGCGGCATCCAGCGCGCGGGCGATCTCAACGACCCGGTCACCGAGGATCTGTTCACCCGGGTCCTCGGCGAGGTGGAGCAGGACCTCTGGTTCCTCGAGAGCCACCTGTACGGCTCGGCCGCCACGGACCGCGAGGAGGTCGCTCCCCCCACCATCATCGAGGAGCGCGGCACCGCGCCCAACGCCTGAGCCCGGCCCAGGGCCCGCGCGTCGGCGTGCGCGCGGGCCCCCCGGTGCATTATAGAGGGCCCTCATTTCTGGAGGGTTCTACCGGATGACGCCGGGACACATGCAAGGGAAGGTCTGCCTCATCACTGGAGCCACCTCGGGCATCGGGCTGGAGTCGGCCCGGGCGCTCGCGCGCGCGGGGGCCACCGTGGTGCTGTCGGGACGTGACAAGAGCCGGGGCGAGGCCGCGCTCGCCGAGGTGCGCCGCACCGTGCCCGACGCGAAGCTGGGTCTGCTCCTCGCCGATCTCACCTCGCTGGCGTCCGTCCACCAGCTCGCGAAGGATTTCCGGGCCAGGTACTCGCGGCTGGATGTGCTGCTCAACAACGCGGGCCTCATGCTCGACCGCCGCAAGGTGACGCCCGACGGCTTCGAGGCCACCTTCGCCACCAACCACCTCTCCCACTTCCTGCTCACCCACCTGCTGCTGGAGCTGCTCGAGGCGAGCGGCCCCTCGCGCGTGGTGAACGTGGCCTCCGAGGGGCACCGCATGGGCTCGCTCGACTTCCTCGAGGACCCTCAGGCCGAGCGCGGCGGCTACAGCGGCATGAAGGTCTATGGCAACTCGAAGCTGGCCAACATCCTCTTCACCCGTGGCCTGTCCAAACGGCTGGAGGGCACGAAGGTGACGGTCAACAGCCTGCATCCCGGCGTGGTGCGGACCGGCTTCGGCCTCAACTCCGAGGGCATCTTCAAGCACCTGGTGAAGCTGGCCGCGCCCTTCATGCTCTCCGCCGAGGGCGGCGCCCGCACCTCGGTGTACCTGGCCTCCTCGCCCGAGGTGGAGGGAGTGAGCGCGAAGTACTTCATCAAGAGCAAGGTGGTTCGTGAATCCAAGGCCGCCCAGAGCGACGAGGGCGCCGAGAAGCTGTGGCGCAAGAGCGCCGAGCTGACGGGAGTGGGACGATGATCGATCTCTACACGTTCACGACGCCCAACGGGCGCAAGGTGTCCATCGCGTTGGAGGAGCTGGGGCTGCCCTACAAGGCCCACGTGGTGGACATCACGAAGGGTGACCAGTTCAAGCCCGAGTTCCTCGCCATCAATCCCAACAACAAGATTCCGGCCATCGTGGACCCCCAGGGTCCGGGCGGAAAGCCGCTGTCCGTCTTCGAGTCCGGCGCCATCCTGCTCTACCTGGCCGAGAAGACGGGGAAGCTGCTGCCGGCGGACCCGCGCGCGCGCTCCGAGGCGGTGCAGTGGCTGATGTTCCAGATGAGCGCCGTGGGGCCCATGCTGGGGCAGCTCGGCCACTTCAAGCGCTTCGCCACGGAGAAGATTCCGTACGCCATCGAGCGCTACACGAAGGAGTCCGAGCGCATCCTGGGGGTGATGGACAAGCACCTGGCGCAGCACGAGTTCCTCGCGCCCGAGTACTCGGTGGCGGACATCGCCACGTACCCGTGGCTGGCCGGCGCGACGCAGTACTACCCGGAGCTGCTGCCGGCGGTGGCCAACGTGCGGCGCTGGATGGACACCGTGGCCGCCCGCCCGGCGGTGCAGCGCGGCATGAAGGTGCCGGACATCAAGTAACCCGCCCACCCGCCGGACAGGCGGGCCCGCGGGATGGGAACACCGCGGGCCCGGTGCCTGGCTTGAGGGGCACCATGAGTGAGCTCGTCACCCAACCTCGCGGCTTCTTCCAATCTCTCGGCCCCGGTCTCGCGGGCGCCGTCTCCCTCACGCTCGTGCACCAGGGCGCGCGCGCCGTGCTCAAACATCCTCCACGCATGGATGTGCTCGGCATGCGCTCCATCAAGAAGCTCTCCAAGCGGCTCGGCCTGCCCACGCCCCATGGCCGCGCGCTGTACCAGCAGAGCCTCATCGGCGACCTGCTGAGCAACACCCTGTACTACGCCCTCGTCGCCATGGGCCGCCCACGCCACATCTACCTGCGTGGCGCCTTCCTCGGTGCGCTCGCGGGCCTCGGCGCCGTGGTGCTCCCGCCCTACCTCGGGCTCGGCGAGCGCCCCAGCCGCGCGAAGCGCTCCACCGCCTTCTTCACCGTGCTCTGGTACACCCTTGGCGGCCTCGGCTCCGCTCGCGCCGCGAAGCGTTCGCTCCTGGCCTCCGCCACGCCCTGACGGCGGGCCTCGAAGGTTGTCGAGGTGAAACTCTCCTCCGGGGACACTTGTCCCCGGGGACAGTCCGTCCGAGCCTCGACACCATGACCACGGACCTCACCCGCATTCCCCTGCGCGGCAGGGACGGCGCCTTCCACGTCGTCGTCGAGTCGCCCCGGGCCTCCACGGTGAAGCTGAAGTACGAGCCGAAGCTCGGCGTCTTCACCGTCTCCCGGCCCCTGGTGCACGGACTGCGCTATCCCTTCGACTGGGGCTTCGTCCCCAGCACCGAGGCCTCGGACGGAGACCCGCTCGACGCGCTGGTGTATTGGGATCAATCCACCTACCCCGGTGTGGTGCTCCCCTGCCGCGCGCTCGGAGTGCTGAAGGTGGACCAGAAGAAGCGGGGCGGTGGCCGGGAGCGCAATGACCGGTTGCTCGTCGTCCCCGTCATCGCGGCGCGCGCGGAGAACCTGGGCTCCATCCAGGACCTGTCGCGCCGGGAGCGCCAGGAGCTGGAGCACTTCTTCACCGCCGCCGTGGCCTTCGCGGACAAGGACGTGCGCATCCTCGGCTGGGAAGGAGCGGAGGCCGCCGAGAAGATGGTCGGCAAGGCCGCCACCACGTACGAGACGAAGGCCCGGCGTTAGGGAGACAGGACGCATGCCTCGCCCCACTCCCATCCGCGGGCTCGGCCCGGACAGCCGCCTGGAAGAGGCCGCCCGCCGCCTCGTCTCCAGCCGCCTGGCCGATGTGCGCCACGAGCAGGACGCCCTCGACGGTCAGCTCACCGAGGACGGTGTCCATGACATGCGCGTGGCCACCCGCCGCCTGCGCGCGGCGTTGAAGGTGTTCCGCCGTCTGGGCGGGCTGGCACCGCTGGAGCGCGAGGTGAAGAAGCTCCAGGACGCCCTGGGCGAGGTGCGCGACATCCACGTGCAGGGCGCCTGGCTGGAACAGGTGGCCCGTAGGGAGAAGCCAGCGAAGCGGGCTGGATTCGAGGCGCTGCGCGCGAGCGTGGAGTCCCAGCTCGGCGCGAAGGAGAAGCAGTTGCGGCGCGTGCTGAAGCGCTGGGACGAGCGGACGGTGCCCGCGCTCCTGGACGAGGCGAAGCGGTTGGAGGGTCCCGGGCGATATGGAGGCCAGCGCGTCCGCCGTCAGCTCCGCCGCCGCCTGCGCGAGGTGCAGCGGCTCATGGAGGACTACGCGGCCGCTCCGGATGCCGCCACGGCCCATGAGCTGCGCAAGGAAGTGAAGAAGCTCCGTTACGAGGCGGAGATCTTCCGGCCCGCCATGCGCCGGAGGATGGAGGCGATGCTGGAGACGCTGGTGCCCCTCCAGGAGTTGCTGGGCGAGCTGCACGACTCGGACGTACGGTTGGGACTGCTCGAGGGTTTCGCCGCGAAGGGCACCGCCGCCGAGCGCACCGCCGCACGCACGCTGCAGGAGCACGTGCGCGAGGAGCGGGCCGAACGCGCCGCCCTCACTGCCCGTGAGTTACAACGCTGGCACGCCGAGCGGCTGGCGCGTGGCCTGCGCAAGTTGTTGGATTGAGGGCCGCCCTGCACTCGGTGCTACCCATGCGCACCGTTTGCGCGTAGAGGAGGCCCCCCCATGGCCGCCTGCGGACTCGACTTCGGAACCAGCAACACCGCCATCGCCCTCCCGGACGGGACGGTGCTCCCCATCTCGCCCGGCTACAGCGATCCCCGCCTCTACCGCTCCGTCATCTTCTTCCCCGAGGACGAGCGCGAGGTGTACACGGGCGCCCCGGCCATCGCCCGCTACCTCGAGGACCACACGGGCCGCTTCATCCAGTCCGTGAAGTCCTTCCTGCACAGCGCCTCCTTCCGCGCCACGCAGATCCGCGGCCGCACCTGGCTCATCGAGGACCTCGTCGCCCTGCTGTTGCGCCGCGTCCGCGAGGCCGCCGCTCCCCACACCGGCGGTGCCCCCGAGTCCGTGGTGCTCGGCCGCCCCGCCCTCTTCTCCCCGGACCCCGAGGCGGATGCACTCGCCGAGCAGCGCCTGCGCAAGGCCGCCGAAATCGCCGGCTTCACCCACGTCCAGTTCCTCATCGAGCCCATCGCCGCCGCGCTCTCGTACGAGGCCCAGCTCACCCGCGACGA
Source organism: Archangium violaceum Cb vi76 (assembly GCF_000733295.1). GTDB lineage: Bacteria > Myxococcota > Myxococcia > Myxococcales > Myxococcaceae > Archangium > Archangium violaceum. The sequence continues at coordinate 79,971 of NZ_JPMI01000232.1, read as the reverse complement.
GCTGGTGCTCGTGGCCGACTTCGGCGCCGGCACCACGGACCTCACGCTCATGCGGCTGGGGCCCTCGCGCCGCGGCAACCCGGACCGGCGCGCGGACGTGGTGGGCTCCACCGGCGTGCGCATCGGCGGTGACCGCTTCGACGCCGAAATCATGCGCTACAAGCTCCTGCCCCGCTTCGGCGCCGGCTCCACCTACAAGGTGCGGGGCTTCAGCGACAAGCGGCTGGCCGTGCCCCAGCACGTCATGTCCAAGCTGCTCTCCTGGCACGAGATGTCCTTCATCCGCGAGAAGTCCACCCAGGAGCTGCTGGAGCTGATGCTCGAGTCCAGCGACAAGCCCGCCGAGGCCGAGGCCCTGTACGACCTCGTCATGGACAACCTCGGCTACCGGCTCTTCCGCGCCATCGAGGCCGTCAAGGTCCAGCTCTCCTCGCGGGAAGAGGCCACGCTCGACTTCGAGGAGGCCCGCATCCACCTGCACGAGCCCATCACCCGCGCTGAATTCGAGGCCGCCTCCGAGCCGCTGCTCGCCGAGCTGCGCCAGGTCACCGAGGGGCTGCTGGAGCGCTGCGCGGGAGCCGGCGAGGTGGACGCCGTCTTCCTCACGGGAGGCTCCTCGCAGATTCCCGCCGTGCGCCGGCTCTACACCGAGCGCTTCGGCGAGGAGCGGGTGAAGACGAAGGACGCCTTCACCTCCGTGGCCGAGGGCCTGGGGCGGGCCGCGGCGACCGCCTGAGTCCGCCGCGCCTCAGTGGCGCTGCACCCAGTCGAGGATGGGCGCCCACACCACGTTCTGCGCTCCACTGGCCAGGAACAGGTCCGCGTGGCCGTAGCCCGGAACCATATGGGTGGAGACGTCCGTGCTGCCCAGCCGGGAGAGGCTGTGCAGGCCGTAGCCGCCCACGCCACCCGAGGCGCCCACGTACAGCACCGGCACCTTCACCCGCGCCAGGTGGTCGTCATACGGAACGTCCGGCGCACCGCACCACATCGCGAAGGTGTCCACCTGCTCTCCGATGCTCTGGTAGGGCGCGGCCTGGACCAGGGTGTCGAAGAAGAAGCGCTCGTCCGTCCACGCCAGCCCGGTGGGAGCGCCCGCTTCGCTGAACTGGCCCGCCGCCCAGTGGTAGCCCTGGATGACGGGGAGCGGCACCTGGAACACATGGGTCGCGGAGCCGAAGAAGAGCGCCGCCTGCCGGTTCGTGCTCCCCGGAAGAAGGACCGAGGATTCCGCCGGACTGTTGATGGCGGACGAGCCGAGGACCTGGAGGAGCAGACCGATCTCTCCACCCTCGTACTTTCTCTCCGTCTGGGCCTGCGCGAACACGGTATGGGTCAGACACGCCGCATGGCGCTCCAGCGTGGCCCCGGGCGCCAACGAGTAGGCCATGTCCACGGGGATGAAGCCGCTCACGTGGCGATTGTGCGGCGGCTGCTGCGTCTCTCCATTCAGGTAGGCGTAGGAGATGGTGGCCCCCCGGCTCCAGCCCAGCAGGTTCATCTTGTCGCCGCCGTTCCCCGTCAGCGCGCGCACCGTCCGCGCCAACGTCAGGCCCGTGCCCACGTCCTGGGCGTGCGTGCCCAGGTTCCAGTCCTTCATGAAGGAGAAGTCCTTCGTCCCACTCGGAACGTGCACCCAGCGCAGGTCGATGCCCCACACGTCCACCCCCCGCCGCGCCAGGAAGACGGCGATGGATTGACTCGTGGGCACCTCCAGGCTCGCGGCGCTGGAGAGGAACGCGCCCCGGAACCCCAGGGCATCTCCATGCACCAGGAACATCGACTTCTGCGTGCGCACCGGTGACCACGGACCCAGCTCCCGCACCACCCGGTGCAGGGTGATGACGTCATACACTCCAGGCCCCACCCGCACGCGGTAGCTGTACTCGTAGATGTCATCGGCCAGCTGCCGGCGCTCGGCGTTGCCCAGCGTGCAGATCTCGTCCGCCTCGCCTTCACCATACGGCTGCTCGAGGCGCTCCCTGTCCCAGCGATCCCACGGGTCATTGCCGGCACGAGCCTGCTGCGCGAACCCCAGCGCACCCACGCAAAGCCACGCGGCCATCCTGCCTGGAATTCTCATACGGCTTTCCTTCCTCATGGAGACTCCCCCCCCTTCGCGGGAAAACTGGTCATCCCAGTGATTCCCGCCAACCCCACTCCATGTCTTTCTTCAGCGGGATGTGAGGTTTTCCGGAGGGACCACGCGGAAAGACAGCTCAACGCGTGCCGGAGAGCGCCGTGGCTTCGACGACGAGGTCCGCGTAACGGTTGCGCGGGTCCGCGGGCACGGTGCCATCGCGGTAATAGAAGGTGAACTCGTCCCACTCGTCCGGCCGCGAATCATTCGCGAACATCCACGGGCCGCTGGCGCCCGCGCCCACGCGCCAGGCACAGCGGAACCAACCGCGGTACATGGCCCGCCGCTCGTCGAGCGAGAAACCCTCGCGGTTGCGCAGGGCGAACTCGCCGATGAACAGGGGTTTGCCCACGTCCCGGGCGATGGCGGCGTGCTCGAAGAACCAGTGCGCCCCGGCGCGGGCCGTGTCGTCCCGCTTCACCCCGTAGAGCTCCGGGTAGAAGTGCACGCTGGCGAAGTCGATGAAGGGCGAGGCCGTGTTGCGGCGGAAGCTGCTGCCTCCCTCGAAGAAGGGAGAGGACGCCGCGCCCCGCCAGAAGAGCTCGTCATAGCCCTCCAGCGAGGTGTCGAAGCCCTCCTCACCCGTGCCCACCAGGTGCCCGGGCGCGTACTCCTTCACCACCGCGGCCACCTCGTCCACCCAGGCGCGCATGGCCGCGCCCTCCGGGTCCAATCCCTTGCCACGCGGCTCGTTGAGCAACTCCCAGGCCAGCACGGCCGGGTGCTCGCCGTAACGCAGTCCGTCGAAGGTGTTCTCGCGCGAGAGCATCCGGACCACGTGCGCCTTGTAGTGGTCGATGACGGCGCGCTCGGTGAAGAAGCGCGGATCTCCCTCCACCGGCGAGGGCAACCCCGCCCACTCCACGTAGCGCCGGGTGCCTCCGTAGGCATCCCAGTAGTTGCCCAGGGGCAGGATGAGCTTCACGCCGTACGCGGCGGCACGGGTGAGCACCAGGTCCAGCCCGCGCAGGGACACCTCGTCGTACTGCAACGGCGCCACCTGGATGGCGGAGTCGCCCCGCTTGTCGGCCCCGTCGTTGTAGCCCGTGGTGCGCACGGCGTGGACTCCGAGCGCCGAGACCTTGGCGAACGTCTCCTCCACGGCGGGCGATTCGGTGCGGCCCCGCCGCAGGTCCCTCGTGGCCTCCTCCTGGAGGTAGTAGGCATTGAGCATCACCGCCGCGGAGGGCGCGGCGCCCAGGCGCATCGCGGGCGCCTCGGGGCAGTCCGAGGCCTCGTCCTGGAGCAACGCCAGGGAGTCCTCGCCACAGCCCACCGCCGTGAGCAGCAATACCAACAAGACAGGAGCACGCATGCGCGACTCGCGGCGGAAGGGCACCATGCCCCTACCCCCCGAGCATCACCACCTCCAGGCTACCTCGTACTCTGACACGGCGCTGCTCCTGTGTGTCTGTCTTGTTGGCCCGTGCACGTATTCATCGCCTCACGGATTTCGGGCTCACCCCTGACGCTCGGACAACCCGAGCACCTGGCGCACCTCGGCCACCTGACGGGAGGCCCAATGACGGCGGTGGTTCTCCAGGGTGGTGAAGCTGCGCGGCTCCATCCGGTCGAGGTAGAGCGTGCCGTCCAGGTGGTCGATTTCATGCTGGAGGATGCGGGCATACCAGCCACGCGCCTGGAGGGTGATGGCCTCGCCGTTCTCGTTGAAGGCCTCCACACGCACGGCGCGGGCCCGCCGCACCAGCGCGGAGAAGCCACTGACGCTCAGGCAGCCCTCGTAGAACTCCACCGGCTCCGGATCCTCCACGGTGAGGCGCGGGTTGATGATGACGTGGAAGTCCACCGGCTCGCGCTCCCGCGCGGCCAGCTCCTCGGGGGAGAGGGCCGCCTGGTACTCGGCCCGGTCCTCGATGACCGCGAGCCGTACGTCCACCCCCACCTGGGGCGCGGCCAGTCCCACTCCCGGCGCGTCCCGCATGGTCTCGCGCATGAGGGTGATGAGTTGCCGCACCGCGGGGCTCGTCATCTCCTCGGGGGTGAGATCTCTCGCGCGCCGGCGCAACACCGGCTCTCCAGCCTGGACGATCTTCAGCATCATGGCCCACGAGGATACGCGGAGTGGTGCGCGTGGGGGCACTCCCGGCACCTCCCCGTGCCCGCTCGTGGACGGGAAGCGCGCCCGCCCCATGGACAGACCCCCGCCCGGCGTGGCTTCGTCCGCTCGTGGATTCCTCGAGGACATCTTGGAAGCGCCCCCTCATGCTCGGGGCGATGGTGGGGCTCGGTGTGATGGGCGCGGCGGCCTCCTGCTGGCTGGGGCGAGCGCCGCCCGAGCCGGTGGCCGCCCCCTGTTCCCCCGCCCAGGTGGACCCCGAGCGGTTGAAGGCCCACGTGCGCACCCTGAGCGAGACCTTCCACCCGAGAGATCACCAGAACCCGGACACCCTCGAGCGCACCGCGGGCTACATCGCCGAGGCGCTGTCCCGCGCGGGCGGGCGCGTGAGCTCGGAGCCCTACACGGCGGGCGGCGCGAGCTACCGCAACGTCATCGCCACCTTCGGCCCGGACAGCGAGGAGCGGCTCGTCATCGGCGCGCACTACGACGCGGCGCGGGGAGCGCCCGGCGCGGACGACAACGCCAGCGGCGTGGCCGGCCTGTTGGAGCTCGCGGTCTGGCTGGGCGAGCACCCGCCGCCCATGCGGGTGGACCTCGTGGGCTACACGCTGGAGGAGCCACCCCATTTCCGCCGGAGCACCATGGGCAGCAAGGTGCACGCGCGGGGGCTGCGCGAGCAGGGCGTGAAGGTGCGCGCGATGATTTCCATCGAGAGCATCGGCTACTTCTCCGACGACCCCGGCAGCCAACGCTACCCGGTGGCCTCGCTGAGGCTGCGCTACCCCACGGAGGGCCACTTCATCGCCGTGGTGGGCCGCACGGATGAGCGCACGCTGGTGGACCGCGTGCACCGGGCCCTGGGGACCGCGAGCGAGCTGCCCGCGGAGTCGCTCGCCGCGCCCCGAGGCCTCGAGGGCGTGGACTTCTCGGATCATGGCAGCTACTGGGACGAGGGATACCCGGCGGTGATGGTCACCGACACCGCCCTCTTCCGCAATCCGCACTACCACACGCCCCAGGACACCTGGGACACGCTCGACTACGCGCGCCTGGCGAAGGTGGTGCGGGGAGTACAGTGCGCCGTCGGGGCCCTCGCCGCGCCGGCAGCACGCTGACTACCTGTTCCCCACGGCGGTGGCCACGGCCGTGAGCGTGCGGAGCGCGGCGGGGGAGAGCGTGCGCACGAGGGACGCGAGGCGGCGCAGCTCGGGTGACGGTTCCGGCACGGGCAGGCCGGCGAGGGCTTCACGCTCGGCGGGATCGAGCCCCAGGAGCACATCCGAGGAGACGCCCAGGGTGGCGCACAGGCGGCACAGCGTGGGGACACTGGGAAGCATCTGTCCGCGCTCGATGCGGCCATAGACGGCGGGGGCGATTCCTACCTGCGAGGCGACCTCGGCCTGCGTGAGCCCGGATTGCTCCCGGGAGACCAGGAGCGCACCGCCCAGCATCCGCTTCAATTTGCCGATGTCGTCCATGAGAGCGGATACTACCTCGGAAAACGGCCCGCAGGGAGTAACTTCCCAGGTCGATACGCCGCGCGGAGCCCCCGCCCGTCCTCAATCGCGAGTTGGCTCGCAGGGCCAGAGTTGCTTGGAGGGGTATTGAGTGCATTGCCGGCCCGGGCCGCAGACATCTTGCGCATCCGGTCCGCATGTCCGCCGACATCCACCCCGGAAGCACATGGAGCCCTCGGGGCAGGGGTGAGAGCCATCACAGGGGGTTACGCACTCCATGGTGGCGTGCCAGACCTCCTCCTCAGGCGTGTAGCTGACGACCTTGCATTGTTGTCCTTCGGGACAGGAACGCCGCCGGCAGTTCTCGCCGATGACGACCATGCATTGAGCATCGTCAGTGCCTGCCCCCACACACTCCTGTCCTTCAGGACAATCACCACCTTTGCAGAAGGGCTGGCAGGAAGGGGCCTCTGGATCCGGCCGGCAAACGAACCCCTCAGGGCAGCTCGAAGGCACATCCAACTGGCAGGGGCGGCCGCAAGAACTACCGCCGCACAGCAGGCCCTGTTCACACGCGGCTTCCTTCTCTCTTGCATTGTCGAAGCAGGGTTGCCCCTCCTTTCGAATCCCGATGAGGACACACCGGCGCACCAATGGGCCATTTCCTGGCGCCTGCCGGGTCCGGCAGGTGAATCCCTGCTTGCATTGCAGGTCCGTCATGCACGAACTGTCGACACAGACGCGTTGCCGCCCAGGCGCGAGGGACAGGCACGCCAACGGAGGATCGCAGTCCTTCGAGTCCTGGCAGGAACGTCCGTAGGTCAGAAGCGCGCCTCTTTCATCCCGAGCGAGAATGGGAACGAGCTTCGCACCTTGTGGAGTGATGGCCTGTACAGGCTGATTCTGCAGCCAGGCGCCACAGTGGTCGAGCATGAACGGCAGAGGAAGCAGCAAACCCACTGTGACACCCAGGATCGTACGCCACTTCATTTGCATTCCCAGTGGCACGTGGTTCGTTGATTCTCATCATCACAAACCCTCGTCAGTTCCCTGGGCTTGGTACATGGCACGGGCTCTCCCAACTCCCGCTTCCGCTCGTCCCGCTGCTCCTCCATGTCCTCGGCCATGGCGTCGTCCAGAGTGCCCCGCTTCCCGTAGGTCTCCGGACATCCCGTCCCCATGAATCCCGCCAGCAGCGCGATACCCAGCACGAACGGCCAACGCATGAAGCCCCCTCCTCGGTGGTGAGCTGAGCCACAGCATAACCCATGGGGACACGACGCTCCCGTGTCGCGGGCCAACACCACTGTGGCTTTACCCGGCCCTCCATCTCGTCGATCATGCGGTCGCGTCGTACCCGCGCACCCGTCTGGAGGTCCCCGTGGCACACCCCACCGACAACATCCTCCAGGGCAGGCCCGAGCAGGCCCTCGCCGACTACCGCAAGGCCGTGGAGCTCAACCCCCATGACTCCGCCGCCCGCCTCAAGGTGGCCGAGCTCCTCGCCCAGCTCGGACACCCGCAGGAGGCCGTCCGCGAGCTCCACTCCCTCGCCATCCGCTACGCCACCGAGGGCAACACCCTCCACGCCATCGCCGCCTGCAAGCTCATCCTCGCGCTCGAGCCCCAGCACGCGGAGACCCCGGAGCACCTCGCCAGTCTGATCGCCATGCGGAGCGCCGAGGAGCACCCGCGGCCCGACGAACCCGAGCCGCCCGGCACGCCGCTGTTCTCCAGGCTCCCCAAGGACGTGTTCCTCGCGCTGCTCGAGCTGCTGGAGATGCGCCGCGTGAACGGAGGCGAGCACATCATCACCGAGGGTGAACGGGGCCGCTCCATGTTCATGCTCGTGACGGGCACGGTGCGCGTGGTGCACACGCCCAGGAACGCTCCACCCCGCACCCTCGCCGAGCTGACCGAAGGCTCCTTCTTCGGCGAGCTGGGACTCATCTCCGACGCGCCCCGCACGGCCAGCGTCATCTCCCTCCGCGACTGCACCCTGCTGGAGGTGACGCGCGACATGCTCGCCCAGCTCGGCGCCCGCTTCCCCACCTTCGAGCGGATGGTGCAGCGGTTCTACAAGGACCGGCTGCTGAACAACCTGCTCGAATCCAACCCCGTCTTCCAGCCGCTCTCCGACGAGCAGAAGCGCACCATCGCCCAGCGCTTCCAGACGCTCACCGTGGAGCCCGGCACCGTGCTGCTCCAGCAGGGCCAGCGCAGCCAGGCGCTCCACCTGCTGCTGCGCGGACGCTGCTCCGTGGTGCACCAGGTTCCCGACGGCGGCGAGCGTCCCTACCCCGACATGACCGAGGGCGCCCTCTTCGGGGAGATCTCCCTGCTGTTGGATCTGCGCGTCACCGCCACCGTGCGCGCCGCCACCTCGTGCCTGCTGCTGGTGCTGGATCAGGAGACCGTCAAGGAGCGGGTGCTCACCCACCCCGAGGTCCGCCGCGCGCTCACCCACCTCAGCCGCGAGCGCCTGGACCGGACCGCGGCCATGCTCGCCGAGGGCGCCGAGGTCCGGGGCTCCTACCTCATCTGAGCGCGGCTAGCGCTCGTAGATGGGGTTCTCCGACAGCCACGCGTCGAAGAGCGCGTCCGCGAAGGCCTTGCCGGGAATCGTCGCGCCCTGGCTGCCCTCGCCGGAGATGAGCAATCCCTGGTCCGGCAGATAGGTGATGAGCAGGGTGTCGCCCCTGCGCACGCCCTTGAGCGACTGGAGGAGCATCTCCGATTGACGCTTCATCTCCGGAGAGCGCAGCGCCCGGCTGTTGGAGAGGAAGGCGCGGAAGGCATCCGCCAACTGCTCGCGCTTGATGCTCCGCCGGAAGTGGAGCTGCAACTGCTTGGGTCCCTGGAAGGCGATGGCCTGCTGGGTGGAGGCCGGCTTCTGCTCCAGGTAGAGGCCCCAGACGTAGAGCTCGAAGAAGAGCTTCTTCTTGAGCTCCACATGCTCCAACAGGAGCTCCTTGCCCTGGAGCGAGATGGCATCCGGCAGCCGGACTCCCGCCAGCACCTTCGCCTGGGCCGTGCCCACCATGAGTGTCATGGCCAGCACCAGCCACCGCGCCCCCCGCCAACACCTCCCCGCCGACACCGTCCTGTTCTCTCGCTTGGGCTCCATGTCGTCGAAGGTGTTCATGCCCTCCAGGGTCGGCCAGCCTGCTTATTCCTGAGTTGAAAGAGAGCGCCTGCCCGCTTGCCTGGAGGGGGCCAGATGGGAAGCGGGAGTGCCTTCCCGTCCGTCAACCCTCCGGCTTGTCGGGGCCGCGTGGGCAGCTCCGGGCCGCCTGCCCACCTTCACTGCATGAATCCGTTCGATGAAGACAGACCCGGCGTGCAGGAGCTCCGTCCAGAGCTGCTCGATGGAGTGCGCACCGCGGCCATCCCCTTGAAGGATGACGACTCGGACTTCGACGCGCTCCTGGAAGGCATCGGTGACGCGCGCTTCGTCCTGCTGGGCGAGGCCACCCATGGAACCCACGAGTTCTACAGGGCCCGCGCCGCGCTCACCCGCCGGCTCATCGTCGAGCGGGGCTTCAGCGCGGTGGCGGTGGAGGCGGACTGGCCGGACGCGCTGCGGCTCAACCAGTACGTGCACGGCCAGGGCCCGGACACGGATGCACGGCGGGCACTCGACGGCTTCGAGCGCTTCCCCCGGTGGATGTGGCGCAACCAGGAGGTGCGGGAGCTGGTGGAGTGGATGCGCGCGCACAACGCCGCGCGCGGGAAGGACGCGCCCCGGGTGGGCTTCTACGGGCTGGACCTCTACAGCCTGCACGCCTCCATGCGCGAGGTGATCCGCTACCTGGAGACGAGAGATCCCAAGGCGGCCGAACAGGCCCGGCACCGCTACGCCTGCTTCGACCGCTACGGCACGGACCCCCAGGCCTACGGCCACGCCACGGCGTATGGCTACGCGGACACCTGCTCGGAGGAAGTCCTCGAGCAGTTGCTGGACCTGCGCCGGCGCGACGTGGAGGGAGCACTCGAGCAGGACGCGCTCTTCCACGCGGAGCAGAACGCCCGGCTGGCGCGCGACGCGGAGGCCTACTACCGCACCCTGTTCGCCGGGCGCGACGAGTCGTGGAACCTGCGCGATACCCACATGGCGGACACCGCGGACGCCCTGGCCGAGTACCTCGGCCGCCGCTACGGCAACCCCGCGCGCATGGTCATCTGGGCGCACAACTCGCACCTGGGCGATGCCCGCGCCACGCAGATGGGGGACCAGGGCGAGCTGAACCTGGGCCAGTTGATGCGCGAGCGCCATGGCCGGGAGACGTACAACGTGGGCTTCACCACGTACTCGGGCACCGTCATCGCCGCGCGGGAGTGGGACATGCCGGGCCTGAGACGGCGGGTGCGGCCCGCGCTGGGAGGCAGCTACGAGGCGCTCTTCCACGAGGTGGGCCTGCCCGGCTTCCTCCTGCGGATGGAGGACCTGGGCGAGGCGGGCTCGGGCCTGCGCGAGCGGCGCCTGGAGCGCGCCATCGGCGTCATCTACGCACCCCACAGCGAGCGCCACAGCCACTACTTCCACGCGGACCTGCCGGCGCAGTTCGACGCGGTGCTGCACTATGACCTCACCAGCGCGCTGCACCCGCTGGACCGCGACGCCGGCCACGAGGAGGAGGATGCCGCGGACACCTGGCCCTTCGGGATGTGAGCGAAGGCGCTGCGTGGCGGAGGCGCTCGGGATATAGGAGGCAACCGTGATTCTCGAGAGCTTCCAGGTGGGAGAGGGGCAGCGGCCCACGGTGCTGCTGCATGGTTTCCTCGGCACGGGGCGCAACCTGCGCTCGCTGGCCACGGCATGGAGCGAGGCGGACAAGAGCCGCCGCTTCCTCCTGCTGGACATGACGGGACATGGCGCCTCGCCACGGCTGCCGCCCGGGGCCACCCTGGCCACGGTGGCCGGAGACGTGCTGGAGACGGCGCGCGCGGCCGGGCTGCGAGGGCCGTTGGAGCTGGTGGGGCACTCGCTGGGAGGGCGCGTGTCGCTCGCCGCGAGCCTGCGCTCCCCCGCCGACGTGGCGAGCGTGACGCTGCTGGACATCACCCCCAGCCCCATCCCCACCCAGCTGTCGGAGAGCGGCAAGGTGTTGGAGATCCTCCGGGCCGCGCCACCCAGCGCGCCGGATCGCCGGACGATGCGCACGGAGCTGACGGGACGCGGGCTGTCCGGCCCCCTGTCGGACTGGCTCCTCATGAACCTGGAGCCGGCACCGGACGGCACGGTGCGCTGGCGCTTCGACCGCGAGTCGCTCGCCGAGTTCCACGGGCGGGTGAATGGCGAGGACCTGTGGGCCGCGCTGACGCGCCCGGGCGCGAAGGTGCGCTGCATCCGCGGCGGCCGGGCCCACTACGTCTCCGACGCGGACCTGGCGCGGATGGAGTCCCTGGGCTGCCCGGTGGCCACCCTTCCCGACGCGGGCCACTTCGTCCACGTGGACGCCCCGGAAGCCCTGCTGCGCTGGCTCGCCTCGGAGCCCTGACCCGGAGCCCTGACACGAGGCGCCGTCACGTCCGGGAATTGATTCCTCCATCTTCCTTGGCAGCCCTCTCCGGCTGCACTGGACCCGACAGGAGGAGCACCCATGGACGCCACGATGGAAACCGCACCCGTACACGTCATCCCCGAGACCCGCGCCGAGCCCGTCGTCCCCAACATGTTCGAGTTGTTGGGCCGGGGCGTCTCCATCCACTTCTCGACCACCAGCTTCACCGGCGAGCCCCGGCTGCACTACCAGGACTCCTGCCGGGAGGTGAACGCGAGCGGCGAGGAGATCCGCCAGGAGCAGACGGAGCTCGGCACGTTGGTGACCATCACGCTCGAGCCGGACGCGGATGCCGGCTCGCTCCTCTTCACCGTGGTGATTCCGAGGGCCCGCGTCGATGGTCCCGAGCGGGAGGTGCGCCTCGAGACGCAGGGCTTCCTCACCCGCAGCCGGTTCTCCCGGCTCCCCACCGACGCCCAGTTGCAGACGTACATCGCCGTCCCGCTCCGGGGCCGGGCCTCCCAGGTCGACTTCTGACCGGAGGGCAGCCGGCGAGACGGGGGCTCGTCCGGATGCCCATCGCCGGGCTCGGGCCGCATGGCAACGGTTACAGCCATGCAGCTCGGGTCCAAGCGCATGCTCGGCGAAATCCTGATGGAGCTGGGGCTCATCGACCGGGCCCAGCTCCGCCTCGGGCTGGTGCACCACCACGAGACCCGGGTTCCGCTCGGACGGGCGCTGGTGCGCGAAGGGCTGTGCACCGAGGACGAGGTTCTCCGCGCCCTCTCCCTTCAGCTCGGCCTGCCCGCCATCGACCTGGATCGCGAGCCGCTGGATCCCAAGCTCACCCGGTTGGTGCCCAAGCGCATCGCCCAGAAATACCGGGTGGTGCCGCTGCGGCTCGAGAAGGGCGAGCGCGTGGTGCTGCACGTCGCCCTGCCCGCTCCGGCCTCGCTCGAGGCGTTGGACGCGGTGCGAGCGGTCTCCGGCAAGCCCCGTGTCGAGCCGCACCTCGCGTCGGACACGGCGCTGGGCCACGCGCTCGCCGCGCTGTATGGCCTCCAGGACGACGTCACGGAGCCGGCCTTTGGCACCACGGGCTCTTCGGGTCCGGACTCGCCACTGCTGCTCTACGCGTGGCCTCCCGTCACCGCCACCCTCATCACGCGAGCGCTCGCGCGGCACGGATTGCGCTCCAAGGTCGCCACTCCGCTGGAGGTCATGCACTCGACGTCCTCGGACATCGTGTTCGCCCCGGTGCAGGCCATGGAGGGGCTGCTGGCGGGGGAAGCGCGCATCGCGGGAGCATTGCTCCTCTCCGGCAGCTCCACGGACGAGGACCTCGAGCGGGCCCATCAGATTGGAGCGAAGGGCTACGTCGCCAACCCGCTGGACGGCGAGCTGCTGCTGCGCGCCATCCGCCGGCTGCGCTCCACGCCCGGTGACACGTCGCAGCCCCTGTCGGGCCCGAACGGCTGAACCCCCGTGCGGTGGACGGTTGGCAACGGGTGTATGTCCGGGCCCGGCCCGGTCACGGACTGGGGACCCCACCCCGGGCATGGCTATCGGGTCCGCGCTGGCATCCGGTAGAGTCCGGCGCATCCGATGAATCCTGTCCATGTGAGGGGGAAGATGAATCCGAAGTCGGCAGTCGCCAGTGGGATGCTCACGATGGTGTTGCTCGGCGGTTGCCCGAACCCGAGCCGCTCGCAGCTCCAGGAGCAGCCGGCACCGCCCGCCGCTCCGGCGATGAAGAGCACCCCGGCGGCGCTGTCGTCCACGCCGGCACCGGCGCCCGGAAAGCCCGTGACCGAGGGCCGCCTCATCGACTCGGGATTGATCATCGAGACCTTCGCGACGCGGTTCGGGAAGAAGGATCTCAAGCAGGTTCCGTCGGAGGTCATCGACACCGGCATCTTCCGGTACGTGCCCTACCTCACGTACGAGACGTCCCGGGGCGAGCTCAACATCTACGGAGACCCCCAGCACCCTGCGGGCGTGGAGATCGGCATCTACGCGGGCAAGACGAGCACCAAGGAGGAGCTGCGCAACCTGATGGCTGGACTGCTCCAGCAGGCCGCGGACCGGGATCTGGTGCACAGCCTGTCGCTCGATGAAGACAAGCTGGAGCGAGCGGGCCTCACGTTCGAGGTCACTCCACCCACCGCGGATGAGAGCTACGGAGGCTGGTGGATCTCCATCTATGACGCAGCCGCCATCGACAGGGCCCGGGCCTCCGATGCCGAGCTGAAGACGATCGCCGTGGACGCGCCCCCGCAGAAGGACGAGCCGCCGGCGGAGCCGAAGAAGCCACCGCGCAAGAGCAAGAACGCGGACACGTCGGATCGCGTCTACATCCCGGACTACAGCCGCGAGGAAGGCACGTACGTCCGTCCGCCGCTGTAAGCCGCCCACACGAACGCCAGTACAAACACCCGCGCCACCACCCCTCGCCCATTTCCCCTCTCCCCTCGGGAGAGGGACGGGGTGAGGGTATCGAAGCTCCCGGGTTCCCACCGCTCGCCCGAGTGCCCGAGCGCCGAGCCTTGTCCCCATTGCCGGAGGTGAAGACCGTTCAAGGAGCGGCGGCTCCCAGGCCGCGGGAGGCCCACATGATCCATCTCCGCGCACTGCACGCATTCCTGTGGTCGCTCTTCATCACCCCGGCGCTGGCGCTCGCCCAGTCGGCCGAGCCCATCGCGCCCTATGAGGTCTACGACTCCACCCGCTGGGGACTGGGCTGGCTGTGGCTCGCGGTGCTCGCGGTCATCATCGTCGCGCTGGTGGCCTGGGGCTTGTCTCGGGACAGGACGCACCGGGGTCCGCCATTGCCCCATTGATGCGTAGTCTTGAGCCAGACCTCGAGAACGGATCGCCAGGGAGGCGGCAATGGGACAAGGCAGCGGTGGAGGCAAGGGACAGGGAAGCAGCCAGGGCAGCAGTGGTCAGAGCGGCAGCGGGCAGAGTGGTGGTAACTGGCCGAGCACGACGGGTAACCCCTCGGGAGGCGGCCGAGGAAACGCGCCCCCGAAGAAGTAGTCCGTGACACCTACTGTACTGGGAGCCGTTGACGCGTCCTGAGTAGACCCGTCCTGGCCTGCCCCCTCCCCCTCCTGACAATCCACCGCCAGCTCTTCGTGCGGCGCCTCGGGTACTGAATCACGGGCTGGACCGACCCGCCTGGGCGGCCTCCCAGGTGGGCCGGAGCGCCGTGGCGACCGCCGCCACCACCTCGGCCAGGGCCTCGGGACGACCCTCGGGCTGACCGTGGCGATACCGCGCCCACTTCTCGTTGCTCCAGGGACTCCGGCCGAACTCCCCCGCCATCAGCCGCTCCATCAGTTCCAGCGAGTCCCCGCGTGACTCGAACGCCAGCCGCAGCGCCCGGGGCAGCAGGGCCACGTCCAGCGGCGCGTACCGGGTGAGCAGGTACACGTCGAAGAGATCCTTGGGACGGAAGCGGCCCTTTCCCCGCTCGAAGAGGCCGTGCACCTTCCAACCGAGCAGCGTCTCCGGCCGGCACGCGAGCACCCGCGCCGCCTGGGCTTCCCCGACCTCGTACTCCGTCCACGCGGGCCCCGGGTCCATGGGGTCACCGAAGCCCGTGTCGATGCGCAGCTCGAAGCTCCCGTCCACGCCGGGCAGCCGCGTCTCCACGAAGACCCGCACGCCCGGGAACGCCGTCTCCGCCCAGATGACCTCGGACTTCAGTGCACCAAAGGAGAATCCATCCTCCACCCCGGCCCGGAGGACGGACTCCAACCGCTTCACGGTATCCGCCGCGTCGAAGGGAAACAGGGCGAGGAAGTCCAGGTCCTCCACCGGACGCGGCACCGGACCGCTCCACAGCCGCATCATCAGCCCGCCGCGCAGGACGAACGACTCCCGCTCCGGGGACAGCGCGAGGCGGCGAAGCACCGCCGCCCCGGCGCGAAGTGGCAACTCATGGGCACTCACGTCACGTCTCCCAGCCAGCCCCGGTCCAGCCCGCGGTTGGAGTCGTACACCGTCCACTCGCGCATCCGCTGCGTCAGCTTCAGCCCCATCGCCGCCAGGTCGTCCAGCAGCGCGGTGAAGCGCGCGTCCGCGTTCGCACGGCCCAGGCCGTACACCCGGAGCGTCACGAAGCGCTCGGACGCACCGTCCTCCCGCACCTTCCGAGCGTTGCGCGACAGGTGCGCGCCATGGGTCTCACAGCGGGCCCGCAGCATGTCCAGGTCCGTGTGTCCGGAGGGCAGCAGCACCTTCACGTGGAACTCGAAGTAGTTCGCGGGCTGGGCCCGTGCCGTCGCATCGTCCTCGGGGATGTCCCGGTTCTTGCCCAGGGCCTCGAGCTTCAGGCGCTTCACGTCGAAGCCCTCGGCGGCCAGGGCACGCGCCATGGCCCGAGCCTCCTCGAGCGCATGCGGGAGCGTGCCGTGGTGGTACGAGGCCGTCATGGGCTGGAAGGGCTCGGCGCCCCGGCCCAGCTCGATGAAGATGCACTTCACCGAGGCCGCGTCGCAGAACGCGCGGAAGCGCCGCAGGTCGTCCTCGGAGCGCGCGGCGACGGTGATGTGCGCCTCGAAGGCGCCCCCCTGGCTCTCGGTCTTGAACGGGTTCCCGGTGACGATCGAGCCAGACACGGCGGCGCCTCCTACGGCTGCGGCGCCTCGGGGCGCCAGTTCCACACGGCGGCCCTCCCTGTGTTCTCCGGCAGGAGGCTGCCATCTACCTTTTCCGGCCGTACATACTTGGCGAGGAACTCCACCCTGACAGCGTCGCCCTCTCGCCGCTCCACCCGCCAGACAGCCCCCTCCACCGGGTCCACGGCCCCATGGAAGCCGCCCGCCTGGAGCCACTCCATCACCGCGGGAATTCCCAGGGGCCCGCCCTCGTGGATCAACCCTGGCATCACGAAGCCACCCGCCCGGACGCGCTCGGTAACGGCGTGCCACGGCAGCCGCTCCCCGTCCCGCATCAGGTCGAAGGCGACGAAGGGCTCATGCGGCAGCACGTAGCGGGTGCCGTGCGCGAGGGCCAGCCACTCGCCCACGAGCCGCTCTCCGGGTTGGAGCACGGCCAGGAAACGCTCCGCGTGCACGGCGACCCAGTCCGCCCAGAGCCGGCGGGCCTCATTGGGAGATTGCGACGCCAGACGTCCCTCTCGGCCCAGGGCGAGCAGGGAGTCCCCTACACGGGCCGCGGCCACGCACGAGCCGTCGAGCTTCTCCAGCACCACGATGTGGTCTCGCGCGTCGCGGGCGCGCTCGGTGCAGATGCGCGCGAGCGCGGGGGAGAGGTGGCGATCCGCCGGCCCGGTGCGTGAGCCCGGGAGGTGGGGAATCGAGCCATAGGCCTTGCGGCCAAGCGGACGGAAATCAGGAGCGGGACGCGGTTCCACCGGCGCAAGGGTAGCACCGATGCCGGGCCGTCCCGGTACGAGCCGATGGTCGTGTCTGGGATATCGGTCGTGGGATCCGCATCCCTCCACCGTGTGTCGGCCCTTTGTCACACAGCTCTCTCGGGTGCATGTGAAAAGCAACCTGGGGAGCTCGATACCCTCACCCCGTCCCTCTCCCAGGGGGAGAGGGGATCTTGAGGGAGATTGGCTCGGCGCGCCGCCTTGATTCAGCGCGCCGCCCTGGTTCAGCGCACTGCCCAGGTGGCCGGGGGCACGTGGAAGACCAGCTCCGGCCGTTCCACCGGCGTCAGGCTCGACGCCCCCGCCTGCAGCGTACCCGCCAGTGTCGGCACCACCCGGAACCGCGCACTGAAGGGCTCGGCCGCGCCTCGCGGCGGTAGCGTGAGGCTCACCGCCCCATCCTCCACCTCGTAGGACGTCACCTTCCCCTCGTTCACCAGCGCGTCCAGGCTCGCCCGGTCCACCTGCACCCCCGCCGGCAGTCCCTGACGCAGCGTCAGCGACATCCCCGCGGGCGAAGCCGCCTGCACCGTCACCTCCGCCGGCATCCCCACCTTCACCTCCGCCGGGCCCTTCACCGCGAGCTCCAACCCCTTCCCCGTCTCGCTCGCGCGCCACGGCACGTAGGCCCCCAGCGTGAGGGAGAAGCCCAGCCCCGGCACCGCCGGCTCCGCGCGCACCACCCACGTGTGCTTGCCCGCCGAGCCCGTGGCCGCCCCCTCCAGCGCGAGCACCTCCCGCAGCGCCTTCGCGTCGAACGTCCCCTCCGTCACCACCTTGCCGTCCCGCTCCAGCACCACGCTCACCTGGGACGGCAGCGGCTCCTTGAAGAGCGCCAGCGCCGCCCGCAGGCCCACGAGGTTCGCGCGCCCGTCACCCCAGCCCCGCTCGGGCCGGTAGTCCGCGAGCAGCGAGGTGCCCAGGTCCGCCAGCGGCGCCTCCTTGTCGTCCACGAGCGCCAGCACCGCGAGCGCCGTCGCCTCCGTCTCCGAGGGGACGACCCCGTCCGCGCGCACCACGCCCGGGCCCACCGGCAGGAAGGCCGAGCCGTCCGGCCGCTTCTGGACGGCCTCCCGCACCTGCTTGCGCAGCGTGTCCCGCACCGTGCCGGACACGCCCCCGCTGGCCAGCACCGCCGCCGCCGTGTAGCCGTCCTGCACCCGCGCCACGTAGCGCTCGAAGGCGCCCGCCACGCGCGCGCCAAAGGCCGAGGCCCTCCGGCGTCCCGCGTCCGAGCCCGTCCCGGCACGCACCGCCCGGGCACAGTCCGCCGTGGCCACCAGCAGCCGCTGCAACGTCCACCCGTCCGCGCCCTGGCATGTCCCATCGGGCCTCTGCGCCGAGGCCACCTGGCCCGACAGACGCTCGCCCAGACGCGCCAGCACCGGGTTGTCCGGGTGCGCCAGCGCCGCCTCCGCCAACAGCGCCGCCGAGGCCACGTCCGGCGCACGGCCCGCACGCAACACCCGCTGCCCGGCCAGCGCCGACATGCGCTTCAGCGACTCCGCGTCCGCCGTGCCTCCCAGCGACGTCAGCAACTCCGGCGCGCGGCCGGCGAGCTGCAGCGCGTAGGCATCCTCGGCCACGCCCCCGCGCCCGAATGCCGCGCTCAGCTCCGAGCGCAACACGCCCAGCGCCCCCGGGAAGACGAGCAACCGCACCCGCTCGCTGCCGGCCACCGCGTTCTCGGGGCCCACCAGCTCCAGCGTGCGCGGCGCCGCCAGGGTGCCTCCGTGCGTCTCCACCACCGGCCGGCCCGTGGGCCACACATCGAATGTACGCACCACCGAGTCCGTGCCACCCAGCGAGGCCCGCAGCGTCACCGGCCCCGGCTGCGCCGCTCGCACCGTCACGTACTCCACCACGCTGCCCGCCGCCGGCACCATCACCGTGCGCGAGCCCCCCTCCACCGACGCTCCCTGCGCCTCCACCTTCAGCGGGCGCGTCACCGGCGAGCCCGTCGTGTTCACCACCTGCACCGGCACGCGCACCACATCCCCCGCGCGCAGGAAGGGCGGCAGCACCGGGTCCACGTAGGTGGGCAGCGTGCCCGCGAAGCTGCTCACCGCCCCGGCCTGCGCTCCCGAGCGCGAGTGCGCCAGCGCCAGCACCCGCCAGTTCGTCAGCCGGTCCGGTACCTTCACCGGCACCGATGCCAGGCCGGACGCATCCGTCACCACCAGCGGCTCGAAGAGGAACGTCTCGGGGAACCAGGCCCGTCCCGGCGTGGCGGGCGCCTCGGCCATGGGTGGAGGCGGCGGTGCTCCCGGTGCATCCTCCCTCATCGCCACTTTCTTCCCTCCACCTCCCCTGGCTGACCCGACCCCCCCCATCGCGGACTGGACGGGGGCGGCCATCGGCGGCGCCTCCGCCTCCTCCATCTCATCCGCGTCATTCTGGCCGAAGGTCTGGAGGCTCTTCCTCGCGAGCATCCGGTCATCCCCACCCGCCAGCGCGTACGCGGGAGCGGACTCGTAGCGCGCCAGGCCTCGCACGCACGTGTTCAGCGCGAAGCCCGCGACGAGGCACACCCCACCCACTGCGACGTAGCGCTTCATGGCGCCTCCCGGGCGACCCACGCGCCCCAGTTCTCGACGTCCTCGGGCAACCGCGTGCCATTCACCACCACCGCCCGTGGGTCGGTGAGCGCGAGCAGCTCCTGCGGCAACCGCGACAGCTTCAACCGGCGGCCGTAGGCGTCCGTCACCGCCTCGCCGCGCTTCTCACAGGCCTCGAGCGCCTTCTCCCACAGCTTCGCCATCCCCGCCGACGAGAGCGTCTCGTCCTTGGGCGCCGACTCCTCCCAGGTGCGCGCCTGCACCGTCAGCTCCGACAGCACCCGGTAGAAGGGCTCGGTCAGCTCCACGTCCGGCTCGAAGGGAGTCGACACCTGGAGCGACACCCGCCGCTCACCGCCATCCCGCGACGGCAGGCCCGACACCCGCAGCAGCGTGGCCGCCGCCGCGTTGGCCCCCCGGATGCGGCCCATCGCGAGCGCCGTCCCATCCAGCACGTTGAAAGCCGGCGAGGACACCGTGGGCACCGGACGCATGCCGTCCAGCGCTCCCGTCCCCGGCAGCGGAACGAGCTGCGACAGGCTCTCGTCCACACCGAAGAGGCCCACCGCCGCCGGGCCGTCCTGGCCGTCCACCCGCGTGTGCACCTGGAGGTGCGCCAGCTCACCGGGCGCGTAGGCCTTCTTGTCCGGCGTCACCTCGAGCGCCAGCTGCGCGCGCGGCGCCACGTACACCCGGGCCACCGCGCCCGCCCAGTTCGCCTCGGCCCACCCATCGAAGTCCTCGGGCAGACGGAAGCGCGCCGCCTTGTTCTCCACCTTCGCCTTCAGCTTCTTCTCCCCGGCCATGAGGATGAGCTCCTCGGGCAGCTCCCCGTGGAAGTCCGGGCCGCGCAACAGCTCGAGGCGCACCTCGTCCCCTCCACGCGCCAGCACCGGCGTGGCCCTCAGACGCGCGGGCGGCAACCGCGCCGGGTGCACCACCCACTTCGTCGAGCCCAGTTCCTCCTTGTCCGCCTTCGCGCTCACCCTCAGCTCGTAGCCGAGCATCGTCGTCTCCTGGGCCACCGCTCCGTCGGAGCCGCTCCCCGTGGGCTCGGCGGTGAAGCGCACCACGCCCATGGCACTCCCGGGCTCGGCGCCCAGCACCAGCCGGGAGAAGCGGGACTGGATGCAGGACAGGTGGGCCGCGGGCAGCATGTCCTCCTCCGGGGGCAGGGACGACCAGCCCACCTCCACCTCGCGCTGCTTCGGACGCGTGCGCCAGGTGAGCGCGGACGGAAGCGCCGCGGACAGCGACAAGTTCGCGGGCAGGCACTCGCGCGCATCGAGCGCCGCGGCCCGCAGCGTCTCCTCCAACTCCTCGCTGGCACCGGTGACGTCGAGCACCTCGAACTCGAGCGAGGGCAGCCCCGGGTCGCGCACGTCCAGGGTGAGCCCCAGCATCCGCTCGCGGCCGGACGGCAGCGAGCGCGCCCGCACCACCGAGGCGAGGCAGGAACCCAGCGGCGAGCCATCCGACACCACATCCACCACCGAGCCTCCCGAGGCCACGCGCACCCCCAGCGTCACCTGGGTGGAGCCCGAGTCGGGCGACACGAAGCGCGCACAGGGACGCAGGGATTCCAGCCACCGCTCCAGCGCGAGCTGATCCTCCAGCGCGGGCGAGCCATCGTCCGAGAGGAGATTCCGCACCGAGCCCAACCCCACCGGAGGCGGCGGAGGCCTGCGGCGCACCGGCATGGCGGGAAGGACGACGTTGACGGGAGGGCCCGGGTCGAGTTGGAAGGAGGCCACGCCGTCCTCGTCCGTCACCGCGCGCACGCCCTCGTCCCGCGGGTCCCACGCGCGCTTCACGGTGAGCTCCGCGCCGGGCAGCAACTGGCCATCCGCGGTGGTGGCGCGCAGGTAGACGCGGTTGCTGTAGCCGTCCGCCAGTCCATCCGACAGCTCCGTCACGGCCGACACGGAGAGCGCGTCCTCGGCGAGCAGCACCGAGGCGCCGCCCTGCACCTGGTCTCCCGCGGGATCCGTGGCGGACAGCCACGCGGAGAGGGTCGCCTGGCCGCGCAGGTCATACGGCACACGCCGCAGGGTGAGCCGGAAACGTCCCGAGGCATCCGTGCGCGCCTTCTGGGGCAGCGCGTCCTTCGCCTTCGCGTCGAACCACTCGAGTGGAGCCGGCCACCCGCTCGAGACAGACCAGGAGACGTTCACGGCCGCGTCCGCCACCGGCGCGCCCGAGCTGTAGACGACGCGGCCCTCGACGGTGGGGGACTCCCCCACGCGCCAGAAGGGCTTCGTGCTGACGGCCTCCACGCGGAAGCGCGGCAGGGTGAAGGGCTTCACCTGGAAGGTGGCCACGCCCGAGGCCTCACCGCTCGTCCAGCGAGCCGTCCAGGTGCCGGTGGGTGCACCGCGGTCGAGCGGGAAGTCCCCGGCCACCACGCCCCACGGGCCCGCGGGCATGCGCTGCTCCAGCACCACCTCGCCGGAGGGGTCGGTGACGAACCACGTGCCCGGGCGTCCGTCGATGGGCGCGAGGTCCTTGGCGCGCAGCACCACGGCGCGGAAGCGGACCTGGTGGCCGGGCTCGTAGAGGGGCCGGTCGGTGAGGACGTGGACGCGGGCGGGAGCGTAGAGGGCCAGCGGCGCGTCCACGGTGCCGGTGCCGAGCGGCGTGGTGACACGGGCGCGCAGCGTGTAGT
Organism: Archangium violaceum Cb vi76; assembly: GCF_000733295.1. Classification (GTDB taxonomy): domain Bacteria; phylum Myxococcota; class Myxococcia; order Myxococcales; family Myxococcaceae; genus Archangium; species Archangium violaceum. The sequence continues at coordinate 58,163 of NZ_JPMI01000232.1, read as the reverse complement.
CCCCATCCGGCAGCGCGGGCAGCTTCACCCGGGCGACCCGGGCGAAGTCGGAGTCCCGCTGCTCCCAGCTCTTCTCGGGAGCGAGGGGTGACTCCTTGCCCCCGGCATCCACGAGGAAGAGCGAGGCCTCCAGGCGCCGCACCGGGGCGTTCAGCAGTATCTGGGCGTCGGTGATGCCGTGGGCCTCGGCCGACACCTGGACGGAGCCCGTGGCCTCCCGGGCGAGCCCATCGGCGCGCAGGCCCAACGTCTGCCGGAAGTCTCCGTCCGGACAGCGGTACACCTTCACACCCTGGAAGGCCCACGCGGACACGCACACGTCCGAGGTGGCCCACCTCACGAGCCCCACGACGACCACCGCGGCGATGCCGAGGGCGACCCGGCGGTTGAAACGGATGTTCATCAGCTCTCCCCGGCCAGCACTCTATGCCGGAGCGGGCCTTCCGCGCCTCCTCCCTCCTACCGATGCGAGCCGCCTCACGGCCCGGGCAGCACGCACGTCACCTGCTCGAGCTCGCCCCACACGCGGAAGCCCGCGCGCGCGTAGATGCGCTCCGCCTCGGGATTGGACACCTGGAGGAAGAGCGGCACCATGGCCCTGCGCTGTATCCAGGTGATCAACGCCGACGCCAGGCCGCGCCGACGATGCCTGGGGCGCGTCGCCACCTCCTGGACCAGCGCACAGCCCTCCCCCTCCTGCAGGGCCGCCATCGCCGCCGGCACGCCGTCCACCCGGGCGAGGTAGTAGTGCGACGCGGGACCAGGCACCAACCGCTCCAGGTAGCGCACCAGCCAACCGCGTTCCTCCCAGCCGCAGGCTTCTCCCTGAATCTCCGCCAGGGACGCGAGGGTCTCCGGGCCCGCGACCTCCAGCGTCACGCCCGAGAACAACACTGGAAGCGGACGGGAGGTGACCGGAGCCCAGTGCATGAGGCGCATCACCTGCGCGTCCTTCTGGAAGCCCCGGGCCACCAGCCGCTCCACCACGTCTCCAGGTGCGCTCAGGTCATCCACCCGCACGCGCGGCACGAGCTCCCGTGCCCGGTAGAGCGCCACCACCTCTTCGATGGCGGCCTCCGGCTCCTCCGCTCGCAGCCAGCGCGCGGTGTTCGCATCCCAGTGGCCGGGATTTCCCACCTCGTGGACGAAATATCCCCACGGTCGCGCCTCGACGGTCGCGAAGCGCCGGGCCAGCGTCAGATCGAGTCCCAGCAACTGCTGACGGAAGGCGGAATCCATGGCTGCGCTCCTCGGGGCCCACGGGCGCGAGACGTGCATTGCCAACAGAGGAGGCCCCCCGTGTTCGTGACGCCCCGGTGGAAGAGGCTCGCCCGCCTGCCTGCCGCCCTCTTGCACCGTCACCGAGAGACATATACCTTATAGGCATCAAGTCACTGGGACTTATAAAAATAAGGTCGCTGACCCGCCATGGATGAACTGGACCACCGCCTCGTCGATCTGCTGCAGCGAGATGGGCGAGCCACGCAGCTGGAGCTCTCCCGCTCGGTGGGTCTGTCCCAGCCGGCGGTGGCCGAGCGCATCCGCAAGCTCGAGGAGCGGGGGGTCATCACCGGCTACACGGCGCGCGTGGACGCGTCGAAGCTGGGCAAGGACATCACCGCCTTCATCGGCGTGAGCATCGAGCACCCCAAGTACTTCGAGGGGTTCGCCCGCAAGGTGCTGGCCATGCCCGAGGTGCTCGAGGCGCACCGCGTCGCCGGCCAGGACTCGTACATCCTCAAGGTGCGCACCCGGAACACGAAGACGCTCGACTCCCTGCTCGTGGAGACGCTGCGGACCATCTCCGGCGTCACGCGCACGCACACCACCATCGTTCTGACATCCATCAAGGAGGAGACGTACATCCACGTCTCCCCCGAAGAGCTGAAAGGAGCCTGACCATGACCGCGGCCACCCCCATTATCGCTCCTCCGCCGTTCCCGCTGGCCCAGCGCATGTCGCGGGTCAAGGCCTCCGCCGTGCGGGAGATCCTCAAGGTGGCCGAGCGTCCGGACGTGCTCTCCTTCGCTGGAGGGCTGCCGGCGCCCGAGCTCTTCCCGGTGGAGGCCATCGCCCAGGCGCACGCCGAGGTCTTCGCCGAGGAAGGCCGCGCGGCGCTCCAGTACAGCACCACCGAGGGCTACGGCCCGCTGCGTGAGTGGATCTGCTCGCACCTGGGCGGCCAGGGCCTGCACGCGGCCACGGACCAGGTGCTCATCACCAGCGGCTCGCAGCAGGGCATCGACCTGGTGGCCAAGGTGATGCTCGACCCGGGTGACGTGGTGGTGGTGGAGAATCCCAGCTACCTGGCCGCGCTGCAGACGTTCAGCGGGTACGAGGTCTCCTACTCCGTCGTGGGCAGCGACCGGGACGGCATGCGCGTGGACGAGCTGGAGTCGCTGCTGCACACCGTGGGCCGCAAGCCCAAGCTCATCTACCTGGTCCCCAACTTCCAGAATCCCAAGGGCACCACCCTGTCGCTGGAGCGCCGGCAGGCCCTGGTGCGCTTCGCCCAGCGCCACCGCATCCTCATCCTCGAGGACAACCCCTACGGCGAGCTGCGCTTCCGGGGCGAGCACCTGCCGTCGCTGGCCTCGCTCGACACCGAGGGCGTGGTCGTCACCCTGGGGACGTTCTCCAAGACGCTGGCCCCCGGGCTGCGCATCGGCTGGGCCGTGGGTCCGCGGGAGATCATCCGCGCCCTCACCGTCGTCAAGCAGTCGGCGGACCTGCACACCGCCACGGTCGCGCAGCGCGCCACGGCGCGGCTGCTGTCGAGCTTCGACTACAACGCCAACCTGGAGAAGCTGCGCGCCGTCTACGGCGACCGGTGCCAGGTGATGCTCGCCGCGCTGGAGAAGCACATGCCCGAGGGCACCCGGTGGACGGAGCCGGACGGCGGCATGTTCCTGTGGGTGGAGCTGCCGCGGGGCATGAGCGCGGATGCCCTCTTCCCCCTGGCGCTCGAGAAGCGCGTCGCCTTCGTGCCCGGTGCCTCCTTCTTCGCGGGCGAGCCTCGCACGGAGTTCATGCGGCTGAACTTCTCCAACCGTCCGCCGGAGCTCATCGAGGAAGGCATGCGCCGGCTCGGTGCGGTCATCTCCGCCGCCCGGAGTTGAGGTATCTCCCGCGGCCATGTCCGTGAATGAGAATGCCTACGACGTCGCGCTCGTCACCGCGTCCACCTTCCCCGAGTGCCTGCCCGACGAGCATCTGCTCGCCCAGGCACTCGCCGCGAGGGGCCTGAAGGCCGGGCCCGTCATCTGGGACGACCCGGCCGTGGACTGGAGCCGCTTCCGGCTCGCGCTCATCCGTACCGCCTGGGACTCGGATGCGCGCCGGGAGGAGTTCGTGTCCTGGGCCGAGCGCGCCGGTGCCCGCTGCCCGCTGTGGAATCCGCCCGAGGTGCTCCGCTGGAACACGCACAAGGGCTACCTGCGCGAGCTCGCGGAGCGCGGCATCGCCACCGTGCCCACCGCCTGGCTGGAGCGCGGCTCGCGGCCGGACGTGAAGGCGCTGCTCGCGGAGCGCGGCTGGGCTGACGCGGTGGTGAAGCCCGCGGTGTCCGCGGGCGCGCGGGACACGCTGCGCGTCCGGAAGCCCGAGGAGCTCCCCGCCGCCCAGGCGCTGGTGGAGCGTGTCCTCCCCCACAAGGACATGATGGTGCAGCCCTACCTGCCCTCGGTGGAGGGCCATGGCGAGCGCTCCATCCTCTTCCTGGGCGGTGAGCACACCCACGCCATCAAGCGGCAACCGGCCCTCTCGGGCAACCCGGGCTACGACGCCACCGCCGCCGAGCCCGCCCCGTCCTCCGAGGACGAGCGCGCCTTCGCCCGCCAGGTGCTCGCCGCCACCGGCTTCGAGCTGCTCTACGCCCGGGTGGACGTGGCGCGGGACGAGCACGGCGGGCTGCTGCTGATGGAGCTGGAAATCACCGAGCCCAACCTCTTCCTGCGGCAGGGCGGACCCCGGGCGGTGGACACGCTGGCGGACGCGATCGTCCACAAGGCGCGCGGGATGGCTTAGCCTGCGGCCATGCCGCCTCCGGAGAAGAAGCCCCGAGCCCCGCAGGACACGCTGCCTCCCCGGCTGAAGACGCTGCTGGAGGAGCTCACCCACCGCGCGCTGGCCTCACGGCTGGAGCGCGTGTACCGGGCCGCGGCGCTGGCCATCGACCGGCTGGGGCACCTCAACATCGTCAAGTACGAGCCCACCACCCTGGAGGAGACGGAGGGGGCGGACCTGTCGCTGTGGGAGACGATGGCCCCGGCCATCCGGGACACGGTGATGGACGTGAACGCCCTGGTGTCGGCCATCCACGAGGCCTTCCCCTCCTCGGTGGAGGCCGCGCGCGACGGTGCGTGGGAGCCTCCCCCCGCGGGCGTGGACGAGCGGCTGTCGCGGGAGGTGGAGGTGGTGCTGGGCGCGTGCGCGGGGCGGCTCTCGCGGCGCGTGGCGGACCTGGGCCAGCGGGTGCGGCGGCCCGAGGTGGTGAGCGACCGTTGGGCGCTGATGGCGGAGCTGCAGTCGTTCCGCGCGGACTTCCGCGCGCAGATGGGAGACCTCGTGTACCTCACGGCGGCGGCCTTCGCGGACGTGCGGCGCGAGGACGTGGTGCCGGGCTACCAGGGGCAGGTGGCGGCGGCGGCCGCGCTGCGTGGCGGGGTGGCGGAATTGCGGCGCTCGCTGCAGTCACGGCTGGAGAAGGCGGCCACCGCGCCCCCACGGGAGGGGCCGGGGCTGGCGCGGCGGCTGGAGGAGATGCTCGCGGCCTTCGCGGGGATGAACACCTCGCTGACGATGAAGACGCGGGACAAGCGCCTGGTGGTGGAGGTGCGCGAGCGGCTGCGCGCGCTGGCCTCGCTGCCGGAGGTGCCCGCGGAGGAGCTGCGGACGCTCGTGGAGCCCTTCCTCGGAGAGCTGGGACGGGTGGGCGCGGAGCTGACGCAGCGCACGCTGACGGCGCACGACCGGGCGGTGTGGGCGGCGTGCGGGGCACGGCTGGAGCAGGCGGCGATGCACCTGTTCCTGGGCTCGCCGGGCGCCGAGCGCGTCATCCGCGAGGCGGTGGATGTCTCTGGAGCGCTCTACGGCCGGGCGCCGGTGTTCGACGCCTTCCTGCGCAAGGCGCGCCTGGGCCTCGAGCAGTCCGTGGAGGAAGCGGAGCTGCGCGAGACGCTGGAGGTGTTCCGGGAGCGTCTCGCGGCCCTGCCCTTCACCTGAGGCGGCCGGGAGACTACTTGGACTCGGCCTTGGCGCCCTCGGGCAGCGCGGCGGCGGCCGGCACGGGGAGCCGCGGAACCACCAGGTTGCGGTACTCGGTGGCGAGGTTCTCGGGCGTCATCTCCTCCTGCCACTGCTTCGGGTTGGTGTTCCACCCGTAGTCCGCCGGCACCTTGCCGCCACCCTGGTTCTTGTAGCCAATCATGTCCGGGAACTTCGCGGACCAGCGGCCGGCTGGATCCGTCTCACGGGTGATGGGCTCGCGGTTCGGGCGGGGGGTGTAGTTGCTCTTGCTCATGAGGCGTGACTCCTAGCAGGTGCGCGGCCTCTCCGGAACCCCCACGGAGGCCCGGGAGATGCCCGGCCCCCCCGGGCCTACGCGGGCCCGCCCGCTGCCCGCCCGGCGGAGGAGGCCCCGGCCCGGGCGCGCCGTCGCCGTGACACCGGCGGCAGCCAACTCGGTCCCAACTCGAACACCGCGGCGAAGTAGCGCGCCTGCGCCTCGCTGCCATAGCGATAGCGCCGCACACCGCCCCCCTCGAGGGTCACCTCCACCCCCCAACCCTTCCCATGTCGGCGAAGCGCGACTCGCGCAATCTCCATGCCCACCCTCCCCCCTCAGGAACGCCCTTCTCTTGAAAGCGGCGTGCCAAGGCGAGCGCCTGTGTTCGGCGGGTTGCGGTGTGCGGCGGTGGACAGGAACCAGGAGGACGGTAGGCGCTACAGGCCCGCCTGCCTGCCCTCCAGGGGTGCACGGAAAACACGGTCCGGCGGCTTGTGGCCGCCGATTCCTGCGTTACGTGAAAGGCATGACCGGAACCACTGAGAAGAACATGGGTGACGCCGTTTCGGAGTTCACCCTTCCCGATGGCTGCATGCTGTGCGGCGGCGCGGTGACCATCCGCAGCACGCCGGGCAACGGCGCGCACAGCTACTGCGCGCACTGCCACTGGCTGTCGCGCACGCGGCTGCGCATGCGCAAGGAAGGCCTGGAGATCGCCTACGCCACGCAGGCCGTCGCGTAGGCGGCGCACGCTCTCAACGCAGGAGCCACAGGGTGATGGGCACCGTGGCGAACGAGAGTGGAATGCCCAGCCCCACCATGAGGGCGGAGAGCTCCGGATCCAACCCATTGTCCGCGGCGAGGATGGCGGCGGTGACCATGGGAGCCATGGCGGCCTGGAGAACGGACACCTCGAAGGTGAGCCGGCCCATGCCGGGCAGCAGCAGCAACAGCAGCGCAATCGCGAGTGGCGCCAGCGCCAGCTTGTAACCGAGTCCCAGCACGAGCGCGCGCACCCGGCCCTTCACGCCCGAGGGCCGTAACTGGAAACCCACGGAGAAGAGCGCCAGCGGGGTGAGCATGTCGCCCAGGCGGCCGAGCACCACGTCCACGGCCTGGGGCCAGTCCCACGGGTGCAGGACGAACCCAGCCGTCAGGGCGATGAAGGGCGGAAAGGCCACCACCTTCTCGAGCAGCGCGCTGAGGCGGGTGTCCTTCGCGGCGGCGTGCGTGGCGAAGAGGGTGGCCACCGTGCCCAGCGCCAGGAACGAGCCGAGCTGATCCACGACGACGGCCACCTGTAGCGCATCACGGCCCATGAGTCCCTCGATGAGGGGCAGGCCCACGAAGGCGGTGTTGCTCAGCCCGCCGGTGAGGACGAGCGCCGCCACGGTGCCGGGCGGAAAACCCAGCCGCGGACCCACCGTGCGGAAGAAGAGCCACGAGCCGCCGAAGATGAGCCAGGGCGTGGCGGCGGCGACGAGCAGCTCGGGAGCGAGCGTGAGACGGTGCACCGCGCGCAGCACAAGCGCGGGCAGCGCGATGTTGAGCACGAAGGCGTTGATGGCCAGCGCCGTCTGCTCCGGGAAACGGCCGCTGCGCCGGGCGAAGGCACCGAGGAGGAGACTGGCGGCCAGCAGACCGACGAGCTGGCTCACGAGGAACGCCTCCCGGAGGAGCGCGGGGCGGGACGGCCCTCGCCGGACAGGAGGGGGCGCTCGCGCTGGATGAGCCCGGTGAGGAAGTGGAGGGTGGCGCGCACACGCGCGTTGTGCTGCAAATCCGGGTGGACCACCAGCCCGATGTCACTCCCGTCCCGCTTCTCAAGCCGGGAACAGGCGCCCGCGGAGCTCCTCGATTCCGCGCGGCGAGCACAGCTCCTCCGAGAAGAGCACGTCGAGCGCACGCTGAGCCAACCCGGCCGCGGGCGCCGCGACGAGCACCCGGCCACACTCCTCGAGCTGCTCGCGGATGAGACCGATCTCTCCGTACATCTCCGCGAGCTTCATCCGGTCCTCGACCGACAGCTCGCGCTTCATCTCCGCGATGACCTGGCGCAGTTCCACCGTCTTCCCATCCGCGCGCTGCACCGTGGGCTCGGGCTCATCGTCCACGTCGTCGGCGAGCAGCGGCCAGATGTCCGTCAGCTGCGTGGGATCCTGCACCAGCAGATGTCCCACGCGCTGGGCACAGCCCTGACACGCGGCTCCAGCGAAGCGCGGCAGGTTCAGCGCCGGAGAGGCTCCAGCGCCACAGAGCAGACAGGTGGCCAGGTCGGTGGTGGGCTCCATGGGGCACTCCCTTAACGTCCTCGCCCGGCCGGCGCCATCTCCAACCGGCGCCTGTCACCGTTCTTGTTGGCTAGCCCCCAGGCGAGCCTCACGTTGCTCCCTGACGCGCCAGCCCTGACGAGCGGTGTGTCAGTCAACGCTCCACGCCCAGCAACGCCGCGAACAGCTCGCGTGGGTCGATGCTCGCCGGGAGCCCGGAGACGCCTCAGTCGTTCACCTCGACCACCACCCAGCGGCCGTCTTTTTTCCCGCGGCCGGTGCCTCGCCGCCGGGTATTGCTCCACTTCACCCCCGTGCCGGGGGCGGAGCCCCCTCCCTTGGATGACGGACCCACGCTGCGTTACAACTCGCCGCGCCGCTCCTCCTTCAGCCCTGGAGACTCCCCGGTGAAAGTCGTTCATTCCCCGCTGCACGCCCGCCATGACGGCGGCATGGAATTGCATCGCGGCGAGCTGGTGCCGTGCTTCGAGATGCCGGTGCGCGTCGACTACATCCTGAAGGCCGTGGAGCGCGCCGGACTCGAGCTCATCGAGCCGCGCTCCTTCGCCCACGAGTCCCTGCTGCGCGTCCATGACGCCGCGTTCGTCGAGTTCCTGCGCACCGCCCATGCCGAGTGGCGCTCGCTCGGCAAGGAGGGCTTCATGCTGCCGAGCGGCTTTCCCGCCCGCGGCCTGCGCCGGGACCACATCCCCTCCGGCATCAACGGCCGCATGGGCTACTACGCCTTCGACTCCAGCACGCCCATCGTCGAGGGCACCTGGGACGCCGCGCTCGCCGCCGCGCACTCCGCCCTGACCGCCGCCGCGCTCGTCGCCGAGGGGGACAAGAGCGCCTACGCCCTGTGCCGTCCTCCCGGACACCACGCCGGGCACTCCGTCTACGGCGGCTACTGCTTCCTCAACAACGCCGCCCTCGCGGCCCAGCACCTGCGTGACCGGGGGTTCGCCCGGGTGGCGGTGCTCGACGTGGACTACCACCACGGCAATGGCACCCAGGACATCTTCTGGGAGCGCTCCGATGTGCTGTTCGTCTCCATCCACGCGACCCCGGAGACGGACTACCCCTACTTCCTCGGCTATGCCGATGAGCGCGGAGCAGGCGCCGGAGAGGGCTACACCCTCAACCTCCCGCTGGAGCGTGGCACCGGCTGGAACGAGTACAACGCCGCCCTCGGAGCCGCGCTGGACGCCATCGGGACGTTCTCGCCCGAGGCCCTCGTCGTGTCGCTCGGCGTCGATACCTACGAGGGCGATCCCATCAGCGCCTTCAAGCTCGCCCAGGAGCACTACCCGCTCATCGGACAGCGGCTGGCCGGGCTGAAGCTGCCGACGGTGTTCGTGCAGGAAGGTGGCTACGCGGTGGATGAGATCGGCACCAACGTCGCCGGGGTGCTCGAGGGATTCCTCGGCCGGCGCTGAGGCCCGCCTTCAGCCTCCACCCGAAAGCATGCCCTTCAGGCGCTCGCGAAGCACCGCTCCGAGCACTCCCGCCGTCTCCTCGGGCACGCGCGCGAGGTGCGTGTAGAGCGTCTCCTCCAGTTGCGCGAGCGTCTCCGGCGGCACCCCGGCCTCCTTCATGCCGGCGAGCACCGTATAGGCCGCCAGGCCGAGCGGCTCGACGTAGCCCCCCGACTCCTCCCAGAACTCCTCGAAGCAGGGCACCGCTTCTCCAGAGGCGACGCGGATCAATCGCCCCACGTTCGCCTCCCAGTACGCCCGGTACGCCTCCAGGAGCTCGGGGCTCGAGAACGGGCCCTGGCGGACCTCGATGCGCGTGCCATCTCCGGAGGGCTCGAGCTTCATGGAGAGGCGCGTCGTGTCGCTGCCGAGCTCCCCGCCGTCCCAGGCCAGTTCCATCGAGAAGCCCCGGCCCGGAAACACCTCGAGGATGCGGCCCGTCTGCGTCCGGAGGACCCCCTTCACATCGAGCACGTTCACCTGGAACGGCTCGCCTGCGTCCGCGTCTCCCACTTCCCCGAGACGCTGGCCACCTGGAACCGCCCCGTACCAGCGCCGCATCTGGAAGGGATCCTCGATGGCCGCGAAGACCCGCTCAGGACGCTGGGCCACCCACCACTCCATCGACAGCTCGCTCATATCATCACCGTTCCCGCCCGGGTCCGCAGCTCCATCCGAGGCACCCGCGCGAGCAGCTCCTCCGGCAGGCGGTACTGCTCGACCACCAGGCTGATGCGCGCCGCCGAGAGCTCTGGAGCCCCGGACTCGACCGCTATCACCTCGTGCGCCATGTCTCCGCGGAACGTCACCAGCGAGTTTGGCCTGGGTGCCAGCGCCGCCACCCGCTCACCCCGGTGATACAGCCGCAGTTCTCCTCCCGCGAGCTGCTCGGGCACCTGGATGTAGAGCACGCTCACGGCGACCGGACAGCCGATCGTGTCCCCGTAGTACATCATGCTCTTGTCCAGATGGGCCTCCACCCCGCGCCCGTTCTGGATCAACAACGGATTGAGCAGGAACGCGTTGCAGACCGGCAGCAGCGCGGCGTCGAGAAACGGAGCGAAGGTCGGGAAGCGGTCCTTCACATCGGAGAGAGCCTCGCGCTGGAAGGTCACCGAGAAGCCATAGGTGCCCGAGAACTGGGACGTCAGGTTGGTCTCCCCGAGCAGGGAGGAGCCCAGGATGACCGAGCGCATGGCCTCGATGTCAGAGGGGGGCAGGGCATCGAGCTTGCGGTGGAAGTAGGTCTGGAGGCGGAAGGCCCCGCCCCACGGCGGTTGGAAGCGCATGCGAGGAGCTCCGGTCTCATTCCATCTGGGTGGAGATCCACCACGTATTGCCCGAGGGATCCTTCACGCCACCGCGGCGATCCGGATCGCCCTTCTGCTGCGGCTCCTGGACGGAGACTCCACCCGCCGCGAGCGCGCGCTGGTACGTCGCATCGACGTCCGGGACATAGAGGTGGAGCCACACGGGAAACGCCGGGAAGGAGCCTCCACCCTCGGAGAGCATGATCACCGAGTCGTCGATCCGCACCTCGACGTGCATGATCGACCCGTTCGGGCCGTCGTAGCGGCGCAGCTCCGTGGCGTCGAAGGCCTTCTTCAAGAAGTCGATGACGCGCTGGGCGCCGTTCACCATCACGTAGGCCGAGGCACTCGGGTAACCATCCGGCTTGTAGGGTCGAGTCACGCGTGTTCCTCCGGGTGTGAATCCTATGCGGTCCAATCACTCCGGGAGTAGGGGGAAGACCCGCCCCTGGCGCCTCCGGGCTGCTTCCCGCAAGCTGCGCCCGTCATGAAGCACCTGTTGGGGCGATTGAGGGCGGAAGTCCAGGCGACGGCGGGGGGACTGCCAGGCACGTACTGGTACCTGTGGACGGGAACGTTGGTGAACCGGCTGGGCGCCTTCGTGGTGCCCTTCCTGGCGCTGTACCTCACGCGCGAGCGCGGCTTCCGGGTGGAGGAGGCCGGGATGGTGGTGTCCCTGCACGGCGTGGGGGGTGTGCTGGCGGGGCTCGTCGGCGGAACGCTGGCGGACCGGGTGGGCCGGCGCAAGACGCTGGTGTCGGGGCTGTGGCTGGGCTCGGCGGCGATGCTGTCCATGGGCTTCGCGCGGGAGACCTGGCACATCTGCGTCTCCGCCTTCCTGCTGGGACTGCTGGGCGAGCTGTACCGGCCCGCGGTGTCGGCGGCCATCTCCGACGTGGTGAAACCCGAGGACCGCGCGCGCGCCTTCGCCCTGCTGTACTGGGTCATCAACGTGGGCTTCGCCATCGCCGTGCCCCTGGCGGGCCTGGCCTCGCGCTTCGGCTTCCTCGTACTCTTCGTGGCGGATGCCTGCACCACCTTCCTCTACGGGCTGCTCGTCTGGTGGAAGGTGCCGGAGACACGCCCCGTCCAGGCGGACCGGGGAACGGAGTCCTCCCGCCGGCTGCCCTCGCTGGCGCCCTTCCGGGACGAGGTGTTCCTCGCCTTCGCGCTGCCCATCGTCCTCACCGCCATCATCTTCACCCAGGGCAACGTGACGCTGCCGATGGACCTGACCGCGCAAGGCATGTCACCCGCCACCTTCGGCACGGTGCTGGGCGTGAATGGCGTGCTCATCGTGCTGCTGCAACCCTTCGCCGGCCGGATGATGGGGCAGGTGCGGCGCGCGACGGCGCTGGCGTGGGCCTCGGCGCTGACGGGGCTGGGCTTCGGGATGCACGTGCTCGGCGCGAACCCCGGGCTGGCGGCGCTCGCGGTGGTGGTGTGGACGCTGGGGGAGATTGCCCAGGCGCCCGCGGGCTCGGCCGTGGTGGCGGACCTGGCGCCCACCGAGCAGCGCGGCACCTACCAGGGCGCCTACTACATGCTGTGGGCCCTGTCGGCCAGCATCGCCCCCACGCTCGGCTCGTGGGTGCTGGGACACTTCGGCGCCCGGGCCCTGTGGGGCGGCTGCCTCGCCGTGGGCCTGTTCGCCGCTGGCTGGCACCTGGCCGTCGCCGATGCCCGCCGCCGCCGCATGGCCACCCTGCGCCTCACCCGCACCGACGTGAGCGCCGCGCTGGACTGAGGCCTCTCATGCTTACGGATGGGTCTCCGGAGCAGCGGCCGAGCGCCGGAAGCCATACACCCAGGCCGCGGCCGCGCCGAGCGCCGGCAACACCACGGACAGGGTGAGCACGCCGAACACGGCGTCATTCACGGGCTCGCCGGTGGCATCCACGCCGGACACGCGCAGGAACGCCTTCACCCCGGTGACGAACCAGTTGGCGAAGTTGGACACGATGAAGGCCCACGCGAGCCGGCGCTGGCCCGTGGCCCCATAGCGCAGCATCGGCAGCGTCCACGCCACGCCCAGCAGCAGGAAGGCCCCCATCAGCGCGTTGAGGTGCGAGGCGAGCGCGGCGTGGGGATCCGCGGACACCTTGCCCGTCATGGCCGCGGACACGAAGCCCCCGGTGAGCAGACCCAGCAGGGTGAGCCACGCGGCGGCGTGCGCCATCAGCCGCGCGGCGCGCAGTGGGACGGGAGTGGAGACAGCGGCGGGAGCGAAAGAAACCTCCTCGCTCGGAGGCACGGGACGCAGGGCGGTCGTCATGGGAGGCGTCCACTCTACCGGGAGAGCAGCCGGACAGACGAGCCACGGGCGGTTCGAGGCCAGCGAACCACGCGGCGCCTGCCCGGCCGCCTGCTCGCATTCCGGGAATAGATGTGAGAGCAACCATCTCTGCCTCTCTGGACAGGAACCGCCCCATGCCGTTCCCGCCGCTGCGCTGGAGCCTTCTCCTAGCCCTCGTGTGCCTGCTCGTTCCCGGTCTCGCGCCCGGCGCGGACGTGAAACGCAAGCGGGCGAAGACGACCACTTCCAAGCACCTCGTCGCCCTGCCGGGTGGCGAGTCGTTGCGCCGTGACGCCGCGGCCTCCTTCCTGCGCATGGCCACCGCGGCCCGTGGGGATGGCATCTGGCTCTGGGTGACCAGCGGCTACCGCACCCGCCGGGAGCAGCGCCTGCTCTACGAGCGCTACCGCAAGGGCCTGGGCCCCAAGGCCGCGCGCCCCGGCCGCTCCAACCACCAGCGGGGGCTCGCGGTGGACGTGGTCGTCGGCGACGAGGAGTCCCCCACCTACCGGTGGCTCGCGGCCAACGCATGCCGTCATGGCTTCCGGCGCACGGTGCCCTCGGAGCCGTGGCACTGGGAGTACCGGCCCCGCACCACCCGCGCGCCCGCTCCGGGCACCGACTGCGCCGGCCAGCCCCTGCCCTCCGAGGAGCCACCCCGGACCGCCACCCAGGACCTCAGCAGCTGACGCCGGGACACCGGCGGCCGAAGTGCCCACTGGCGAGCATCCGCCTCGCTCCGCTGTCGCATTCCTGCTCCAGGGTGACGCAAGTGCTCGCTAGCGAGCACCCGCAGTGTCCTGCGGTGTCATGAATGTCCTCCAGTCGGAGGCAACGCGGTGGGGCAGGCAGCAATGTGGGCGGTCCGTTCATGACCGCCCTCCTGCTCACAGCCCTGCTCTGGCACGCCGGCCTTCCCGCCGGTGCCCTGCCCGCCCAGACCGGACCGGGGACTGCTCCGCCGCGGCAGCCCGCGCCCGTGTCCCCGCCCTTCCAGCCCGAGGTCTCCGACCCGCTGCTCGAGCCCGTGTCTCCGGCTCCGATGCAGGTGGGCTCCTGGGACGAGGCGCTCGCGCTCCTGCGCCAGCAATCCACGGACCTGCGCGCCGCGCTGGCCCGGGTGGAGTCCGCCGCGGGACTGCGGCGCGTGGCGCTCGCCGGACTGCTGCCCACCCTCAACGGCTCGGCGGGTGTCCAATACAACGTGCTCGACCCCTCGACGGCCTTCATCGGGGGCGGCATCGGTGGAGGCGGCATCGGTGGAGGCGTCGGCGCGGGCGGGGGTGACGGCCAGCGGCCCACCGCGCCCCTGGCCACCGCCACGGTGACGGCCTCCCTTCCCCTGCTCGACTGGAGCGCCATTCAATCCCTGCGCTCGGCCAACGCCTCCCGCCGCGCCGCCGGGCTGTCACTGGAGGAGACGCGGCGCCAACTCACCGGGGCGCTCGCCCGGGCGCTGGCGCGGGTGGCCTCCTCCGAGCGGCTCTCCGAGGTGAACCGCGTCAACCTGCGCTCCGCACTGGAGCGGCTGGCGCTGGCCGAGCGGAGGTTGGAGCTGGGGGCTGGCACCCAGTTGGACGTCGTCCGCCTGCGGCAGGACGCGGAGTCGGCACGCTCGTTGGTGGTGTCCGGGGACAACACGCTGCTGCAGGCGAGGGATACCCTGGCGCTGATATTGGGCCAGGAGCAGCCGGTGGGGCTGACGCACGGCGTGTCCCTGGAGGAGCTGCTGAATCGCGGCCGGGCGCAGTGCCAGAACCTCCAGGCGTTGGAGCAGCGGCCGGACCTCGCGGCGTCGCGCGCGCAACTGGAAGCGGCCGGGCACGACGTGTCGGCGGCCCAGGCGCAGTACCTGCCCACGCTCGCGGCGCAGAGCACGGTGTTTGGATTCACGGTGGACCCGGGCTTCGCGCGGGTGCCCGTCTGGAACATCGGCGCGGTGCTCACCCTGCCCTTCTATGAAGGAGGCGCGCGCGGAGGCCGCGTGCGGCAGGCACGGGCCCAGGAGGAGGCGACGCGCCAGGACGTGGTGGCCAGGCAGCGCGGGGCCACGGTCGAGGTGAGGCAGACGCGGCGCGAGGTGGGCGTGGCGGAGGCGGAGCTGGAGATCGCCACACGGAACCGGGAGCTGGCGGCGGAGAACGACCGGCTCACCCGCCGATCCTTCGAGGTGGGCACCGGGACGAGCCAGGACCTGGTGGTGTCCGCGGCGGCGCTGCGGCAGGCGGAGCTGAACCTGGTGGTGAGGGAGTTCCAGGTGTTCCAGGCGCGAATCGAGGCGTTCCTGGTGGAGGCGGCATGCGACTGGTGAGGTGGGGAGTGTGGCTGGCGGCCCTGGCCCTGGCCGGGTGCGGGCGAACACAAGGACAGGGAGGCCCCCAGGGCGGAGCCGGCGGCCCGGGAGGCGGCGGACAGCCCCTGCCGGTGGAGGTGATGGAGCTGCGGCCGGGCCCGGTGCGCGACACGGGTGAGTACCTGGGCACGCTCATCTCCCGCCGAAGCATCACCGTCTTCCCCCAGGTGGCCGGCTACGTGCAGCGCATCTCGGTGAAGCCGGGCCAGGTGGTGAAGGAGGGGCAGTTGCTGCTGGAGGTGGACCCGAGGCGCGAGCGCGCGGGCGTGCGGAGCGCCCGGGCCCAGCGCGCCTCGGCCCTGGCCCAGCGGGAGTTCGCGCGCAGCACCCGGAAGCGCGCCGAGCAACTGCTGCGCGAGGGACTCATGAGCCGGCAGGACTATGAGCAGGCGGTGGCCCAGGCGGCGGCGGCCGAGGCCAGCGCGCGCTCGGCGGAGGCGCAGCTGCAGGCGCAGCAGGTGGAGCTCGGCTACTACCGGGTGGAGGCGCCCTTCGCGGGTGTGATGGGCGACATCCCCGTGAAGGTGGGCGACTACGTCACACCGCAGACGGCGCTGACGAACGTGGACCAGAGCCGGGCGCTGGAGCTCTCCGTCTCGGTGCCGCCCGAGCGCGCCTCGGAGGTGAAGCCAGGCAGCACGCGGCTGGAGGTGCTGGACGGCGAGGGCCAGCCGGTGGTGAGCGCCCCCGTCTTCTTCGTGGCGCCCACGCCCGACCCGCGCACGCAGCTGGTGGAGCTGAAGGCGGCCTTCGACAACACACAGGGCCTGCGCGCCGGCCAGGTGGTGCACACCCAGGTGGTGTACGCCACGCGCGAGGCACTGCGGCTGCCCACCTTCGCGGTGACACAGCAGAGCAGCCAGTTCTTCGCCATGGTGGCGGTGCAGGGCGATGGCGGACCCATGGTGGCGCAGCGCCGGCCGGTGAAGCTGGGCGGGCTCCAGGGCAACTACTACGAGCTGCTGGAGGGCCTGGAGCCGGGAACGCAGGTCATCGTCGGTTCGCTCCAGCAGCTACGGGATGGACAGCCCATCCAGCCCCAACCCGCGGAGCAGCTGCCGGGCGATGGCTCCGGCGTGGGCGGCGGCGCGGACGCTGGCACGGGTGGAGTCGCAGACGCGAGGACGGACGCGGGGACGGCTCCGAGCCCGGACGGGGGGAAGTGAGCACCCATGTTCTCCGACTTCTTCATCCGCCGGCCCATCTTTGCCAGCGTCCTCTCCATCCTCATCACGCTGGTGGGCGCCATCTCCATTCCCAGCCTGCCCGTGGAGCAGTACCCGGAGCTCGCGGCGCCGCAGGTGAGCGTGACGTCCACGTACATCGGCGCTTCCGCCGAGGTGGTGGAGAGCGCGGTGACGACGGTGCTGGAGCGCCAGCTCAACGGCCTGGAGGGGATGCGCTACATCTCCTCCACCAGCAGCAACAACGGCACCAGCACCATCACCGTCACCTTCGAGCCGGACCGGGACCTGGACGTCGCCGCGGTGGACGTGCAGAACCGGGTGGCCACCGCCTCGGCGCGGCTGCCCTCCGAGGTGAACGCGCTGGGCATCACCATCAACAAGACGCAATCGCAGCTGCTCATGTCCTTCGGCCTGTATGACGAGGCGCAGCGCTACGACACGGGCTTCCTCAGCAACTACGCGGACGTCTACATCCGTGACGCGCTGCTGCGCGTGAAGGGCGTGGGCGACGTGCGCATCTTCGGCGAGCGCCGCTTCGCCATGCGGCTGTGGTTGGACCCCACGAAGCTGGCGAGCCGGGGCCTCACCGCGCAGGACGTGGTGGGCGCACTGCGCGAGCAGAACGTGCAGGTGGCCGCGGGACAGGTGGGCCAGCCTCCCTCGCCGCAGGGGCAGACGTATCAAATCAACGTGCAGGTGCTCGGCCAGCTGTCCACGCCGGAGCAGTTCGGGGACATCGTCCTGCAGCGCGGCGAGGACGGCACGCTGGTGCGGATGAAGGACGTGGGCCGGGTGGAGCTGGGGGCGGAGAACTACAACCAGCTGCTGCGCTTCAACGGCCGGGACGCGGTGGGCCTGGGCATCTTCCAGCTCCCCGGCTCCAACGCGCTGGAGGTGCGCGAGGGCGTGGTGGCGGAGCTGGAGCGGCTGAAGGCCCACTTCCCGCCGGGCATGGTCTACGAGAGGGCCTTCGATACCACCGCGGCGGTGCAGGCCTCCATCGAGGAGGTGCTCAAGACGCTGGCGGAAGCCATCGTCCTGGTCATCCTCGTCATCTTCCTCTTCCTGCACGGCTGGCGCAGCATCCTCGTGGTGGCCACGACGCTGCCGGTGTCGCTGGTGGGCACCTTCGCCTTCGTGAGCGCGTTCGGCTTCTCGCTCAACACGCTGACGCTCTTCGGCCTGACCCTGGCCACGGGCCTGGTGGTGGATGACGCCATCGTGGTCATCGAGAACGTCGAGCGCGTCATGGTGGAGGAGAACGTGGACGCGCGCGAGGCGTCGCACCGGAGCATGAAGCAGGTGGGCCGCGCGGTGGTGGCCATCGCCCTGGTGCTCTCGGCGGTGTTCGTCCCGGTGTCCTTCTTCCCGGGCACCACGGGCACCATCTACCGGCAGTTCGCGCTCACGCTGGCCTTCTCCATCAGCCTGTCCGCCCTGGTGGCCCTCACGCTGTCTCCCGCGCTGTGCGCCCGGCTGCTGCGCGCGCACGAGGGACAGAAGTGGCGCTTCTTCCGCTGGGTGGACCAGGCGATGGATGCCTTCCGGCGCGGCTACGCGCGCTTCCTGGGCAAGCTGCTGCTGCCGGGCATGCGCTGGGTGGTGCTGGGCGTCTTCGTGGTGCTCCTGGGCGTCACGGCGCTGCTCTACCGCCTGACCCCCACCGGCTTCATCCCCGAGGAGGACCAGGGCTACCTCATCGTCGCCATCCAGGGCCCGGAGGGCACGTCGCTGGACTACACGCGGCAGGTGCTCATCCAGGCGGAGGAGGTGCTGCGCCAGCAGAAGGAGGTGGCGGACATCTTCACCGTGGGAGGCTTCTCGCTGCTGGGCACCGGCCCCAACTACGGCGTCCTCTTCGTCAACCTCCACCCGTGGGAGGAGCGCGAGGAGAAGGAGCAGAGCGTGGCCGGGCTGGTCAACCGGCTGCGCGGGCCCTTCGCCGGCATTCCCGGAGCGCGGGTGCTGGCCTTCCAGCCGCCCACCATCCGCGGCGTGGGCAGCGTGGGGGGCTTCGAGTTCGTCCTGGAGGACCAGCTGGGCAACCACACGCTGGAGGAGCTCGCGGCGGCCACGCAGCAGCTCGCGGGACGGGCCAACCAGTCGCCGGATCTGCGCGGTGTCTTCTCCTCGTATACGGCGAGCACCCCGCTGCTCAACGTGTCGGTGGACCGGGAGAAGGCCAAGGCGCTCGGCGTGTCGCTGGACGCGCTGTACTCCACGCTGCAGGTCTACATGGGCAGCAGCTACGTGAATGACTTCACCTTCGCCAACCGCGTCTACCGCGTCTACGTGCAGGCGGCCATGCCCTTCCGCAACGAGCCCAAGGACATCTCCGCCTTCTACGTGCGCACGGCGCAGGGGCAGATGGTGCCGCTGGAGAGCCTGGTGAAGGTGGAGCCCGTCACCACCGCGCAGAACATCCAGCACTACAACCTGTTCCGCTCGGCCACCATCAACGGCCAGGGCGCGCCCGGTGTCAGCACGGGCCAGGCGCTGGAGGCCATGGAGGCCGTGGCCCGCCAGGGACTGCCGGCCGGCTTCACCTTCGAGTGGACGGGCCTGTCGCTCGAGCAGAAGCAGTCCGCGGGCAAGGTGCTGCTCATCTTCGCCCTGGGCGTCGTCTTCGTCTTCCTGGTGCTGTCGGCGCAGTACGAGAGCTTCGCCCTGCCCTTCGTCATCATGCTGGCGGTGCCGGTGGCCATCCTCGGCGCGCTCGGATTCCAGTCGCTGCGAGGGCTCGCCAATGACGTGTTCTGTCAGGTCGGTCTGCTGATGCTGGTGGGCCTGTCCAGCAAGAACGCGGTGCTCATCGTGGAGTTCGCCGAGCAGCTGCGCCATCAGGGCAAGAGCGTGGTGGAGGCGGCCATCCAGGCGGCGGACACGCGGCTGCGGCCCATCATCATGACGTCCTTCGCGTTCCTGCTGGGCGTGGTGCCGCTGGTGCTGGCCACGGGCGCGGGCGCCGCCTCGCGCAAGTCGCTGGGCACGGCGGTGTTCGGCGGCATGCTGCTGTCCACCTTCGTCAACCTCATCTTCATCCCCGTGCTGTACACGTTGGTGGAGACGGCCCGGACGAAGCTGCTCAAGCGCCACGAGCAGGGCACCCCGCCTCCCACTCCAGGCGAGGGTGGACGGACGCATCGTCCGGCGTGAGCTGGAGGTCGCCTCGGGACTACTTCTTGAGTCAACCCGGCTATTGACAGTCATGTGACTCATGGAGTCACATGGCTGTCGCATGCCATCCCTCCGTCACGAGGCCCTTCTGGAGCTGTTCCGCAACCGCCCGGCCCTGGCGGCCGAGTTGCTGCGGGACACGGACAGGGCGAGCGGGGAGCGGCTATCGCCGAGGCGGTACTGCCCGGTCTGGTGGGGATTGATGACGAGCGGGCACGCTTCTATTTTGACCTGGTGATGTACTCGTTGAACGACGCGGCACGCACCGCCCTGGAGGCACTGATGAGCAGTGGCACCTACGAGTACCAGAGCGAGTTCGCCCGGCGGTACCTCGCGCAGGGACGTGAAGAAGGCCGCCAAGAGGGCCGCCAGGAAGGACTCCAAGAGGGAGAGATGATCGCCTTGTTGGAGGTACTTGAAGCCCGAGGCCTCCAGGTGGACGAGCAGTCCCGCCAGCGCATCGCCGTCTGCACCGAGCTCAAGCAGCTCAAGCACTGGCTCCGCAAGGCCGTGTCCGTGCGGTCCGTGCAGGAACTCTTCGAGTCCTGACCCGCCTGGCCCGCAAAAAAAAACAGCGACGGAGGAGCCCTCTGGGGAGGCTCATCCGCCGCTCACCACGCGTGACGTCAGAGGAGGAGGAGTTGACGGCCCGCGCCTTGGTGTAGGCCTCTCTTAAGCACTCAGCGTGCCAGCGGCCAAGCGCTCGATATTGCTAGGAGTCCAAAACCGACCCGGTGCGTCAGGACTCCACTTCCCATCTGGGGAATGTAACGCGTCGTGACAAATTCGCCTGAATCCATCGATATTTCAGGGGTTTATAGGCGAAATTCGCCACTGTCCCAAAATCGGGCACCGCTGTCCTGAATCCGGACACCCGCCTTCTCCCGTGTCGTCCGCCGCACCGGGGAGAAGCTCCAGCACCGCGGGACGAGGGCTGTTGCTACATAGACAGCGACCCTTGCCGAGGATTCCCGTGATTCGCGCCGCCAGGCACATCGAAAACGTCCGATACGCCATCCGCAACGTCGTGGCCGAGGCGAGCCGCCTGGAAGCCCAGGGCCAGCGCATCCTCTTCCTGAACATCGGCGACCCGCTGAAGTTCGACTTCCAGACGCCGCCGCACCTCATCGAGGCGGTGCACCGCGCGATGCGCGACGGCCACAACGGCTACGCGCCCTCGGCGGGCATCCCCGCCGCGCGAGAGGCCATCGCCCGCGAGTGCACGCGCACCGGCATCCCCGGCATCAACCCCTCGGACGTGGTGGTCACCAGTGGCGTCAGCGAGGCGCTCGAGCTGGCCCTCACGGCCCTGCTGGAGCCCGGCGAGCGCGTGCTGCTGCCCTGCCCCGGTTACCCGCTCTACAACGCCCTCATGGCCAAGCTGAGCGCCCAGGGCGTGCCCTACACCCTGGACGAGGAGCACGGCTGGACGTTGGACCTGGAGGAGATCGACGCGCTGTGCACTCCCGGCACCCGCGCGCTCCTGCTGTGCAACCCCAACAACCCCACGGGCGCGGTGCTCGACCGCAAGGTGCTCGAGGGGCTGCTGGAGATCGCCCGGCGGCGCGGGCTCGTCATCCTCTCCGACGAAATCTACGACAAGCTGCTCTACGACAAGGACCACACGCCCACCGCGTCGCTGGCCACGGACGTGCCCATCATCACCTTCAATGGCATGTCCAAGGCGTACCTCGCTTGTGGCTGGCGCATGGGGTGGCTCGTCTTCTGCAACTCGCACCTCATGCCGGCGCTCAAGAGCGCGGTGATGCGGCTGGCGGATGCCCGGCTGTGCGCGCCCAGTCCGCAGCAGTACACCATCCAGCCCGCGCTGGAGGGGCCGCAGGACCACATCCCGGAGATGATGAAGCGGATGCGCTCACGGCGCGACCTCACCGTCCGCCGCATCAACGCCATTCCCGGCCTGTCCATGGTGGAGCCCGACTCCGCCTTCTACGCGATGGTCCGCCTCCAACTGCCCGGCGTGACGGACGACGAGCAGTTCGTGCTGTCGCTGCTGCGCGAGACGGGCGTGCTCTTCGTCCACGGCAGCGGCTTCGGGCAGAAGGCGGGCACCCAGCACTTCCGGGTGGTGTTCCTCCCGCCGGAGGACATCCTCGCCACCGCCTTCGACCTGCTGGACGCCTTCATCCGCGAGCACTACGTGGCGGGAGGGCACGAGGCTCGTGCCAGCGGCCCTCGCTGAGCCGCCTCACGGCGTGAGCTTGGGGACACAGGACGTAGGCGTGAAGGCCGCGAGCCGCTCGCGGAACAGCTTCACCAGCTTCGGGTCCCGGGAGTCCTGCAACACGTCGAGGGCCCGCTGCTCGGTCAGGATGGCCTCCTCGCAACGGCCGAGCCCCGCGACCGTCATGGCGTAGGTGTCCAGGATGGAGGGATCCCAGGGTGCCAGCTCGACGGCGCGCGTCGCCAGTGGGAGCGCTTCCGCGTAGCGCCCCTGGAGGACGTACACCCAGGCCAGTTCATTCGCGGGGCTCGCGTCATTCGGAGAGAGCGCGACGGCCTTCGCGTACGCGGCCTCCCGCTCCGCCAGCGTGGACGCATCCGCCCCCAGCACCGCGCCCAGCAACCTCCAGGCGCGGCCATCCTCGGGGTGCGCCGCCACCGCCGCTCGGAGGAGCGGCAACCGCTGTGCCTCGGGCACGTCGCCCATGCCCAACTTCAGCCAGATGGCGGAGAGGTTCGCCGGCTCCAGCCGGAACGCCTCGGCCAACTCGGTGCGCGCCAGGTCCAGCCGCTCCTTCGACCCCTCCTTGGACAGATAGGACGCCGTCAGCGCCAGCCACGCCCGGACGGCATGGACCTCGGCTTCGTCCAAGGGGCGCTCGGTGGCGCTCGTCGTCACGGAGGGCACCTGCACGGTGCGCTCCTTGAAGGAGCCCCGGAGCAGGTACGGCAGCAGCATGCTGTCGAGGTCGGCGCCGCGCAGGTCGGGGAACGCCTCCGAGAAGGACTGCCGGGGGTCCGTCCCCTTCGCCAGACGGGCCTGGTACTTCGCGAAGCCCTCCGGGCGGGTATTGGAGAGCCAGTGCACGAACAGCCAGCTCGTCGCGTAGTAGCCGTAGAGCTGGCTGGGAGTGTACGAGTCCACCTTCCGCGAGTCCCAGTTGAACACGCTCCAGGCGGACCAGGAGAGCACCTGGCGGTTGCGCACGAGTTGCAACTGGTAGTCCATCCATACCGCGGCCTCCGGGTAGGGCTTGCCCACCGTGGCCGTCTTCCCGTCCTCCGACAGTTCCAGCGTCTGGAGGAACCCGGCCAGGCCCTCGCTCAGCCAGCGCGGCTGGCGGAGCAGGAAGTAGGCATTCAGGTAATGGGCGAGCTCGTGCTTCACCGTGGAGAGGGAACCCTCATCGCCGCGGGCCCGCCACGTGGCGGGCGAGCCATGGAGGAAGATGGAGAGCTCTCCACCGTTCCGGGAGAAGAGCCCATCGAGACGGGAGGGGAAGAGGTTCTCGAAGTCCCGGCTCTTGCCGAGGACGTAGACGGTGACCTTCTCCATGGGCCGGTCGTGGGCCTCGGGCCACGCGGCGGCGAGCAGGGCGGCGCGCAGCCGCTCCAGCCAGACGATGGCCTCGTGGGCCTCCTGGGAGGAAAGGTCGGTCCTCAGGGTGAAGTGCTCGCTCTCCAGCGCGCGCCAGGGGCTGCCCCCCTCCGCGGGGCACCGCGCGAGCCGGGGTCCCAGACAGCCCGTCGAGAGGGTGAGAATCGCGAGCAGCAGGCCCGCGGCAAGGCTCTTGTGCATGGGGAAACGTCCTTTATTCCAACGGAGGCTCCGCGTGCGCCCCTCACCCGCCCGGGGGCTGGGCGGGGGAGAGCTCCGGGCGGGCACCGGAACACGGACCACGTGTTATGGAGGCAGCATGCCTTCCCGACGTCCTGAAATCCTCGCACCCGCGGGAGACCTCGATTCACTGCGCGCGGCGCTCGCCAGCGGCGCGGATGCCGTCTACTTCGGGTTGGACGAGGGCTTCAACGCCCGCGCCCGCGCCGACAACTTCTCGCTCGAGCGGCTGCCCGAGACGATGGTGCTCGTCCACCGCGCCGGGGCCCGCGCCTACGTGACGCTCAACACGCTCGTCTTCGAGCCCGAGCTGCCCGTGGTGGAGCGCATCCTGCGCCGCGTGGCCGAGTCCGGTGTGGACGCCCTCATCATCCAGGATCCGGCCATCGCCCTGCTGGCGCGCGCCATCTGCCCCCAGTTGGAGCTGCACGCCTCCACGCAGATGACGGTCTCCAGCGCCGAGGGCATCCGCTTCGCCCGGGGCCTGGGCGTCACCCGCGTCGTCGTGCCCCGCGAGCTCTCCACCACCGAAATCCGCCGCCTGGCCAGCCAGACGGACATGGAGCTGGAGGTCTTCATCCACGGCGCGCTGTGCATGTCCTGGAGCGGCCAGTGCCTCACCAGCGAGGCCTGGGGCGGGCGCTCGGCCAACCGCGGCCAGTGTGCCCAGTCCTGCCGCCTCCCCTATGACCTGGTGGTGGACAACCAGACGCGGGACCTCGGCGACGTGCGCTACCTGCTCAGCCCCAAGGATCTCGCGGGCGTGCGGGCCGTGCCCGACCTGGTGGACATCGGCGTGCACAGCCTGAAGATCGAGGGCCGCCTCAAGGGCCCGCAGTACGTGACGACCACCGTGCAGGGCTACCGGCGGTGGGTGGACGGAGTCATCGCCGGCAAGCCGGATGAGCGCCAGCTCGAGAAGGACCTGGCCGACATGTCCCTCACGTACAGCCGGGGCTTCTCCAATGGCTTTCTCGGGGGCTCGGACCACCAGACGCTCGTCGAGGGCCGCTTCCCCAAGCACCGGGGCCTGTACCTCGGCCGCGTGCGCTCCGTGTCCGGCAAGGAGGTCTTCGTCACTCCCGACGAGCGCCCGTGGACCGGAGCGCTGGGCCTGGGCGAGCAGCGCCCCGAGGCGCCCAACGGGGCCATCTCCTCTCCCCTCCCCGGTGGTGAGCCCACGCCGGCCCAGGTGGACCCGCGCCCGGGCATGGGCGTCGTCTTCGATGCGAACGCTCCCGAGGACAAGCACGAGCCGGGTGGCCCCATCTTCCGCGTGGACCGCAAGGGCCAGGGCTGGGTGCTGGGCTTCGGCCACCCGGGTCCGGACCTCGGGCGGGTGGCGCCGGGGCAGCGCGTGTGGCTCAACAGCGACCCGTCCCTCGTCCGCCGCACCGAGGGCCAGCTCTCCCATGGCGAGCCCGAGGGCCGCATCCCGCTCACCCTGAAGGTCTCGGGTGCCGAGGGAGCCCCGCTGCGCCTGCATGCGAGCGCCTGGGGACACGAGAGCGCGGCCGCGAGCCCGACGCCGCTCACCGCGTCCCGGGGCAAGGGCCTGGACGAGGAGCTGTTGAAGGACAAGCTGGGCGCCTTTGGAGGTACGCCCTTCACGCTGGAGAAGCTGGACTGCGCGGAGCTGTCGCCGGGCCTGCACCTGCCCGTGTCGGAGCTCAAGGCGCTGCGCAGGGACCTGGTGGCCGAGCTCACCGCGGCGGTGGAGCGGGGCCACGAGCGCACGGTGGTGGAGACGACGGTGCTGGAGCAGGTGCGGGCCTCGCTGCTGGCGCGCGTGCCCGAAGTCGCGGCCGAGGAGGCGCCGCGCCTGTTGCCGCTGTGCCGCGACGACGCGCAGTTGGAAGCCGTCCTGGCCGCCGGCATTCGCGAGGTGGAGCTGGACTGGATGGAGATGGTGGGCCTGCAGCGCGCGGTGGAGCGGGCGAGGGCCGCCGGGCTGCGGGTGACGATCGCCACGGTGCGCGTGCAGAAGCCGGGCGAGGAGGGCTACGACGCGCGCATCGACAAGCTGCGTCCCGACGCGGTGCTGGTGCGCCACTGGGGAGCGATGATGCACTTCCTGGAGCGGCCGGCGGGCCAGCCGCGCCCGGTATTGCATGGGGACTTCTCACTCAACGTGACCAACTCGCTGACGGCGGCGCACCTGCTGGGGCTGGGGCTGGACACGCTCACCTTCTCGCACGACCTGGACGAGACGCAGCTCTTCTCGCTGCTCGACCACACGCCGGCGGACCGCTTCGCGGTGGCGCTGCACCACCACATCGCCACGTTCCACACGGAGCACTGCGTCTACTCGCACACCCTGTCCAACGGGCGCGACTTCAAGAGCTGCGGCCGGCCGTGTGAGAAGCATCGAATCTCCCTGCGGGACCGCATTGGCCTGGAGCACCCGGTCATCGTGGACGTGGGGTGCCGGAACACGGTGTTCAACGCGCAGGCGCAGAGCGCGGCCTCGCTGGTGCCGAAGCTGCTGGAGCGAGGGGTACGCCGTTTCCGGGTGGAGTTCGTGCGCGAGTCCCAGGAGGAGGCGGCACGGGTGCTGGCGGCCTACCAGGAGTTGCTGGCGGGAAGAATCTCCCCGGCCGAGGCCGTACGCCGCACGGCGGTGCACGAGCAATTCGGAGTCACGAGAGGCACGATGAAGGTCCTGAGCTGAGCCTCAAGTCCCGGAGGCCCGCGAAGCCGCCCGTGTACTCGCGGGAGCGAAGGCCTCGACGACACCGGACAGGTCCTCGATGACGAGCGCGCGGACGATCTTCCCGCCGCTGAATTCGAGGACGAAGGCGAACTCGCTGTAGCAGGTGCGCCCGGTCTTCTTCACGACGAACTGCTCGTCACCCAGAACGATGACCTGGTCGCCATTGCCGACGAAGTCCCAGGTCTTCACCTCCAGGACCTCGAGCACCTGCTCGAGCCGCTCGAAGTACTCGAGGATGGCCTCCCGGCCGCGGAACTCCCCACTGAGGGGAGTGCCCTTGGGGAGGGACAGCTTGTAGACGGCCTCGTCAGCCATGGCCTCGAGGAGGGGCTGGTTGCTACCAGTCCGGGCCATCTCCTCGAAGAGGAGCCGGGTCCGCTCCACGTTCTTCTTCGCTTCGGACACGTCGATTCCCTCGGGGCACTGCGCGGGAAGCCACTGTGCGCCCGAGCGGGGGAACACGGCCATGGCCCCCGTCATGTAGAGTTGGCGGCATGACGGTCGCCATCATCGGATATGGCCGCTTTGGCCGCGCGCTGGGCTCACTGTTGGACGCGGCGGGCATCGCCTACCGGGCGTGGGACACCGTGGCGGACATCCCCGAGCCCCACCGCGCCGGCTCCATCCCGGAGCTGCTCTCGTGGGCCGAGCAGGTGGTGGTGGCCGTGCCGGTGCCGCGGATGTGCGAGGTGCTCGAAACGCTGCGTCCCCACCTGACGCCGGAGCAACTGGTGCTCGACGTGGGCAGCGTCAAGGTGAAGCCCGTGCAGGCGATGAACGAGGTGCTCGGTACGAAGGTACCGTGGGTGGGAACCCATCCGCTCTTCGGGCCCCTCAGCCTCGCCATGGCCGAGCGCCCGTTGCGCGTGGTCGTCTCGCCCAACCCGCTCCACCCGGACGCGGCCCGCCGGGCCCGGAGCTTCTTCGAGCGGCTGGGCTGCGAGGTCATCGAGCAGACGCCCGAGGGCCATGACCGGATCATGGCGCACACGCACGCGCTCACCTTCTTCGTGGCCAAGGGGATGGTGGATGCGGGCTCGGGGGTGGACGTGCCCTTCGCGCCCGCGAGCTTCAAGGCGTTGTCGCGCACCATCGAGCTCGTCCGCTCGGACGCCGGGCACCTCTTCTCCGCCATCCAGCACGAGAACCCCTTCGCGCACGAGGCGCGCGGGCACCTGCTGCAAGCGCTCGGGGCCATCCACCAGGAGCTGGAGGCGATTCCGCCCGAGGCCGACACGCCGGACACGCCGCGCATGGAGCTGCCGGCGCTCGAGACGGGCCTCCCGGAGCTGAAGGAGACCCGCGAGCACATCGACCAGTTGGACCGCGAGCTGGTGGAGCTGCTGGCCCGGCGGGCGGAGCTGGCCCGGCGGGCGATTCGCACCAAGGCCGAGGCGGGCCAGCCGGTGCCGGATCCGGCCCGGGAGGACGAGATGATCGCCACGCGCCGGGCCTGGGCCACCGAGCTGGGGCTGGACCCGGAGGGCGTGGAGTCCATCTTCCGCGCCGTGCTGCGCTTCTCCCGGCGCGCCCAGCAGACGAAGGGCTGACTCAGAACCTGCAGGAGGCGGTGTAGGACTTCACGGACGCCTGCAGTCCGCTGGCGTCACGCGCGATGAAGGAGATGGTCATCGTCCCGTTGGCCGATTGGAAGGGGGCGAGGGGCATCCGGCAATTGAAGCTCTTCGACAGGGGGGCCGGGTACCAGCCGTAGTTGGACGTCAGTCCGCTGTCGTGCTTCTCGGTCTCGAACCAGAGCGCGTCGTAGGGGCCACCGGTGCCGCCGGAGGCGGTGCCCGTGCAGGTGACCTGGGTGAAGTTGCGCACGCAGGAGAAGGTGCTCGTGGGGCACGGCTCGGAGAAGTTCCAGGAGCGCTCCTGCGGCCCGGAGCCCGGGCACCAGAACTTCTCGCCGTTGCTGGCGATGGTCATGGGATACGCCCTCACCTTGAAGACGTGCTGGGCGCCACAGCTCGCTGAACTGTAGTTGAAGCTCCAGGTACCGGAGCGATTGCTATCGCCCAGCATCTCCGCCTGGCCAATCACGGCGCCATCCAGGAGGAAATCCAGGTGCACCGCGTTGGCCGGGTAGCTCACGGACCAGGTCCCGCCACCGGCCAGCTCGCCGCCATATGAGCTGAAACCCGAGATGGAGAGGCCGCTGACGCTCGAGCCGCTGCACGAAGCCGACTCCTTGACGCCCAACTCCTCGGCCGAAGCCTCCTCGGAATCCATGGGAACGCCGCAGGCGGTCAACATCAGTCCGGACAGCAGGAGGCGAAGGGAGTGACCCATCAGGGAGCGGTTCATGTCAGGCATTCCTTTGGAGGTGGGGTCAGCATTATCCTGAATAACGAAGAAAAATGGAATTTTCTAAATTCCATTAAAAAAACGTGAAGCCGGATGAGGCTCCCGGGGGGGCATCGGCGTTCAGGTCCCCCGTGGGCTAGCCTCTGGCCCATGTCCCTCCCGCGCGCCCTGCTCACTGGATTCCTCCTCGCGGCCCTGGCCCTGCCGGGCTGCAAGCGCAGCTCACCTGACGAGGAGAAGCCCCCGGTGCCCGAGGCCCCCAAGGTGGCCCCGGAGCCGTTCGCTCGCGCCGGGCTCACCGCGCCTGGCACCATGCCGGGCGTGCGGGACACGGGGACGGTGGACCTCCCGGCGCTGCGCGACGCCGTCGCCGACCCGCAGCCCGTCACCGAAGAGGAGCTCATGCGGCTCGTGGTCGCGGCGAACTGGCGAGGCGTTCAGCCCGCCGATGAGCCGCGCACCGGAGCGCCCCAGGCTGGAGCACCACGGCCGAGCCGCCACGACGTTCAGACTGTCGGCGCGGCGGAGGTGGACGAGTCCCTGGGCTCCGAGCAGATGGAAGGCGCGATGGCCCAGGCTCCGGCGGAGGCGCTGCCGTCCCCGCCCCCGCCCCCGCCGCCGCCGCCCCCTTCCCCCGCGGTCAGGGCCGAGCCCGTGGCCGAGCCCGCCCCGAGGTCCGAGGCTCCAGCGGCCTCCGCGGATGGATACGGGGGTGAACAGGAATACGAGGAGCGCCCGCGCGTGCTGGAGCAGAAGCGGCGCGAAATCATCCAGATCATCAAGGGCGGCAGTGGCGGCGGCGCGCCGGGTGGCCGAAGCGCTGGAGCCGCCGCCCCCGAGAAGCCCAAGGAGAAGTCCAAGCCGGAAGAGGCGCCCCGGCCGGTGCTGCCCAAGGTGGAGACCGCGCAGCGCGTGGCCAAGGTGCTGGTGCAGGACGACGAGGGCCGCTACCAGCCGCTGGTGACGCGCGAGGTGCGCGTGGTGACGTACATCCAGGGAGCCCGCGCGCGCACCGTGGTGGACTACCTCTTCGAGAACAACACCTCGCGCGCGCTGGAAGGCACCTTCTACTACCCGCTGCCGGGCGGAGCGACGGTGGCGGGCTTCGCGCTGTACTCGGGCGCGGTGGCGGTGGACTCGCCCTCGCTCTTCCAATCCACGGAGCTGCTGCCGCCGCTGGGGGACTCGGGCAAGGCGGAGACGCTCGTCGCGGCCGCCCCGCCGAGCCCGCCGGGAGCGAAGCGCTCGTGGGGTGAGCCCCAGGAGGCCCGCGTCGTCGAGCAGAAGCGCGCCCGCGAGGTGTACGAGGACGTGGTGCGCCGCAACGTGGATCCGGCGCTGCTGGAGTGGGCGGGCGCCTCCAACTTCAGCGCGCGCGTGTTCCCCCTGCCGCCCAGGTCCCTCAAGCGCGTGGTCATCGCCTACGAGCAGACGCTCCTCTTCGACGGCCAGCGCCTGCGCTACACGTGGCCGGTGCCGCCGGGCGCGGGCAAGGGCCTGAAGGTGTCGGCGCGCGTGCACGTGGACCCGAAGCACGCGGGCGAGGTGGTGGTGGGCCCACAGACGGGCAAGCCGCTCACGCTCGGCACGTGGCAGGCGTGGGACTGGCCGAAGCTGCAAGGGGATGGTGTGCTGGACGTGGCGCTCACGCCCCGGAGCCAGGACGCGGACGTGCTGGTGGGCGCGGACCCGGCGGGACTGCCCGGGCAGGCCTTCTACACCCGCGTGCGGCTGCCGGAGCGGCTCACCGAGAGCAGAGAGGAGGCGGCCACCGGGCGGGCGGTGCTGGTGGTGGACACCTCGCTGTCGGCGGAGGACGGCAACGCCTGGGCACTGCAGGGCGCCATGCTGCGCGCGCTGCTGGAGAAGGACCCGAGCCTCACCGAGTACGCGGTGCTCCTCTTCGACGTGCGCCCGCGCTGGCTGCACGGCACCGGCTTCCGGCGCAACACGCCCGAGGCCCGCCAGCAGACCTTCTCCGAGCTGGAGCACGCCTTCCTCGAGGGCGCTTCCAACGTGGGCGGCATGCTGTCCGAGTTGGACCGGGCCGGACGCGACTGGCTGAAGCCCGCGGCGGGCGGCGGACGGGTGACGGCCTTCCTGCTCTCGGACGGCAACGTCACCTGGGGACAGAGCAACGTGGAGGAGCTCATCTCCCGCCACCCGGCCGCGGAGACACTGCGGTGGGTGAGCTACCGCTTCGGCGAGGCGTCGGTGAACACGGACCTCTTCGACGCGCTGGCGCGCTCGGGTGGGGGCCGGGTGGTGAACGTGCTCTCCGGCGCCGAGGTGGACGCGGCGGCGCGCGCGCACCGGGCGGCCTCGGTGGTGCTCGCCCGGGTGGGCGTGAAGGGCGCGCCGGTGAAGGACCTGGTGGTGTCGGGCCGGCCGCACCTCGTCTACGCCGGGCAGGAGCTGCGGGTGGCGGGGCGGCTGGTGGGCGACGGCGCGGCGCAGCTGGAGGTGGTGACGCAGGCCGCGGGCGAGGAGCGCACGCTGTCGGTGCCCCTGCCCCGCGACGAGAACAGCGCCTTCGCTCCCCGCGCGTGGGCCGAGCTCTTCGTGTCGCGGCTGGTGGGGCTGGATGACGTGAAGCTGGACCGGATGGTGGTGGCGCTCAGCCAGCACTACCGGCTGGCCAACGCCCGGGCCTCCATGCTGGTGCTGGAGTCCGAGGGCGACTACGTGCGCTACGCCGTGCGCGACGAGCAGATGGATCTCACCGACCTGGACGCGCTGCGGCGGCAGCAGGAGGACCAGCGCCGGGACGAGCTGCTGGGGCTGTCATTGGACGGAGTGCCGGAGTCGGGCCGCGAGGTGCTGCGGAGGCTGAAGGAGAAGCAGGCGGAGCTGGGCTCGCGGATGAAGGCCCAGCCGCTACGGGACGAGCCCTACGCGGGAGGCGAGGAGCGGCTGCAGGCGGAGCTGGCGTACCGGCGGGCGCGGCGGGAGAACAAGGACGACGTGCTGGTGTACGAGGCAGTGGCGCGCAAGCGGGCCTTCGCGGGCGACACGTGGGGCGCGGTGCGGGCGCTCTCCTCGCCGGTGGAGCTGCGCCCCAAGGACGCCGAGGCGCTGCGGCTGGTGGGTTATGGGCTGCTCGCGCTCGGCCAGTTCTCGGCCGCCACGGAGCTCTTCGAGCACGTGCGGCTCAACCGTCCCTTCGAGCCCCAGTCCTACCTGGAGGAGGCCCTGGCCCTGGACGCCGCGGGGCGGCCCGCCGAGGCGGCACGCAACTGGGAGATCGTCCTGGCCCGAGCCTGGAAGCGCCACGACTCGCAGACGAAGGTGGTGGCGGCGTACCACTACGGCCGGATGCTGACGGCGCTGGCGAGACATCCCACCATGGCGGCGCAGGCGGCGGCGCTGGAGGCCCGGCGGCGCGAGCTGAACAACCTCCAGGAGACGAGCCCCATCGACTACCAGCTCACCACGCACTGGAACTCGGACGGGACGGACATCGACCTGTGGGTGATGGAGCCCAACGCCGAGAAGTGCTTCTACCAGCACAAGGAGACGTCGCTGGGCGGCAAGCTGCACTGGGACATCACGGACGGCCTGGGGCCGGAGCTGTACCACGCGCGCAAGGCGGCGCCGGGCACGTACTTCGTGCTGGTGCACTACTACGGCAACAACTCGCAGCGGTACGCGGTGCCCACCGCCCTGCTGCTGGTGACGGACCGGAACGTCTTCTCCAAGGACGACGCCTACCAGCGGCGCTTCCAGGTGCGCATCCTGCCCAGGCAGAACGCCCAGCTGCTGCTGCGGCGCGAGGAGCTGGTGCCCGCTCCGGCTCCGGTGGCGAAAACCCAGGAGTGAGGCCCCCTCCCGGCCCCGTCACCAGGAGCAGTGCAACTGGAAGTTCATCCCCGGCTCCAGACACGGCCCCAGGGTGACGGTGATGTGCACGCCCGAGATGTTCTGGGCGATCACCGTATAGGCCCCCAGCAGGAACGAGGGCCCCATCAGCTCGCGCTTCCAGATGAGCCGGGCATGGGTGGGTCCCTCGCGCTCGTACTTGCGCTCGCCATACGTGACCAGCACCCGGGCCGAGGCCTGTGACACGGCCAGCCGCTCGTGCGGGTCATTCCCCACCGCCAGGTGAGCGGCCCTGCTGAAAGGTGTACCCTGGGTGATGCGAGTCACCCACCCGCCCATCTCCTCCAGCGCCTGCGGGTAGGACAGGAGCCCCTGCTTGTCGGCGAGGTCCGCCGCGGCGTCCATCATCCGCAGCAGCTCCCCCACGGGGTAGCGCTGGAAGCTGGCCCACGGCCGGAGCGGCCACGTGGCGGCCCGCACCGAATCCGCCGCGTCCCTTCCCAGCATCTCCCGTATCGACAGGTAGGCGTTCTCGCAGAATAGCCCGGAGACCAGATCTTCCGGGGTGGACTGCTCGATGCGCCGGGCCATCGCCTCTCGTGTATCCGCGTCCATCGGCTCTCTCGGGGCGGGGGGTGCTCAGCGCCCGGGGCTCAGGATGAGGCGCAGTTCCTCGAGCATCTCCTGCTCGGAGGCCTGGAGCTTGCCATCACTCGAGATGAGCGCGCGAGCCGCCTCGAGCACCTCGTCGGAACGATCTCGCAGCAGGCCCAGGTCTGGCGCCGGCAGCGTCACGCCGCCCTCCAGCGCCTTCTTGAGGGCGGCCACCTCCGGCTCGGGCACGCCCCAGCTGCGCGCCGCGCCGAGGATGGTCCCCACCTCCTGCACGTCGATCTGATCATCGCTCCAAGCCAGTTGGAGCATCAACTTGAGCACCTCGATGTTGAAGTGATCCTCGGGGGTGGGTTTCGCCATGGGAAGCGAAGCCTCGCCGTTCCCGCCGCGAACGTCCATGGGGGCGGGCCCCTGAAAGCGAGAGAGCCCCCACTTCCCGGCGGCCCGACGCACCGCGGCTTCGTCCTCCGGCGCACACCCGGCGGCGGCGGCGGCCCCCGTGCTGCCCACCCGCCGACATCCCTCCCCGGGCCGTGTCCTCGCATTCCCTCCATTCCCAGCAATCCCTTGCACGTCTTCGCCATGGACTCACAACACCGGGGGACGGCTCCGCCAGGGCTGCAGAACCGCCAGCCCGGCAAAAGCCTGACAACGCCCCACGCGCGCCCTGCAAGTCATTGTTTGCCCGGTTCCACGCGGGAGCGGATTTCCCTGAGATACAGCGGGGTTCCAGGGTCTCGACCCGGAGGGACGGACTTTTCCAGCCCCGTGGACCCGGGCGGACCGCATGAGCAAAGAATGGCACTGTCCGCCTTGACGAAATGGGGCCCCGGGCGTTCTCTTTTCATGAAAGGGATTACCCTCATCCCGAAGAGGACTGAGGAGAGAGCCGCACATGCGTGGAGACGTGGAGACATCGGCCGGACCGGGCCTCGCCGCCGGGAGCTACTCGGGGTACTCGCTGCACGCCGAGAGGCCGGAGAAGTCCATCAACCTCATCCTGTCCCAGCCTGGGATCAGCAGCAGCCGGGTGACGCGGCTGAGCCCCACCGTGGTGTGGGCCCTCCCCGAGCCGGGCGCCGAGCTGCCTCCCCGGGACCGCCTGCTGCAACTGTTGCTGGACGACAACGGCCGCACCATCGGCCCGCTGCGGGGGGAGCTCTTCTGGAGCGACCCACGCCGGTATGACGCGCCCATCGGCATCCAGCTGGTGGGGGTGACGCGGGAGCAGGGCCGGCAGATCCTCTCCCTGCTGGACGTGGCGGCCCGCGAGGGACGTGCCCTGCCCGCCGTGTCGCCGCAGCCCATCGAGGAGGCCTTCGTCGAGCCCGAGCGCATCCGCTCCATCCTCAAGACGGTGTGCGTCATGAAGCACGAGGGCCTGCTGCGGCAGCTGGGCCGGACGCTGCGCGTGTCACTGGAGTACTTCGACGTGGCGTCCTCGCAGCTGCACTGGCGGCTGGAGGAGCCGGAGGCGCTCTGGGGCATGGCGCCCTATGACATCGAGGTGGTGGGCCACAACACCGCCTACCGCATGCGCGTGCCGGCGCTCGGGACGCAGGGCGGCCGGATGGTGACGCCCCTGCCCCGGCGGCTGTGGAAGGTGCGCCACCGCTCACACCGGCGCGTGCCCGCCCCCGAGGGAATGACGGCCTGGTTCCACCACCCGCTGTGGGGCGAGCTGGGGCCGCTCGAGCGCGAGGTGGTGGACCTGTCCTTCAACGGCCTGTGCCTGCGCGGCACGCCCGAGGATCTCATCTTCCCGGGGCTGCTGCTGCAACCCCTCGAGGTGCGCGGCGCGAATGGCGAGCCCATCCTCCTGCGGGGCGAGGTCCGCTACGTGGGCGGCAAGCAGCAGGACGGGCAACGGCTGTTCGGCCTCCAGGTCACCCCGCGCACGCCAGTGGACGAGGCGCGCTGGGTGCAGCTCGTCTCCCAGGCGCTCTGCCCCGCCACGCGTGGCGCGGAGGGGCTGCTCGAGCCGCTGTGGGAGCTCTTCGTGGACTCGGGCTACTTCAACCTGGCCGGCAAGACGACGGAGCACTTCCAGGAGCTGCGCGCCAACTTCCTGGAGACGGGCCGCCATGCGGCGCACCTGCCGCGGCTCTTCTGCCAGACGGTGTGGCCCTCGGAGCGAGGGGTGGAGGCCACGCTGTCCTCGGTGCGGCCCTACCGGCACACCTGGCTGGTGCACCAGCTGGCCAAGCGCCCCGGCAAGCCCACCACGGACGTGGCGCCCGGACAGATTCTGCGCGACATCCACGTGCGCACGCTGGAGCACGCCCAGAGCGATCCCGACTTCCGGTGGCTCATCGCCTACACCGAGTCCACCGTGCCCCTCATGGAGCGCGTCCACCACGTCTACGCGCGGGAACACGAGGCCAGCGGCGAGGCCCTCGTCATGCCCGTGCGCCTGATGCACGTGAGCTGCGACGAGCCGAGCGGGCAGACCGGCCACGGTTTCGAGCTCGGCCCGGCGCGCTTCGAGGAGAAGCGGCGGCTGGTGGAGCAGCTCGCCCGCACGCGTCCGGCCAGCTACGTGGACGCGCTGGACCTGTCGCGCGAGCGGTTGGACCTGAGGGACGCGATGGAGACGTGGCACGAGGCCGGGCTGGAGCGCGAGCGCCAGGTGCTGGTGGCGCGCCGCGACGGCGTGGCGGTGGCCGCCCTCCTCCTCGAGCTGGGACAGCCGGGGACGAACCTCTTCCGCCTGCTGGACTCGGCGCGCCTGTTCCCGCTCACGCCCGAGGGCCCGGAGGCCTATGTGGCGCTGCTGGACGCGGCCCGCGAGTGGTACGCGCGGCGGGGCCGCAACGCCTTCGTCTTCGTGCGCGAGGATGAGGACGACAGCTACGCCGCCGCCGCCCGGCTGCACGACGAGTCT
Organism: Archangium violaceum Cb vi76; assembly: GCF_000733295.1. Classification (GTDB taxonomy): domain Bacteria; phylum Myxococcota; class Myxococcia; order Myxococcales; family Myxococcaceae; genus Archangium; species Archangium violaceum. Next base: position 22,443 of record NZ_JPMI01000232.1, on the reverse strand, counting down.
GGCGCGAAGCCCTGCCTGTGGCTGCTGTCCGCCCGGCTGCTGCCCGATTTCCTGGAGTACGTGAGCGAGGCGACCCTGGGCCGCCTGACGCCCGTGAGTCCCACCGTTTGAAGTGCTGTCGCCGTACCGCAGAAAGAGCCGTCAGGAGTCGTCGCCATGAGTCTGGTCAAAGAGTTGTATGAGCCCTACGTCCTCCCCGCCCGTGCCCGCATCTCGACGGATCCGGTGATGCGCAGGCTGGTGGACCCCGCCATCGAGCCGGCGGTCCTGGAGCGTTTCTTCATCCAGTACCACTCGTTCGGCGTGTACATGACCGAGCCGGTGGAGGGGTGGATCCGCCGGGCGGGCCAGCGCTGCCTCCTCCTGGGGATGGACTCGATTGGCAAGGGGCTGCTCAAGCACGCCAAACAGGAGGCCGGCCACCACCAGATGATGATCGACGACGTGCGGATGCTGGTGCGCCGGTGGAACATCCGCCGCCGGGCCATGCTCCACACGGAGCGGCTGCTGGCCCAGTACCCCACGGACGCGATGCGGGCCTACCGGCATCTGCACGAGGCGACGATCGCCGGAGAGCTGCCGGCGGCGCAGATCGCCATCGAGTTCGAGATCGAGAACCTCTCGCTGGTGCTGGGGCCGCACCTGCTGTCCAACGTGGCGCGGGTGCTCGGCCGGGAGACGCTGGAGGGGCTCAGCTTCCTCAAGGAGCACGTGCAGTTGGACGTGGGCGGCGCCAACTCGCGGATGATGGAGGAGTTGCTGCAGATGATGCCGGAGAACGCCCGGACGCTGGCGGAGACCGGCTCCGAGGCGCTCGACATCTACCTGCGCTTCCTGGGGGATTGCCTCCAGTCGGCCGAGGCCGCGCTGTGGTCTCCCCAGGACGAGGCCGTGGCCTGCTGAGGCCCGGAGATCCTTCCCGAGGAGTGCCCTCATGCCGTAAGCAGGGTGCTCCTCGAAAGGAAGGGTGTGATGTCACCTCTGGTTCCGTCGAAGCTGAAGCGCTCCGCCTCGTCAGTCCCTGGCTGGTTCCTGCTCGGAGTCCTGCTGGGCTCCGTGACGGGTTTCGCCGCGGGTAAGGGGCTGAAATACCCCGGCGATTGCGATCACGCGACGCTCAAGCGAGCGGCCAACAAGAATGGCTGCTCGACGCATTCCGGCTCCAACCACCTCACCGTCAAGAAGAACGGCAAGGTCATCACCCAGATCCCCCACACCGTCAAATCCAACGGGACCTGCCAGGGCACCATCAAGGCCATCAACACCCATTGCGGTGGATAGGTCCTCGCGTCCGGGTACGGCCCGCCCGAGGCCGGAAGACCCCCTGAGACTCTGGACCATCCGCTCGGACCCCGAGCGCGCGCTGCTGGAACGGCGGGGCGTGCTGCGCACGGACGGCAGGCGAATCCCCCGCTACCGCCAGGACGCCTACGCCTGGATGGGCGAACAACTGGCGAAGCGGGTGGGCCCGCCGCCTCCAGGCTGCCGCTACCCGCTCTGGGCCTGGGTCCAGTACGGCGGAGAGGGCCGTCCCCAGCCGGACCTCCGTGCCAGGGGCCACTGTCCTCCCGGAACCCTCGCCGTGCGTATCGAAGCCGTGCTCCCCAGGCGGAGCGTCCTGCTGTCCGACTTCCAGAAGTGGCATGCGGTCCTCAACCGCACCTACCTCGCGCGCTCCGAGCGCGATGCGCGGGCCTTCGAGCGGGCGCTCCGGCGCGCGGGGGTGACGGACGCCTGGCCGTACCCCGAACCCTTCGCCTCCCGGGTCATCCAGAGCTGGGAACGGGTGTTCGAGCTCTCTGACGACGAGGCCTGGTGGGGCCCGGCCCGCGAGAGGCAGCTCCAGGCCGTGTTCTGGGAGCTCCACGCCGCGCAGGTGCGGCGGCTCACGCCCTTCGTCTCACGGTGAGGGTGCGCCTCAGCGCCCGAAGATGGACTCGGGGCGGGTGAGGCCGCGCGCCTGGGACAGCGCCTGGAGGATGTCCTGGGGCGGCTCGTCCGCGGTGAGCAGCAGCGCGCGCACCGCCGTCTCCACCACGTCCTCGGCGCTGGGGCGCACCATGCCCCGGCGCGCATCCTGCACCCGGCGCTGGCGGTACACGTCGAAGTGCTCCATCACCCGCTGGGCGATGGACTGCATGGCCTTGTCACCCGCCTCCACCCGCAGCTCCGCCTCGGTGCGCAGTTGCACCGGGTCCGCCAGCACGCCCACCTTGTCATAGGCCTTGTTGGCCGCGTCCTCGTGCATCGCCGCGTAGTCCTCGCTGTGCGGCGAGGCCGCCGCCGCGTCCTTGGACAGCGACACCAGCCGCTCGGTCACGCTCGCGGTGATGGACAGCCGGTGCAGCTCCACGTCGTACGGGTATTCGGCGTAGACGGGCTCGTCCACCGTGAGGGGCTCGCGGTAGTAGGCGTCCCGGCCCCGCTGCACCTCGCGCCGCTGCGTCTCCGCGTTCTCCTGCGCCGACTCCAGCCGGCGCTCCAGCTCCTGCGCCGCCGAGGCCCGCTGCGACAACGCGCCCTCCTCCGCCTCGCACTGGGGGTTGCAGCGCGAGGGGCTGCACTCCTTGGGCACCTCGCCGGGCTTGGACTGGCCGAAGGCCCTCACACACTCGGCCAGCGCGGTGCTGCACGCCTGGCGCTCGCGCGAGCGGCAGCGGGTGGCCACCTCGCGCGCCTGGGACAGCTCGTCCTGCTTGCGCAGGTAGTCCCGCAGCACGCCCGACAGCTTGCGCTCCACGTCCTCCAGCTTGCGCTCCTGCTCCAGCAGCGCCGACTCCGTCTGCAGCCGGCGCGGGTTGGGCACCGCCTTGTTCGTCACCAGGTAGCGCTGCGACTTCTGCGCCTGCTCCACCGACTTCACCGGCATCACCCGCTCCACCGACAGCCCCAGGCGCACGCCCTCGTGGTCCTTGGGCGCATCGGCGGTGATGACGCGGATGGGCACCTCCTGCGGCAGCAGCGCCGACAGCCGCCCGGGCGACAACCGCTGCGCCACGTCCGGCGCCTCCGCCTTGTCCTCCGCCGGCCCCGTCACCACCAGGAAGGCGATCTCGTCCTGCAGCTTGCGGCGCACCGCCTCGGCGCGCTCCAGCGCGGGCGTGGCCCCCGTCTGCTCCTGGTTCGCGCGCACGTACGCCAGCAGCGCGTTGCCCAGCTTGCCCTCCTCCTCCAACCGCTGCGCCGTGCCGAACCACCGCCGCGCCAGCGCCGTCTGCACCCCGATGACGCCCTTGCGCGCCGCCACGTTCCCCGCGTCCACCGCCAGCACCGCCTCGAACTCGGCCCGGGCCTCCGGCAGCCGATCCTCCTTCAGCGCCTTCTGGGCCACCTCCACCCGGGCCTCCAACGTCTGCGCCAGCAGCATGCGCGCATCCACGTTCTCGCCGTCCAGTTGCAGCGCGCGCACCAGCAGCGACGTGGTACCGGCCAGGTCTCCCTCGGTGTGCTTCACCCGGGCGCCCTGGAGAATCTCCGCGCTCCACTGCTGGCGCAGCTTGAGCAGCTTCGCCTTCGCCTCCGCGTCGTTGGGCTCCTCCGCCAGGGCGCGCAGGTAGGCCTCCTCCGCCTCGGCCCACTTCTGCTGGGCGGAGAACGTGTCACCCTCCTTGAGGGCCCGGGCGAAGGGCGAACAGCCCGCCGCGGCCAGCAGGGTGACGACGGTGAGGGCAACCAGTCCCAGCCGGCGGGCCAGGGGCGACGAGGGGGGCTCGAACGAGGAACGCACGGGCGCATTGTCGGGGAAAGCCCCATCCGGATGAAGCGCCGAGTGAAGGCGCACCAACCAGGAGAGCGGGCCCCCGGAAACGGTTGCGTGACGGGCTCGCCGCCGGGCGCCCGCCCGCTCGCCTGTTGTGCGGACGAGGCGACTCACCACATCCCTCTTCCCGGCTCGGGAATGACGCGACGCACCAGTGGGTATGAAGAATCCCGAGGGGGGCTCACAGATTCTTAGAGAAGGGAGTTCAGCGACATGGCCTGCTCGCCACCCAAGCCCAATCCCACCGAGCTCCGCCTGCCTATGTGGGCGGACCACCATCGCGTCGAGGACTACCGCAACGTCCACTGCCGCTCCTACGCGCTGTGCATCGACGCGGCGGTGCGTGAGGACTGGGAAGGCTTCACCTGCCAGAAGTGCCCGTTGTTCCACGATGACGCCGCGCCACGCGCGGAGCAGTACGCCTTCGACCAGCCGGCCGACAACGGCCGCCCGTAGTCACCCGGTGTCCAGCCGTCTCCCGGGTGGACGCCACCTGGTGTGCGCCAGCGCACGGGCCTCCCGTGGGCTCCGTGCACTGGCACACGTGGGGACCGTCGCCCGGTGCATTGGCCCACGCGCCCATACATGGAGCCCTGGCCTTTCCACCCCGGCGACAGCACCTTGACGCGTCCTCACGTGCGGGCCACCCGCGGGAGACGCGATGATCCGACAGCTGCTGCTGTCCGAAACGGACTTCCAGGCTGAAGACGCGACACGAGCGCACTCCGGTGCCTTCGTCCAGCTGGCCGAGGAGTTTCCCACCATCACCGTGTGGCCCGTCACCCTGGATGGCCACGAGAACGTGCTGAAGCTGGACGCCCAGCAGTGGCGCGCCCCGGGGTTCGATCCGTTCGACTGGGACGAGCGCGTCTTCACCGCCGACGCCGCCGGGAGCCTCGCGGGCCACGACCTGGCCCTGCACATCACCGGCTCCCCGCGCGAGGCGCTCGCGGCCACCGCCCTGGAAGTGCTCACCCGTTACCAGGGACTCATCGGCCGCCGCAACGCCGCCTCCGCCGGGCCCCTCTTCGACGCCATCCTCGCGCGCCACCTGGCCCTGCACGACCTGAGCAAGCCCCTGGTGGTGGCGGACTACCGGCATGCGCTGGACACCTGGCAGTGGGTGCTGCGGCTCGCGCCCCACGCGGACCTGGCCCTGCAGACGGCGGCCCTCTTCCACGACGTGGAGCGCCTGCTGTCCGAGGCCGACGCGCGCGTGGAGCACCACGCCCCGGACTACCAGGCCTTCAAGGACGCCCATGCCGCCCGCGGCGCGGACGTGGCGTGCGCGCTGCTCTCCGACGTGGGCATGGACAAGGCCACCATCGAGCGCGTGCGCTGGCTCATCGGCCGTCACGAGCGTCCCGAGAGCGACGTGAGCCTCACGCTCCTCAACGACGCGGACGCCCTGTCCTTCTTCTCGCTCAACGCCTCGGGCTTCGCCCGCTATTTTCCGCTCGAGCACACCCGCCGCAAGGTGACCTACACGCTCGGACGGCTGCGCCCCAATCAGCGCTGGCGGCTGGCCCGCGTGCGGCTCGCCCCCCAGGTGCGCCGCCTCCTCGAGGAGGCCGTCGGGGCCATCACCCTGCCGTCCACGATTCAGGAGTCCGCATGAAACCTTCCCCTCTCCCCCCGGGAGAGGGACGGGGTGAGGGTGCCGGGTTCAACCGGGTTGCATCCCCCACCCGTGTTCACGGATTGGAAGAACGGTGACGGATACCCTCACCCTGACCCTCTCCCGGAGGGAGAGGGGAAAGTGGGCGAGGGTTGAAACAGGGTGGATTGAAGCAGGGTGGATTGAAGCAGGGTGAGTTGAAGCAAGGTGGGTGGAACGGGGTGGGACAGGGCGGGATGGAGCAGGACAGGGCGGGAAGGAGAGGCGGCGTGGAGAGAACACCAGGAAGGAGGCCCATGTATGCGGCCTCCTGATGAATCGACGTCGTTGGACAGGTACCTGGGTGGAGACGGGCGCACGGTCGGAGACATCCTCGCGCCGCTGCTGCTGCCGCCCCAGGCGTTGCGCGGCTCCTTCCTCTTCGTGGCCGCGCACCCGGATGACGAGGTGCTGGGCGCCTCGTGGCTGCTGCGCCGCAGTCCCGGCTGCCACGTCGTCCACGTCACCGATGGCGCTCCGAGGGACCCCACCCTGCGCCCCCCGGGTGCACCGCCCGCTCGCGAGGCCTACGCGCGCATCCGCGAGGAGGAGTCCTTCGAGGCCCTGCGCCTCGCGGGAGTGCCCCGGGACAACCTCTTCTCGCTCGGCGCCGTGGACCAGGAGGCCGCACTGGACCTCGCCACGCTCACCGGGTGCCTGGTGGCGCTGCTCAAGGCGCTCCGCCCGGCGCTCCTCGTGACACACCCCTACGAGGGCAGGCATCCGGACAACGACTCCGCCGCCTTCATGGCGCATGCGGCCGTGGCGCTGCTGGCGCGGGCGGGGCGCACACCTCCGGCACTGCTGGAGATGGCTCCCGGGTTCCTCCCCGCGCCGGATGGCCGTCCGGTCTCCACCGTGGCCTTCACCGAGGCCGAGTGCATCGCCAAGCGGCGGATGCTCGCGTGCCACGCCTCGCAAGCCCGGGCGCTGGAGTCCTTCCCGGTGGGCAGCGAGCACTACCGGGCCGCGCCGCGCTACGACTTCACCCGTCCACCTCGCGAGGGAGCGCTCCAGTACGAGGCCTCCGGCTGGAGGATGACAGGCGCCCGCTGGCGGGAGCTCGCCCGCGCGGCCCTCGAGACGCTGAAACTTCCGGAGGCACCATGGCATTGAGCACGGACACCACGACGCCCCAGCTCCGGCCAGCGCGGGCTCCCGCGCCCCTCGAGGTGGAGGAGGTCGTCTCCCTCCGGGGCCTCGAGCAACTCCAGGGCGAGTGGCGCTGGCTGTGGACGCGTTGCCCCACGGCCACCACCTTCCAGCGGCCCGAGTGGCTGCTGCCCTGGTACCGGAGCTCCGGCGCGTCCTTCTCGCCACGGCCGCCCTGGGTCATCACCCTGCGCAGCGAGGGCCGGTTGGTGGGGCTCGCGCCGCTGGCCATCCGCGAGGAGAACGGGGGCCGCGTGGTGCGGCTGCTCGGCGAGGGCAGCGCCGAGCACCTCGACGTGCTGATGGATCCACTCCTGGCACCGCACGGAGTGCGGCTCCTGCTCGACTGGCTCGCCCTCAATGGCGAGCTCTGGGACACGTGCGTCTTCGAGCAGCTCCGCGAGGGCTCGCCCCTGCTGCACACGCCGGCGCCCGAGGGCTGGGGCGATCGCACCGAGACGCGGGAGCCCTGTCCCCGCACGGGCCTGCACCACTACCGGCGCGTCCTCTGGCACGGACCCGAGCGCAAGGTGTGAGGCCAGGCCCCGAAGCCGGGGTCCACCGCCCCCATCGAGGAGCGTGGACCCCGCGAGGCTTCGTACCTTCTCAGGAGCCCAGCAGGCGCGGCTTCAACCGCTCCGCCACGCGCGGCAGATCCTCCGGCGCCTTCACCGGCTCGAACCGGCTGGTCACCGGGTCCACGCGCTCCACCTCGATGAAGGCCACCGGCATCAGCGGCTGGCCATCCGGACGCGTGAGGCTGCTCGCCTCCGCCGTCACCTGCTCGAGCTGAATCACGGGCTTGTCGTCCACCTTCTTGGAGACCGCCCGGTAGGGAATCGGGACGTCCTTGCCGATCATCGCCTCCAGGTCGAAGGTGATGTTGTTGGTGGAGATGAACCCATGCTGCGTCGGGTCCACCTTCTCCACCAACTGGAGCTGGCCCTTGAGACGCACCGGCGCCGCGCCCGAATCCAGCGCCCCGCTCGGGTTCTTGCGCGGCGTCACCTCCACCGTCATGGCCTTGCCCTGCTTGATGTGCAGACCGATGACGACGGGGTCCAGCGTCGCCCCGAGGTTGTCCACGTTGGAGAAGTAGACGTGGCGCACGCCGCGCCGGCTCAGCTCGTCGCCCACGCCACTGTCGCGCAGCGCCCGGAACACGTCGCCGTGCCCGGACGGAGCGAAGGACAGCTTGCCCTCCGCGTCCTTGAACAGCTCGCCGGAGGACGTGAGCCGCGGGAGCATCCGCTGGCGGAACAGGAACACGTTCTCCTGCAGCCGGTGGTCCGCCAGGTACTCGGCGATCTCCTCATGCGTGAGGTAGGACGTCATCAGCGCCATGGACACCGGACGCCCGTAACGCTTCCCCAACTGCCGGGCCTCCAGCAGCTTGAAGTCGAGGAACGTCTTCCCGCCCACCACCTGCACGAGCCCCTTCACCCCACCGCCGAAGCGCGTGCCGGCGCCACCGGCCACCACGAGGCCCGCCACATGGCCCTTGCGGAACGCCTCCTCGCCCCGCGCCTTGCAGTCCTCGTACTCGGGAGTGCCCGCACGCGGCAGCGGCTGGATGTCCCCTTCCTGGAGCGGCTGGAGGGCGCCCGCCAGCGGCGGGGCTTCGATGAGCTCGCCCCGCTTGTACCGGGCGAGCAGCTCGCGAAAGCTCGCGGCGTCGAATCCGTCACGCGCGAGCTGGGGATTGTCGAGGTCCGTATCCATCGGTTGGCCTGTCACGAGTGCAAGGAGATTCTGCGCACCTCCGCGGTACGCATGTCCGCTCTGGACTCCCCAGGTCTCTCATGAACACAGGCAGGGGGGAAGGGGCCTGTCTGCTCAGCTGCCGGACATTCAACGGGCTCGGAGCGGGAAGGCCCCGCCGGCATGTCCACTGCTGCGCTGCGTAATCGGTACCTAGCCTCCACGAGGAGGCGATATGCCCAGGAAGATCCAGGGGTCCGTGGTGGTCATCACCGGCGCATCCAGTGGCATCGGCCGCGCCACGGCGCTCGCGTTCGCCCGGCACGGCGCGAAGGTGGTGCTCGCGGCCCGGAACGAGCAACCGCTCCACGAGGTGGCTTCCCAATGCGCCGAGCCAGGCGCCGAGACCCTCGTGGTGCCCACGGACGTGACGGACGAAGCGTCGGTGAAGGAGCTGGCGCGCCGGGCGGTGGAGCGCTTTGGCCGCCTCGACATCTGGGTGAACAACGCGGCCGTCACCGGCTTCGGCTTCTTCGAGGACACGCCTCCGGACGTCTTCCGCCGCATCATCGACACCAACTTCTTCGGCTACGTGCACGGAGCGCGGGCCGCCCTGCCCCTCTTCCGCGAGCAGGGCAGCGGGGTGCTCATCAACAACGCCTCCAGGGTGGCCCGGATGTCGGAGCCCTACGTGAGCGCCTACGTCGCCTCCAAACACGCCATCCGCGGCCTGTCACGGAGCCTGCGGCAGGAGTTGGCGGTGAAGAAGGCCCGGGACATCCACGTGTGCCTGGTGATGCCCGCCACCATCGACACGCCCTTCTTCCAGCACGCCGCCAACTACAGTGGCCGCGCCGCCAAGGCCATGCCCCCGGTGTACCCCGCCGAGCGCGTGGCCCGGGCCATCGTGCACATGGCGCAATGGCCCCGGCGCGAGCTGTTCGTGGGCAACTCGGCCCGCCAGTTCAACCTGCTGTCCTTCGTGGCCCCGGGCCTCGCCGAGCGCCTCATGGCCCGCATGGTGGACCGGCAGCACCTGTATCAGGATGTTCCAGCCTTCCCGACGCCGGGCAATCTCTTCCAGCCCTCGAGACATGGCGCGGAGAGCAGCGGCGGCTGGATGCCCCATGGCCTGACGCGGCTCCGCCGCTCGGCGTTGAGAACCACACTCACCACGGTACCCGCGGTCCTGGGCCTCTGGTGGCTGAGAACCCGCCTGCTCACTCGTCTGCCTTCCGCAAGCTGACCCCGGGGACAATGCCTCGTCGGGTGCTACATGACAGCTTCACCTCATGAGCCTGGCGATTCGGAAAGAGAGCGAGCGACGCGAGGTGGAAACCGCTACCGGCCGGCGGTGGGTGATCGTGGCCGCGGATGGACGGGGTTGGTACGTCCGGCTCGAGGGCAGCCGCGGCCTCGACCGGTACCCCAACGTGACGCAGGCCATCCACCGTGGCCGCAGGCTGGCGCACCAGCACAAGCCCTCGGGCCTCGTCGTCCGGTACACGGACGGTGAGGAAGAGGAGTCCCACTACGAGCTCGCGGTGAGCCCGTAGCGGAGGCCCATGGAGCAGGTGGGCTCCGGCTCACTTCTCCGGGTCGCGCGAGGACCCTTCGCGCAGCACCGACGAGCGCAGGCCGGCGGTGGCGGCGGCGGCCATGAAGCGGAGCACGAAGCGCGGGTCGTCCAGCATCCGATTCAGCTCGCCGCCGAGCTCCTGGAAGAGGGCGCGGTACGCCTCCATCTTCTCCGGGTCCGACAACGGAGAGGCGTGTCCGAGCATTGGCAGCCGCTTCTGCCACGCCGGCGAGCGCAGCAGGTGCGTGCGGACGTAGTCCAGCACGTCGATGCCCGTGGGAGGCATGAGCCCCACCGAGATGGAGATGGCCTCCTGGTCCGGCGCCGTCACCTCGTGCCAGAAGCCTCCGGGAATGTAGAGCCAGTCCCCCGCTTCCAACCGGCACTCCTGGATGGGCGTGCGCTCACGCGAGGGGTTCATCTCGTCCTTGAGCGTCTCGTGCAGAGGCGTGGGGTTGAGCGTGTTCTGGCGCAGCAGGTAGCGCTTGGCCCCGGACGTCTGGAAGATGAAGACCTCCTCCGGGTCGCAATGCCAGCCGAAGCTGCCGTGGCCCGCGGGCGTGCAATAGACCTGGAGGTTGACGGTGCCCTGCAGCTCGGCGGAGAGGGTGCGCCCCAGCTCCGCCAGGCCAGCGTCGTACCGGTCCGGGTTGCGCAGGGCCAGCGAGTATCCCTCCTTGAAGAGCGCGCGGGCCTCGGCGGCCGTCTTCGGCCGGGCACCGGGCCACAGCTTGCCGTCGCGCACCAGCAGCAGGTCGCACGAGGTCGTCTCGACGAGGCGATCGACGGTGGCCCAGGTCGCCAGCTCCCGCAGGTGCGCCGCGGTGGAGGGCTTCGCCAGGGGCTGTTTCTGGTAGTGCTCCTGGAGGAAGGTGGAGCGGGGAATGTCTCCCAGGAGTCTATCGATGAGCATGGAGTGAGCGGACACGCGGGGCGAGGATGCACCTGTTGCCAGGAACAATCCAGGAGCCCGCACCGTCCCACGGGTCCACGTGCCAGCGAGCCCCGGGCTGCCCATCTTCCCGTTCGTGTTGGAACACCGGGTGAAGAACTGGGTGGAGTTGCAGGACGCGCTCTTCGAGGGCTCGTGGAACGAGAACCTCCGGCGCTTCCGTCCCACGCTCGCCTTCCGCGGCATGCCGGACTCGCGCCATGACCTGGCCACCAGCCTCAACCGTCGCGGAGGCAACTACTCCCGCCAGGAACACGTCATGCTGCGCGCCTTCCGCAAGTACGCGCGCGGCACCTCCAACCCCTGCGACTCACTCTGGGATTGGCTATCGCTCGCCCAGCACCACGGCCTGCCCACCCGCCTGCTCGACTGGACCTTCAGCCCCTACGTCGCGCTCCATTTCCTCTCCGAGGATCCAGAGCTGTACGACGTGGACGGCGTGGTGTGGAGCGTGGACTACCGGGAGACGAACCGGCTGCTGCCCCGTCCCCTCAAGGCCCAGCTCCAGGAAGAGGGCGCGGACGTCTTCAGCGCCGAGATGCTCGCCTCGGTGGCCGGGGACCTCGCCACCTTCGACCGGCTCACCCGCCATCCCTTCGTCCTCTTCTTCGAGCCGCCCTCGCTCGACGAGCGCATCGTCAACCAGTTCGCCCTCTTCTCGGTGATGAACGATGCGTCGGCGCGCCTGGACACCTTCCTCGAGAAACAGAAGCGCGGCGTGCGCCGGCTCATCGTCCCCGCGCACCTCAAGCAGGAGGTGCGGGACAAGCTCGACCAGGCCAACATCACCGAGCGTGTGCTCTTCCCCGGCCTGGACGGCCTGTCCCGCTGGTTGCGGCGCTACTACAACCCGCGTCCTCCCGGCGCCCCGGACGGCGCTCAGTAACCGTGGGCTTCCCGGTCCGAGGGGGGCCTCTGGCCCTCGGTGGCCCGACCCTCCCGTTCCACACGTTTGTCCCCCACCCTGCTGATGCCTCCCAGGATGAGGGTGAGCGCGATGACGAGGAAGAACACGATGAACCCAACGAGGAATGCCATTCGAGCGACCTCCTTTCCGCTCAAGCTAGGGCCGCCCCTGGAGCGCGTGGGGCAGAGACACGCGTGAGGGCCCGCCCGCCCGCTCGGTCTCCATGCCGCCCTCACCGCTCAGGCGCGCAGTTCCTGGAGGAGCCAGTCGCGGACCTTCGTGAAGACGCGCTCGGCGGCCTCGTCCAGGAGGTGGCCCGCTCCCGGGATGAGCTCCAGCTCCTTCCGTCCCCTCGCCCGCTCGTGGATGCTCAGCGAGCAGCTCGGGGGCAGCACCGCGTCCGACAGGCCATGCACCAGCAGCAGCGAGCGCGGCGACAGTTGTGACACCGCCTCCGTCCCGTAGCTCTGCGGCGCCAGCCCCACCACCGTCGTCACCCAGGGAGACTGCGCCCCGGCGTCGATCATCACCGCCCCGCCAAACGAGTGCCCCACCAGCGCCACCCGCTCCAGCCCCCGCCCCACCAGGAACTCCACCCCGGCGAGCACGTCGTGCACCGACTCCGTCAGGTCCGTCGAGTGCCGGTACTTCAACCGCAGCGTGGACATGTGATGCCGCAGCAGCTCCTCGCCCAGCCGCGGGTAGAGCCCGAGCGCCGGTGTGTCGAAACCTCCCCCCACTCCACCCGCCAGCAGCGCCCCTTCCTTCGCTCCCAGGGACTCGTACAGCAACGTGTCCACCGGGCCCTGTCTCGCCCGCAGCGTGTACGCCCTCGGCTCCAGCGCCCCATCCTGCGGCGTCTCTATCTCCGACATCCCTCTCCGCGCCTCCTCGCGTACCGCCAGCCACTTGCCATCACGTTGGGCATGCACGGTCGGTGGGGAAGGCTCGGGGGTTCGAGCGGGAGCCCTCTCCCAGGGGGAGAGGGCGTTCAGCTCTTCGTGGCGGGGGGTGTATGGCGCGGCAGCTTCAGCCAGAAGCACGTGCCCTCCGCCTCCGTGGAGCGCACCTGCAACGTGCCCCCGTGCGCCTTCACGATTTCATGCGTGATGTAGAGCCCCAGCCCCAGTCCCGTGCGAGGGCTCGAGCGCGAGCCCTGCTGCCCGCGCACGAAGGGGTCGAAGATGTGCGGCAGGCGCTCGGCCGGAATGGGCGTGCCCTGGTTGTGGATCTCCACCCGCACGCCCTCGCCCTCGTCGCGCGCCACCACGCGCACCGCGCTGCCCTCCGGCGAGTATTGCACCGCGTTTCCCACCAGGTTGGACGCCGCCTGGGCGATGCGGTCCGCGTCCCACTCACCCCAGCCCGTGCCGGACACGCTCAGCTCGAATTGCTTCTGCGGATGCGCCACCTCCAGCTCCTCCACCACCTGCTTCAGCACCTCGTGCACGTTCATCCACGTGCGCTGCAGCGTGTAGCCGCCGCCCAGCCGCGTGCGGGTGAAGTCCAGGATGTCGGAGATCATCCGCGCCATCCGGTCCGAGGAGATGGAGATGCGGTTGAGGGCCTTGCGCTGGGGCTCGGACAGGCCGCCGTAGCGCAGCAGCAGCGCCGCGTTGCCGGAGATGGCCTGCAGCGGGTTGCGCAGGTCATGCCCCAGAATCCCCAGGAACTGCTCGCGGAAGAGCGCCGTCTGCCGCGCGGCCTCCTCGCGCTTGAGGCCCTCCTCGGAGCGCTTGCGCTCGATGGCGTAGCGCAGCGCGCGCACCAACAGCGGCCCCGTGGCCTGGCCCTTCACCAGGTAGTCCTGGGCGCCCGCGTGCATCGCCCGCATGGCCAGTTGCTCGTCATCCGTGCCGGTGAGCACCACCAGGGGCAGCGCCGGCGCCGCCTGCTGCATCCGCTCGATGTTGGACAGCCCGTGCCCGTCCGGCAGGGACAGGTCGAGCAGCACCACGTCCAGCCCCGGCTCCTCCACCACCGCGAGCGCCTCGGCCATGCGCGTCACGTGGTGCACCTCGAAGCGGACGGACGTCACCTCCTTCAGCTCCTCCTGCAGGAGCCGGGCGTCCCCGGGGTTGTCCTCCACCAACAGCAGCCGCAAGGCCTTCACGTCGTCCATGCTCATGCCGGCCTCACTCCAGCGAGGGCAGCCGCACCACCGACAGCCAGAAGTCGTCGATGGAGCGCACCACCGAGATGAACTGCTCCAGGTCCACCGGCTTGGTGATGTAGCAGTTGGCGTGCAGGTCATACGTGCGCAGGATGTCCTCCTCCGCCTTGGACGTGGTCAGCACCACCACGGGGATGCGGCGCAGACGCGAGTCGTCCTTGATCTCCGCCAGCACCTCGCGCCCGTCCTTCTTGGGCAGGTTCAGGTCCAACAGGATGAGATCCGGCCGCGTCGCGTTGGCATGGGGGCCCTCGCGGCGCAGGAAGGCCAGCGCCTCCACGCCGTCACGCGCGACGGAGAGGCGGTTGCGGACCTTGCCCTCCTTGAGGGCCTCGATGGTCAGGCGGACGTCGCCGGGGTTGTCCTCCACCAGGAGGATTTCGATGGGGCGTCCGAGGGTGTCGTCACTCATGAGGGAATGCCCGGGGTTGAAGGGGTGGGGACCGCGGGCAGGGTGAACCAGAACGTCGTCCCCTGTCCGGGTTGGGAGTCCAGGCCGATGCGGCCACCGTGCCGCTCGACGATCTTCTTGCAGATGGCCAGGCCGATGCCCGTGCCAGGGTATTCCTCCTTGCCGTGGAGCCGCTGGAAGATGACGAAGATGCGCTCGTAGTACTGCGGCTCGATGCCGATGCCGTTGTCCTCGACGGTGAAGCGCCACTCGTCGCCCTGGAGCTCGGCCTCCACCAGCACCCGGGGCGGCGTCTTGCCCCGGAACTTCAGCGCGTTGCCCACCAGGTTCTGGAAGAGCTGGGTGAGCTGCGTCTCGTCCGCCATCACCTGGGGCATCTTCCCCTGGATGAGGGTGGCGCCCGTCTCCTCCATCAGCGTCTTGAGGTTGGCCATCGCCTTGTTCAGCGCCAGGGCGGCGTCGAGCGGCTTGAACTCGTGGCCGCGGGTGCCCACGCGCGACCAGGCCAGCAGATCCTGGATGAGCCGCTGCATGCGGTTCACCCCGTCCACGGCGTAGGAGATGAACTCGTCCGCGTCCGCGTCCAGCTTGCCCTGGTAGCGCCGCGCCAGCAGTTGCGTGTAGCTGGCCACCATGCGCAGGGGCTCCTGCAAGTCGTGCGAGGCCACGTAGGCGAACTGCTGCAGCTCCTCGTTGGAGCGCGCCAGGTCGCGGGCATGCTCCTGGAGGGAGACCTCGGCGCGGCGGCGCTCGAGGCCCTGGGCCACGGCATCCGCCACCGTGGCCAGCGTGGCCAGCGTCTCCTCCTCCAGGGACGTCTGGCCGTACACGGCGAGCACGCCCACCAGCTGCCCACGCACCAGCAGCGGGGCACCGAGGAAGGACACCAGCCCGTTGACCTCCGCCCACGTGCGCGAGCGCAACCGGGGATCCGCCAGCAGCTCATTGACGAGCAACGGCTGGCGCGACTGGCCCACGGCGCCCACGAGCGTCTGCCCCAGCTCCACCCGGGACAGCTGCACCGACGGGGGCGCGGCGGAGCCGGCATTGCCCTCCAGTTGCAGCACCTGGGTCTCGCGGTTCCAGGTCCACAGCTGGACGAGCGACAGCACCGGCAGGTTGCGCACCATCACCTCGGCGCAGGCCTGTATCAGCCGGGACGGGGTGTCCTCGCGGGAGAGCACCTCGCTGACCTCGGCGCGCAGGGCCTCGAGCTGGCGGGCGCGCTGCTCGCTCTCCAGCCGGCGCGAGGTCTCCTCGGCGCGGCGCTGGGCGGTGATGTCCGTGCTGGTGCCGATCCACTCGCGCACCTGGCCCCGCGCGTCGAACATGGGCACGGCGCGCGAGAGGACCGTGGCCCAGCTGCCATCGGCCCGGCTCAGGCGCATCTCCACCTCGTAGGGCTGCTTGATGACCCGGGCCGCCTGCCACCCGCGCCGCACGCGCTCCTGGTCCTCGGGGTGGACCACGGCGAGCCAGCCATACCCCTGGTACTCCTCGGCGGCCTGGCCGGTGAAGGCACGCCAGGTGGGCGAGTCCTCCGCCACCATGCCCTCCGGCTGCATCACCCAGACGGCCTGCGCGGTGGCGTGGATGAGCGAGCGGAAGCGCTCCTCGGCGCGAACGGAGTTGGTGTAGAGGCGCGCGTTGTCCACGGCCAGGGCGGCGCGGCTGGCGAGCTGCTCGGCGAGGGCCAGGTCCGCGGGGGTATAGCGCCGGCCGGACTCGGCGGCGACGAGCGCGAGGGCACCGAAGGTGCGGCCCCGCGCGGAGAGGGGCACGGTCATGGCCGAGCGCAGGCCCAGCTCACGGGCGATGCGCAGGTGCTCGGCGTCGCCGCGCGCGCTGGCCACCAGCAGGGCGTCGGGGATTTCCGGCAGCATCACGGACTGGCCCGTGCGGATGACCTCGTGGAGGCCGTGGGCGTCCTTGGGGTCGGGCGGGTAGCGCCGGCGCAGCTCGTGGGCCCACTTCACCTTGGCCGGGTCCACGTGGGCCACGGCGAGCAGGCGGACGACGCCGTCCTCGCCCAGGATGTCCAGGGAGCACCAGTCGGCGAGCCGGGGCACGGCGAGCCGGGTGAGGGCCGCCAGCGTCGTCTCGTAGTCCAGCGAGGAGCCCAGCAGGGCGCCGGCCTCGGCGAGGAGTTGCAACGAGTCCGTGGTGCGGTTCTGGGCGTCGGGGCCCGGGGTCGGATTCGACAGCGGTGGCACGTCCGGGACGCGTCGCTCGGAGGGGTTCATGAAAGGGACGTGGGACGTTAACAGGGCCGGAACAGCCCGGAGTACCCCACCCCATCCCCACCCTACCGCCTTTCCACCAGCGGACACTCCCTCGACGGGGATGGCCTCCCGGGGGGGACCGGGTGTGAAGCACTCACCTGCCCGCTCCCCCTGGAGCCCACCGCACATGGCGTCGCGGACGGGCGCGAGGCACAGATGCGGGGAAGGCCGACACGAGGAGACGACCATGGCCAGGGCGATGTGGAACGGAGCGGTGATTGCCGAGAGCAACACCTACGAGGTGGTGGAGGGCAACATCTACTTTCCGCGGGAGGCGGTGAATCGAGCGGTGCTGAAGGACAGCACGACGCACACCACGTGCCCGTGGAAGGGGGTGGCGAGCTACTACGACGTGGAGGTAGACGGGAAGGTGAACAAGGACGCGGCCTGGTACTACCCGGAGCCGAAGGACGCGGCGCACAACATCCGGGGACACATCGCCTTCTGGAAGGGCGTGCAGGTGGAGAGATAACGACATGTCCTGGCTGGTCCCCTGCGCAGTGCTCTCGGCCGCCCTGGCCCAGACGGCCCCCGGGGAGACGACGGTGGTGGCGCCGCGAGTCCCCACGCCGCTGAGCCGCACACCGGCGGCGGTGAGCGTGGTGGAGCGGGAGGACCTCCAGGAGGGCCGTGCCACGCTGGGCCTCCACGAGTCGCTGGTGGGGGTGCCGGGGCTGGTGACACAGAGCCGCAACAACGCCGCGCAGGACCTGCGGCTGTCCATCCGGGGATTCGGCGCGCGCTCGGCGTTCGGCATCCGGGGCATCACGGTGCGGGTGGACGGCTTTCCGGAGACGCTGCCGGACGGGCAGAGCAACGTGGACAGCCTGGACATGGGCTCGGCGGAGCGCGTGGAGGTGCTGCGGGGACTGGCCTCGTCGCTGTACGGGAACGCGGCGGGGGGCGTGGTGAGCATCACCACGGAGGAAGGCCCGGATCGGCCCTTCGTGGAGGCGCGCACGGTGAACGGGGACAACGGGCTGTGGAAGCTGAACGTGAAGGGCGGGGGGAAGAGCGGGGAGGTGCGGTGGATGGTGGGCGCGTCTCGGCTGGCGCAGCAGGGGTGGCGGAGCCTGTCGGGCACGGAGCAGGTGCTGCTGAACGGGAAGGTGGGCTGGACGCCGGACGAGAGCTCGGAATGGAAGGCGGTGCTGTCGCTGGTGGACGCGCCGGAGGCGGGGGACGCGGGAGGGCTGACGCGGGCGGAGGTGGAGGATGACCCCCAACAGGCCTCGCCGCTCAACGCGCAATACCGGGCGGGCGAGTCGGTGCGGCAGGGGCGGCTGGGGCTGACGTACCGCCGCCGTCTGGGCGAGGCGCACGAGGTGGAGGCGAGTGGCTTCCTGGCGTTGCGGCGCTTCCAGAACGCGCTGCCGCAGACGGTGGTGGCGTTCGACCGGGCGTTCAACGGGGTGTCGGTGCGCTACGGGAACCGGGCGCCGCTGCTCGGGCTGCGCAGCCGCTTCACGGTGGGGGCGGAGGTGCAGTCACAGGCGGACCGGCGGAAGAACTTCGACAACACGGAAGGCCAGCCGGGCAACGTGTTGCAGCTGGACCAGGACGAGGGTGTGCTGGGGCTGGGCGTCTTCGCTCAGGAGGAGTGGGAGCTGCGCGAGCGCCTGACGCTGGTGGCGGGGGCGCGGTACGACGTGTCGCGCTACACGGTGGACGACTTCCTGAAGGAGGACGGGGACGGGACGGGGGCGCGGACGTTCCAGCAGCCCACGGGGCGGCTGGGGCTCATCTGGGCGCCGAGGGCGGAGGTGTCGGTGTTCGCGAGCGCCACGCAGTCCTTCGAGGCGCCGACGACGACGGAGCTGGCGGTGCCCGCGGGGACGGGCGGCGGGTTGTCGAGGGACTTGAAGCCCCAGCGCTCGAACGGGGTGGAGCTGGGGGCGCGGGGGTTGCTGTGGGGCCGGCTGCGTTACGACGTGGCGCTGTTCGCGGTGTGGATACAAGACGGGCTGGTGCGCTTCGAGGACGAGCGGGCGCGAGCGTACTTCCGCAACACGGGGCGCTCGAGGCACATGGGGGCGGAGGTGGCGCTGGAGGCGAAGGTGACGGAGGAGTTGAGGGTGAGGGCGGCCTACAACGCGTTGCAGGCGACGTTCCGGGACTACGTGTCACAGGGTCAGCAGCTGAGGGGCAAGCAGGTGCCGGGGATACCGGCGAACCAGGTGAGCGCGGAGGCGGTGTACCAGCACGCGAGCGGGGCGCGGGCGGCGGTGGAGGTGTTCAGCGCGGGAGGGCTGTACGCGGACGACGCGAACACGGTACGCGAGCACACGTCCTGGGTGGTGAATGCGAGGGTAGGCCACCGCTTCACGATGGGGGTGTTCGAGGTGAGCCCGTTCCTGGGCATCCAGAACCTGCTGTCGGCGCGCTACAGCGACAACGTGCGGGTGAACGCGAGCCGGGGGCGCTACTTCGAGCCAGCGCCGCCACTGTCGGTGTACGCGGGAGCGGGCCTGTCACATCGCTGGTGAGGTGCGTGCATCAACGCTGTGCTCGCGGTTCCATGGGAGCCGAGAGTGAGCTTTGAGCAATCTGCCAGGCAGGGGGAACCTGGGCGCGCCAATCCTCCGGGATGATCTGCTTCGCTCGCAGCGTCCTGTCCAGCGATACATCCCGCCCCAGCATGCGCGCGATGAAGAGTTGCCCGGTGGCTGAATAGAGCGCCTGCGTGTTGTTCTGCGAGAGGTGGCGTTCGATACGGATCAACCGGGGAGGCATCACGTAGAGCGACCAGCGATGCACCTGAGACAGCTGGCGCAATGCGCCCCCCTGCTCGAAAGACAGGGCCCCCCCAGCCCGATCGAGAACCTCTCGAAGTTGTTGCCTCAAGAAGTCCGCGGGATGGACGAGTGTCTCTCGACCGATACGGTCCATAATCATGAGCTCGGGCTCGGTCAGTGACACACGACCCGCGAGGGAGAACAGTCCGCTCCTTCTCGCGCGAGCCTCGAGGATGCACCCCAGGGCAATCCGGTCCTTCTCCGGAGTAGCCGGGTCGGGACGGTAATCGACGAACGAGAGCCACACCTTGTCCAGGCTCATGGGATACCCGGGTACATGCTGGCCATGATGCCGCGAATCCTGGACTGACGGTACGACAGTCCCTCGCGGATGGCGGTCCGATGCTGCTCCGACAGGAAGCTACCAGGAATTCTATTCACGATTTCACGCAGCGTCGCGGGCGGGAACCGTTCAATCTCGCCGATGGCCAACGCCATGCTCCGCACATCCCACGGCACTCCGTCCGGGTAGCAGGCAACCCCCTCCTCCCACTTCCACCACCGCTCCCCCTTTCCCCAGCGGTACGCGAGCGAGTTGGCGAAATCCAGGTATGCCACCCGCAGCACCGGAGGACTGACGGAGTCATCCTCACTCACCAGCAGGTTGCCATCGTTCTGCCGATCCGCGTTCGCCACCCAGGAGTCGAAGACGGCCATCGCGGAAGCCACGGCCGCCAGCCGGGGGAGGAGGCGTGAAGACAGCCTGGCGGCCATCGCCCAGGGGTTGGCTCTCGGGAAGGCCAGCGCGGAGATGGACGCATACCGCTGCTGCTTCGGCCCCGCTCCGGAGCGCGACCACAGGAGGACAGGTGGTACGGGGAGCCCCAGGTCGAACGCGAGATCCGATGCGATCTTCTCGTGCGCGGCCCTCGGAAGCTGATGAACCGGAGGCTCCACGGTGCCCGGCTTGGCGAGCCCGGTCTCTCCCTCCGAAGAACGCACGAAGAACGGCTCGGACTCGAAGTGCTCGATGACGTCTCCCACCTGGGTCCAGGTCGACGATGTCAGGACCTCACCGCGCCACTGGCGCGCGAGCTGCTCGACCTGGGGAGGAAACGTCCGGAGATTCATGGCTCGACAAACTCCAAGCAATTCTCCGGCCATGGGATAACACACGCCCCATGACCGCCCCCGCCTCGAATCCGCTGCTCTCCGACCGTGACGTGGACTTCCAGCTCTACGAGGTGCTGGACACGGAATCGCTGTGCCAGCTCCCGGCCTTCGCGGACCACTCGCGCGAGACGTTCACACTCTTCCTGGACAGCACGCGCCGCTTCGCCCGGGACGTGCTCCTGCCCACGTACCGGCTGATGGACACCGAGCCGCCCTCGTTCCGGGATGGGCGCATCCACGTGCACCCGCTGATGCGCAAGCTGTACCCGCAGCTGGTGGAGCTGGGCCTGCTGTCGGCCACGCACCCGGTGGAGGCGGGAGGCCAGCAGTTGCCCATCACGGTGTACTCACTGGCCTCGGCGTACCTGATGGCGGCCAACCTGAGCGCGTATGGCTTCATCGGGCTGACGACCGGCGCGGCACACCTCATCCAGGCCTTCGGCAGCCCGTGGCTGAAGGACGAGTTCATGTCGCGGATGTACCGGGGCGAGTGGACGGGCACCATGGCGCTCACCGAGCCGCAGGCGGGCAGCAGCCTGGCGGACGTGAAGACGCGGGCCACGCCGGTGGGGGATGGGACGTACCGCATCACGGGCTCGAAGATCTTCATCAGCGGCGGGGACCAGGACTTCACGGAGAACGTGGTGCACCTCACGCTGGCGCGCATCGACGGCGCCCCGGCGGGGACGCGAGGCCTGTCGCTCTTCGCGGTGCCCTCGCGCCGGCCCGAGGACGGACGGCTGGTGGACAACGACGTGCGGGTGGCGGGGGCCATCCACAAGATTGGCTGGAAGGGGCTGCCGAGCCTGGCGCTCAACTACGGCGAGGGTGGGGACTGCCGCGGGTGGCTGGTGGGCGAGGCGGGCAAGGGCCTGGCGCACATGTTCCAGATGATGAACGAGGCGCGCATCATGGTGGGCCTCAACGGCGTGGCGACGGCCTCGGTGGCGTACCAGGAGGCGCTGGCGTACGCGCAGAACCGGCCGCAGGGGCGCCCCGCGTGGGAGAAGGACGCGGCGCGGCCGCAGCGCCCCATCATCGAGCACGCGGACGTGCGGCGGATGCTGCTGCGGCAGAAGGCGATTGTCGAAGGCGGCCTGTCGCTGCTGGCGGTGGCCTCGTGGCACGCGGACGTGGCGGCGCACGGGAAGACGGAGGAGGAGCGCCGGCGCGCGGGGCTGCTGCTCGACTTGCTCACGCCGCTGGCGAAGACGTTCCCCGCGGAGAAGGGCTTCGAGGCCAACGCGCTGGCGGTGCAGGTGCACGGGGGCTACGGCTACTCGAGCGAGTACCTGCCCGAGGCGTACCTGCGGGACCAGAAGCTCAACAGCATCCACGAGGGCACCACGGGCATCCAGGGGTTGGACCTGCTGGGGCGCAAGGTGATGGCGGCCGGGGGCGAGGCGATGAAGGCCTTCACGGAGGAGGTGGGGGCAACGGTGGAGCGGGCGCGGAAGGCGGGCGTGGAGCCGGCGTGGGGCGAGGCGCTGAACCGGGCATTGCAGGAGGTGGTGGAGCTGACGATGGAGCTGGGAGCGGCGGGGATGGCGGGCGAGGTGGAGCGGATGCTGCGCCACAGCGCGGACTACATGGAGTTGTTCTCGGTGCTGGCGGTGTCGTGGCGATGGCTGGTGCAGGCGGCGGCGGCGCGCGAGGGCCTGGCGCGTGGCGGCGAGGGCCGGGACTTCTACGAGGGGAAGCTGGCGGCGGCGCAGTACTGGTTGAACACGGAGTTGCCGCGGGTGACACACCTGGTGGCGCTGTGCCGCTCAGGGGAGGACTCGTACACGCGGATGCGGCCCGAGTGGTTCTGAGAAGACGGTGAGGCGCTACCCCTCCAGGTAGGTCCGCGACAATTTCCCCTCTCCCCTCGGGAGAGGGACGGGGTGAGGGTGCCAGGGTCCCGGGTTGAATCCCCTGTCCACACCGAGGGCCACGGGTTGGAAGAACGGGCTCGGAT
>NZ_JPMI01000231.1 GCF_000733295.1 Archangium violaceum Cb vi76 | reverse complement strand
TGCCAGGGTCCCGGGTTGAATCCCCTGTCCACACCGAGGGCCACGGGTTGGAAGAACGGGCTCGGATACCCTCACCCCAACCCTCTCCCGGGGGGGAGAGGGAGCATGGAGCCCCTTCGATCATTTCCCTGAAGGGGATTAGCCTCCCGAGGTACCGTGTCCGTCTCCTTCCACCTGTGCCAGCCCGGCCGTGGCGCCTCGTGCGGCGCCTGCTGCGGCCTCTACAACTTCCGCGACCACTCGCGCGCCACGCTCACCGAGCGTCTCGCCACGCAGACGGACACCTTCGCCCCATTGCCCAGGGAACCCGGGGCCTGGCAGGCCGCGGCCCGGGCCCTGCTCGAGGCCCGTCACGCCACGCCTCCCCTCTTCCCCGCCGTGCGCGTCTGTCCGCTGCTGGGCTTCCTCGACGCGGAGCGCACGCGGGTGGGCTGCCTCGGCCACCCGAAGGTGACGGGCGGCGCGGACCTGCGCGACTGCGGCGTCTACCGCGCCGACATCTGTGAAACCTTCACCTGCCCCTCCTTCACCTGGCTCTCGGACGCGCAGGCCCGGCTCGTCCAGGCGGCGTGCGCGGACTGGTACCTGTATGGGCTCGTCATCACCGACGTGGAGTTCGTCCGCGGCTGCCTGCGTCTGCTCGAGTGGGAGCTGGCGGGGCCCGTGGACCCCGAGGTGCTCGCCGCCCGACCGGAGACGCTCGAGGCCGTGCGTCAGCTCTTCGCCCTGAAGGAGACCGCGCCCGGCCGGGACACCCACGCCGCCGTGTTCGGCCGCTTCACCCCGGACACCGAGGGCGAGCCCCTCTCGCGCACGCTCGACTACGCCGCGCTGGGCGCGCGCGCCGCTCCCGAGGACGAGGTGGTGCTGTGCCTCGGCTATGTCCCCACGCACCTGGAGGAACTCACTCGCGCCCGGGAGCTCGTGCGCACACACGTGAGCGCCGTGGCCCACGCCCTGGGAGCATGACGGCATGGACAACCTCACCCACGGGTTGCTGGGCCTGGCCCTCGGCGCGCTGCGCCGGCCCGAGTCCCCCGCAGGCTCGCCCCTCTCCCCCACCGACAAGGCCGTGCTCCTCGGCTCCGTCCTCGCCGCCGAGCTGCCCGATCTCGACACCCTCCTGCCCGCCGCCAACTCCGTCGACCACGCCCTGCGCGCCCACCGCGGCCTGTCGCACGCACTCGCCTTCGCCCCCGTCGTGGCCCTCGCCGCCACGGGGCTCGCCCTGCTCGTCTTCCGCCGCGCCCGCTTCCTCCCCGTCTACCTCTCCAGCCTGCTCGCGCTCTGCGGGGCCCACCTGCTGCCCGACCTGTGGACCGGTTGGGGCACCCGCCTCCTCCTCCCCTTCTCCGACCGGCGCCTCACGCTCGACTGGACCCTGGTGGTGGACCCGCTCGTCACCCTTCCGCTGCTCGCCGGTGCGGTGTGGGCCTGGCGCCAGCGGGCACGGTGGCGGCGCGCCCTGCTCGTGGGGCTCGCGTGCTCGGCCGCGTACGTGGGCCTGCGCGTCGTCCTCCAGGCCACGCTGACGTCCCGCGTGCGCGAGGCCTGGCCCTCGGCGGAGCGCGTACAGGTCTTCCCCGCGTGGTTCTCCCTCACCACCTGGCGCTATGTGGCCGTGCTCCCCTCCGAGTACGTGGCCGGCTCCGTGTCCCCCGGCGAGCCGCCGCGCGAGGAGCGCCGCCTGCCCCGGCCCTCGGTGGCGGCCCTCCCCGCCTCCGTGCGCGCCGTCCCCACCGTGCACGAGGCGCTCGCCTGGGCCCGCTTCCCCGTCATCTCCTCGGCCTCCGGCGAACAGGGGCGCACCGTGGTGCGGATCGGAGACCTGCGCTACCACCTGCGCGGCGAGCCGACACTCGCGTTCGTCCTGGAGCTGGCGCCAGACCTGTCGGTGGTGGACGCACGGCTCGAGCGCGGTGGCAGTGCTCGCGAGTTGATGGAGCGGTGGCGCGGACGGCGAGGGGGGAACCCGGGGAGCGACATACCCTCACCCTGACCCTCTCCCGAGGGGAGAGGGGTGATTGAGCGCATGGCGGCCTGGATGCTTTCCCCGGCCACCGCGTTGTTCCAGTCGTGCCCGGTGCACATCTGGAGACCCATGAAAGGCGCTCTGATTCCCCCTCTCTCGGTGCTGGGGCTGCTGCTCGGCACGGGCTGCGGCACCGTGGCCTCTGTCACCCGCCCCGCCACCCGGGCCGTTGGAGAGTTCGTCCTCGGCCCCGAGGAGGCGCGCCAATTGGGGGATCAGCTCTCCGCCGAGGTGCGGCGGCAGGAGAAGGTCCTCGAGGATCCCCTGGTGCAGAGCTACGTGGACAGGCTCGGCCAGCGCCTCGTGGCCCAGGCGCCCCGGGAGGAGCGGCCCTACCCCTTCCAGTTCACCGTCATCGACGCGCCCGAGACCGTCAACGCCTTCGCCCTGCCCGGAGGCCACATCTTCGTCTACTCGGGCCTCCTCCGCGCGGCGGACAGCGAGGCGGAGCTCGCGTCGGTGCTCGCCCACGAGGTGGCCCACGTCACCTCGGGCCATGCCCGGCAACAGCTCGCCAGCCAGGTGGGCCTGAGCACCCTGCAGCAGCTCCTGTTCGGCAACGACCCGGGCCTGCTCGCCCAGGTGGGCAGCGCCATCGCCGCCCAGGGCTACCTCGCCGCGTACACCCGCGGCATGGAGCGCGAGGCGGACAAGCGCGGCCTGCAGTTCCTGGACAGCGCGGGCTATGACCCGGCCGCGATGGCGCGCTTCTTCGAGAAGCTCGCGCGAATGCAGGGCTCCAGCCCCAACTTCGTCAGCGCCTTCTTCGCCACCCACCCCGAGCCCCAGGCACGCGCCAGCGAGGTGCGCTCGCTCATCCAATCGCGCGGCTACGGGGGCGGTCAGCAGACCCTCCTCGGCAACGAGCTCCAGCGCATCCAGGCCCGCGTCGGCGGCCCCGTGCGCTGAGCCCCGTGAACAGGTGTCCGGACGGGAGGCTTGCCACGCCCGCCCCGGCGCCCCACCTTCCTTCCGGACGGCACTGGGGGGTGGGCGGGATGGCGGCATGGGGCGTGGGCTGGGGGTTGCTGGGCTGTTGTGTCCTCTGTCTGACGGGCTGCCGCGAGCCGGAGCCGGCAACGGAAGGCACGAAGGTCACCGTGGCCACCGAGGCTCCAGCGGAACCCACTCCCGTCCAGACCATCGACTTCGTCGAGCTGCCAGAGCTGGCGGACTCCGACACCGGAGCCGGACAGAGCGAACCGGCGGAAGAGCACCTCGCGAGCGGAGCGGACGCGGAGACTCCGCCCTCGCGGATTCTGGAGACGGACTCCGAATCCAGGGAGCGGCCGGGGAGCCAGCCCGCCCGACCTGCTCTGCCGGACGAGGACCGTATCGGCTTCCTGGAAGCCGCGGAGGCGGCACGTGCCGGCAACGCGAGCATCTCCGCCACCGAGCCCGCCGAGGCGGTCACCATCGCCAGCGGCACCGTGGATGGCCGGGTGAAGCGCGTGCGCCCCGGCACCATCGAGGTGAGCGACGACGAGGGCAACGTCTACGAGCTGCGCATCGACGGCCGCAGCCGTGGCCTGCGCCGGGGCCGCCACATCCCGCTGAGGGATATCAGCGAGGGCACTCCCGTGCGCGCCTCGTTCGACCTGGTGGGCGGAGGCGAGAGCCTCGCGCGGGACATCCTGCTGCGGCGGTAGTGGCCCCGCGAAAAGACGACGGGCGGCCCCCACGTGGAGAGCCGCCCGCCCGTCAATCCATCCTGCCCACCCGGACTACGGCCGGGTGTAGCTGATGTTCAGCGAGTACGTGGACGCGGTGTAGCCGCGCACCATGACGTAGGCGCTGCTCTGGCCCGCGGGCACCGTCAGGTCGCACGTCTCGGAGGCGCCGGAGCTGTAGGGACGGCAGTTGTAGGTGCTGGTCGTGGGCGCCGCGCCGAAGCGGACGTAGAGGTCCGGGTCACCCGAGCCCGACATCACCACCTTGAACTTGGTGCCCGCCACCACGCTGTACGGACCGAAGTTGTCCGCCGCGCCCGAGGCCACGCTGTCGTTGATGGTGAGGGTCACCGGCGTGCCACCGCCACCGCCAGTCCCGCTGTACGTGCCCTTGAGGGTCACACCCGAGAACGCCGAGTAGGGGTTCAGGAACACGTACCAGGTGCCCGCGGCCGGGTTGGTGAAGGCGCAGTTCTCCGTGTTGCCACCCGCGTACGGACGGCAGTCGTAGGAGCTGGTGGTCGGCAGCGCGCCGAACTTCACGTGCATGTCCGCGTCACCCGTGCCACCGCTGATGTCGAACACGAGGTTGGCCTGACCGGCGGGCACCTGCAGCGAGTAGTACTTCTTTCCACCGGAGATGCCGGTCACCGCCACGCCGTTGGTCAGCGGATCGATCACCGGCGGCGGAGGCGGCACGCCCACGGCCTTCCAGGCCTCGTTCACCGCCAGGGACTCGGCCGAGCCCGCGCCGTAGAGCGCATCGGCGGCCTGGAGGGTGTACGTCTTGGCCTGATCGAAGGTGGTGCTGGCCGTGAAGAGGTCCGTGTTGGCCTTGTAGAAGATGCGGCCGGCCTTCTCCGGGCCAATCGCCGGCACCACGTTGGTGGACTTGCCACGCGGGTGCACGCCGCCCTTGCTCAGCAGCGAGAACACCAGGTTGCTGATGCCCGAGCTGTAGTGCACGTCCACGCCCGCGGAGTAGTCGCCGTAGAAGTCGAGCGACACGCCATCCCGGGCCGGGTCATCCATGTAGCGGAGCGCGTCACCCGCGGTGCCGGGCGTCCAGATGTCCTCGCCAATCTTGAAGACGTCCGCGTCCACGGCCCAACTGCGCGTCCAGCTCTCGCACACGCCGGCGAAGATGTCGGACATGGACTCGTTGAGACCGCCGGACTCACCCGAGTAGATGAGGTCCGACTCGGAGTCCGTCACGGCGTGGGTCAGCTCGTGGACGGTGACGTCCAGATCCTTGCCCAGCTCGATGGAGTCCACACCGTTGCCGTCGCCGTACACCATCTGGGTGCCGTCCCAGTAGGCGTTCACGTAGTTGCTGCCGTAGTGGACGGTGCTGGTGAGCGTGGCGCCCGCGTTGTTGTACGAGTCGCGGTTGAAGAGCGTCTTGTAGCAGTTGTAGGTGGTGCCCAGCATGTCGTAGTTGGTGTCGACATGGGCGTCACCGATGGCCGCCTGGCCCTCGCTGCGCTTGAGCGTGCCCGGCGTGGTGGAGCCATTGTTGGCCGAGTACACCCGGCGGTTGAGCGCCGTGTGGATGAGCGGGTTCTCCAGGAGGACGCCGCCGCGCTGCGCGTCCACGTAGACGAGATCATGGGCGGGAATGCCCTGACGCTCGCCCTTCACGGACACCTCGTAGGCCAGGCGCAGCTCGGAGCTGCCCTCGGCGCGCACGTAGACGAGCTTCGCCTCGCCCTGGGCGGAAGCACCCCGCGCGGAGGAGCCAACCTCGGCGGCACGCAGCGCGGCCTCGGGAGCCACGCGCGCCGCGGCGGACAGCTGCTCACCCGACCGGAGCGAGCCGTTGACCGCGTAGATGTTGCCCGTACCATCCGCGTGCATGACGAGCTCACCGCCCACCACGCGCAGGCCGTTGAGCGTCTGCTGGAAGCGCAGGTGGCGGTGCCCCTGCTCGTCCACCGAGGAGCGCTTGAACACCAGGTCCTCGCCGCTCACGCGGAACACCGGCGCGAGCTCCACCACCGCCTCACGCAGCTCGTCCTTGGCACGCAGCTCGCCTACGCTGCCCGAGGGCGACAGCCGGCCCAACTGGCCCGTCACCGCGTACGGAACACCGGCCTCGCTGCCCACGACGCGCACGTCCTTGAAACGCGCCAGCGCCGCCTGGATGTCAACGTCCTTCTCCCCCGCCTTCACCGCCTCCTCGTTCACGTCCACAGTCGAACCGCAAGCGGCGAGGCTCGCACCCAGCCAGGCCACACACAGGGTCCGCATCATTCGATGAGCCAAAGCAATACTCCTCGGTAGAAGAGACCGTTCACTTGAACTCCGATTTAAGCCGTGAACAAGAGGCTGTGATGGTTTTCAGGAATTTTTCTGTTACGAAGGCTGTAAACGTTACCTCCGTCCCCCTTGTCTCCTCTTCGGAGACATGGAACGGTGCGCGATTTTTTCACATGAGCCGCAATGTATTGATCGCGTGCGGGCTGGCGGCGCTGGCGGCCTGTGCGCCCCGGCACACGCGGCCCGAGGTGCCCTTGCCCCCGCGCGTCACCGTGGAGCAGGCGACGCAGCTGGTGCCACCGGGAGAGAAGGAACGGGAGGGCTGGGCGGAGGACGTGCTGGCGGCGCTCGAGGCGCACCGGCAGTACCCCTCTGCGCAGGCGGTGTGCTCGGTGCTGGCCGTCATCGAGCAGGAGTCTGGCTTCGAGGCCAACCCGGCGGTGCCGGGCCTGTCACGCATCGTCCGCGAGAAGCTGGACGCCTACGCGGACAAGCTGGGCCCGCTGGGGCCGCCGGCGGTGAAGGGGCTGCTGGAGGGCAAGGCACCGGGCTACTCGCAGAACTTCGAGCAGCGGCTCGCGCAGGTGAAGACGGAGCGGGACCTGGATCGCATCTTCCGTGAGCTGCTGGAGTACTACCAGACGGAGTACCCGAAGACGTACTTCGCGGCGCAGGTGGCGAGCAGCCTCGTCAAGTCCACGCGGCTGGAGGACCTCAACCCCATCACCACGGCGGGCTCCATGCAGGTGAGCGTGCGCTTCGCGGAGGAGCTGGCGGGAGGAGACGAGCGCGCGCTGCAGCGGGTGCGCGAGGAGCTCTACACGCGCAGCGGCGGGGTGTACTACGGCACGGCGCGGCTGCTGGGCTACGAGGCCCACTACAGCGAGCCGCTCTACCGCTTCGCGGACTACAACGCGGGCTACTACGCCTCGCGCAACGCGGCGGTGCAGTCCCAGGTGAGCCGGCTCACGGGCATCAAGCTGGTGACGGACGGAGACCTGCTGGCCTACGACAAGCAGGGCGAGCCGGTGGACGAGGACAGCAACTCGCTGAAGGCGATTCTGGCGTTCCGGGAGCGGTACGTGCCGGAGGACGTGAGCGAGCGGCGGGTGCGCAAGGACGTGGAGAAGGAGAAGGAGCTCGCCTTCGAGGAGACGGACACCTGGAGCGCCATCAAGCGCGTGTACCAGGAGCAGACGGGCGAGACACCGAACTACGAGCAACTGCCGACGGTGACGATCCGGAGCCCGAAGATGAGCGGGGACAAGTCCACGGCGTGGTTCGCGCAGTCGGTGAACAGGCGCTACAAGAAGTGCATGGACCGCTACGCGGCGCTGCCGAAGTAGGCGCGCGGGCACGGAGGAAGACCCTCACCCCGACCCTCTCCCAGAGGGAGAGGGACCCATCCGTGTATGCCCCCTCTCCCTCTGGGAGAGGGCTGGGGTGAGGGTATACGCCTACTGAGCCTTCGCCGCGGTCCCGCGGGGAGCGAAATACGGGTCCGTGATGCTCATCTCCGTCACGGGCCCGTACTTGCGAGCCACTTCCCGGATGGCCGACGCCTTGCCGATGAGCACGAGGGTGAGGTCCTCCTGAGCGGGCATCACCCGCTGGATGGCGGCGAGGATGCGGGCCTTGTCGGCGGCGGACACCCTGGAGGCGAACTCATCCACGTCGCTCGAGTCGAGGCCGTAGAAGGCGAGCTCGGACAAGCGGGAGGCGATCTGCTGGCTCGTCTCCAGCGTGGGAGGGAACTGGCCCAGCAGGTACTCCTTGGCGGAGGAGAGCGTGGCGTCGTCCATGCCGTGCTGGCGGTAGTTGGCGAGCACGTCCAGCGCCATGTCCAGCGCCTGCCCGGTGGACTCCGTCTTGGTGTACGAGGAGACGGCGAAGGGGCCGGGCTGGATGCCGGGCAGCACCGCCGAGCCGGCGCCGTACGTCAGCCCGGACTTCACCCGCAGCGCCGTATTGAGCAACGAAGTGAACCGGCCGCCGAGCACCGTATTGGCGAGCGACACGTCCACGCGGGCCGGGTCGGTGCGCGAGATGCCCGTATTGCCGGCCCAGAAGTACGTCTGCGTGGCGTCCGGCTTGTCCACCAGGAGCACACGCCGGCCCTTCAGGGGCTGGGTGGGCGGAGCCACCGGCACCGGAGTGCCCGCGCG
Organism: Archangium violaceum Cb vi76; assembly: GCF_000733295.1. Taxonomy (GTDB): domain Bacteria; phylum Myxococcota; class Myxococcia; order Myxococcales; family Myxococcaceae; genus Archangium; species Archangium violaceum. The sequence continues at coordinate 42,823 of NZ_JPMI01000231.1, read as the reverse complement.
ATTCCACCCGCCGAGCGCCGCCTCGAGCTGCTTCCCGAGCTTCTTCGCGTCGAAGTCGCCCACCACGGAGAGGATGAGCCGATCTCCCCCCAGGTGCGCCTTCGCGTAGGCCAGCACGTCCTCGCGCGTGAGGGTGGCCAGCGTGGCCTCGCTGCCGCCCACCGGCCGCCCGTACGGGTGCGTCCCGAAGTGGAAGCCCTGGAAGTAGGTGCCGATGAGGCCGCGCAGGTCTCCATCCTTCGCCGCGGCGAGCTCCGACACCATCCGCTCGCGCATCTTGTCCAGCTCGGCGGCGTCGAAACGGGGCCGCATCAGCATGTCCGAGAGCAGCTCCACCATGAGGGCGGTGTCGCGCGACATGAACTGTCCGCCGATCTCCAGTGACTCGCGGCTGGAAGCCACCCCGAGCACGCCGCCCACGCTGTCCACGGCCTCGGCGAACTGCGCGGCGTCCCGCTTGCCGGCGCCCTTCTGGAGCAGCTCGGCGGCGAGCGCGGCCACGCCCTCCTTGCCCTCCGGATCTCCGAGCGCCCCACCGCGCACCTTCGCGCTGAAGGACACCAGCGGCACCTCGTGCTTCTCCACCAGGAGCAGCCGCGCGCCGTTCTTCAGCTCCAGCACGGTGGCCTTGGGCAGTTTCACCGCGTCCTTCGCGGCGTCCTGGCGCACCTGCTGCGCCGCCGGGGCCGGGGTCTTCGTCTCCTGCGCCCCCGCCGAGGAGGCCACCAGCAGCGCCGCGAGCGCCACCTTCCCGTTCATCACCTTCATCGCGCCGCCTCCTTCTTCGCCTCGTCCGCCGCGGCCTCGGGCACCAGCACGCCCACGGAGCGGTTGTTCCTCGCGAACACCCGCGCGGCCACCTTCCGCACCTGCTCGCGCGTCACCGCCTCGTAGCGCTCCGGCGCGCTGAAGAGCTTCTGCCAGTCGCCGTGGAACACCTCGTAGGTGCCGAGCGCCTGCGCCCGGCCGCTGTTCGTCTCCAGGCTGCGCCAGAACTCCGCCACGGCGATGTTCTTCGCCTTGCGCAACTCCGCGTCACTCACGCCCGCGGACACCGCCTTCGCCAGCTCCTCGTCGAGCAGCGCCTCGGCCTTGCCCGGATCGCCACCCGGCGGCAGGTCCACCAGCATCCACGTGAGCGACGGGTCGAACCCCGCGCCCCGGTACCCGCCCACGTTGATGGCCACCTGCTCCTCCTCCACCAGCCGCCGGTGCAGCCGCGAGGAGTCGCCCTCCGTGAGGATGCGCACCAGCAAGTCGAGCGCGGGCGCGTCCGCGTCACTGGCCTTGAGGCCGTGGAAGGCCATCTGCAACAGCGGCGCCTGGGCCAGCTTGCGCACCACCACCCGGCGCTCGCCCTGCTGCGGCGGCTCCAGGGTGCGCACCGGCTCGGGCTCGGGCTGCGCGGGGATGGGCTCGAGGTACTTCTCCGCCAGCGAGAAGATCTCCTCGGGCGTCACCGCTCCCACCACGATGAGCGTGGCGTTGTTGGGCGCGTAGTAGGTGCGGAAGTAGCGCTCCAGGTCCGCCTGCTTCCAGCTTTCGATGTCCGAGGGCCAGCCGATGACGGGGAACTGGTAGGGGTGGGCCACGAAGGCGGTGGCCTGCACCTGCTCCATGAGCAACCCGTTGTTGTCGTTGTCCACGCTGGAGCGCCGCTCCGAGTAGACGACGCCGCGCTCGCTCTCCACCACCTTCGGGTCGATGGCGAGGTCCCGCAGCCGGTCCGCCTCCAGGTCGAAGATCTTCTCCAGCGCCGAGCGCGGGAACCAATCCTGGTACACGGTGACGTCCTCGGAGGTGTAGGCGTTGTTGCGGCCGCCGTGCGCCTCCATGACGCGATCGAACTCACCGGGGCCGTACTTCTTCGCGCCGTTGAACATCATGTGCTCGAAGAAGTGGGACAGGCCGGTGATGCCGGGGCGCTCGTTGCGGCTGCCCACGCGGAACCAGTTGTAGAGCGCGACACTGGGGTTGTCCGGGTCCGCCCAGACGATGACCTTCAACCCGTTCTTCAGCGTCTTCGTCCGCACCTGGGCGCCGGGCTTCCGCGCGGCGGTGGTGGCCGCCGTCCCGGGCGCCGCGGCCCGGCCCTGGGCACACGCGGCCGTCCCGGCCAGCAGCACCAACCCCGTGACGAGCAACTTCTGTCTGAGCATCCGCTCTCCCTCCACATGCTTCGAAGAGCCCACCCAACGGGTGGACCCACTGGAAATTCCTCGGTACCGGCTCCGGCCGTCAGCCCACCGACGACTTGAGGGCGGACGCGGCGGCGGGCGGCGCCATGGCGACCGGCGAGCCGTGGACCCAGCCCCGCAGCGCCGTGGAGAGCGAGGCGAGGTGCGAGCCCCGCACGGCCCCGTAGAGATAGCGATCCGGACGGAGGACGGCGATCTCCACCTTGTGCTCGCGGAACCAGGCGTCGAGCTTGCCCTCGGTGTCCACCACCTCACCGGGCTGGGCCTGGCCGGAACGAGGGGGGATGATGTTCAGACAACGGGCGCCCATGCTGTCGGCGAGCACCTGGGCACCGCGGCGCGCCGTCTCGCGGGTGTCGGGATGCACCAGCACGGCGAAACCGGGGCCCAGCAGCTCGTCGAGCCGGACCACCTCGCCCCCCGGAGCGCCCACGCGGGGCTGGGGGAAGTAGGTGCCCTCGGGGGCCTGACGGTGGGCCCGCGAGCCGCCGAGCATGAAGCCGCGGGAGATGAGGGGCCGGGGCTTGAACTCGAAGTTGCGGATGAAGCGCTGGGCGCGGGGGATGCGATCCAGCGCCCGGAAGACGTTGTCGCGCAGCATGGCCATGGGACGGCTGCCGGTGAGCACGACGCGGCCCATCTGGACGCTGGTGTCGAGCATGGCCTCGACGTGGGGGCGGCGCTCCTGCTCGTAGGTGTCGAGGATCCGCTCGTCGGCGTTTCCATGGAGCACGGACGCGAGCTTCCAGGAGAGGTTGTGGGCGTCGCGCAGGCCGGAGCACAGCCCCTGGCCGAGCACGGGCGGCATGAGGTGGGCGGCGTCGCCGAGCAGGAACAGCCGCCCGTCGCGCCAGCGCGAGGCCATGCGGCGGTTGAAGACGTAGGCGGCGGCGCGAACGATGGTGGCGCGATCCGGATCCACGAAGGGGGCGATGAACTCGCGGAGGCGCTCGGGCCGGAGCAGGTCCTCGACCTTCTCGTCGTGGCGGATGGTGGCGTCGACACGCATCTCGTTGCCGGAGCAGCGGGCGACGAACATGTGACGGTGGGGATCGCACACCATGCGGCAGATGGGCGGCGGGGGCTCGGGGAGCAGGAGCGAGATGGCGAGCATCTGCTCGTCATAGGTGGAGCCCACCATCTCGATGCCGGCGAGGCGGCGCAGGGTGCTGCGGCCGCCGTCACTGCCCAGCAGGTAGCGGGCACGCACGGTGCGCTCGGAGCCATCCGTGGCGTCGCGGACGGTGGCGGAGATGCCGTGGGAGTCCTGGGAGTAGGCCTCGAGGGACTGGCCGAACCGCAGCTCGACATGGGGGAAGCGCGAGAGGCCCTGGCGCAGGACGTCCTCGACGTAGGGCTGGCTGAAGAAGCGGAGGGCGGGGAAGCCGTTGCCGAAGTCGAGCCCCTGGATGACGACGCGGGCGAAGAGCTCACCGTTGGCCCCGGTCATCTGGACCTCGGGGACGGTGTACATGAGGGCATCCATGGGCTCGGCGAGGCCGGCGGCCTGGTAGATGCGCAGGGCCTCGTCGTCACACGTGATGGCACGTGGCAGGCCGTGGGGGGTGGGCTGGCGCTCGATGAGGAGCGTGCGGACCCCGTACAGTCCGAGGAAATTGGCCGTCAGCGCCCCCACGGGGCCGCAGCCGACGATGAGGACATCCGTCTCTTCCACACGTGGTGTCATGGAACTCCCTGCCGAGAGACCCCGACTGCGGGGTCCTGGCAAGGGGGGAATGTACCGGATGCAAGCCGTCCCACCACGTTCGTTGTCACGGAGCTACCCGGCTGGCACGCGGACGGGAGGTTGCATGCCCACACCCGGGGTGCACTCCCCCTGGCTCGTGGGACAGGGGGTGGGAGCTGGACCAACCCACCGCGGTGGTGCCAGGACTCATGCCGCGTGGGGTACGGTGCGCCCGACACCATGACCGAAGAGCAGATGCTTCTGAATGCCGTCCAGAACCTCCAGACCTGGAGGCGCCAGGGACAGAGGGCGGCACACAAACCGCTCCTTCTGCTCCTCGCGTTGGGACGCATTCAGCGCAACGAACCCAGGCTCGCCTCATTCCTCGAGCTCGAGCCCAGGCTCGTGTCCCTGCTGAAAAGCCACGGCCAGGTACGGAGCACACCGCATGCGGGTTACCCGTTCTGGCGCCTCCAGCACGATGGACTTTGGGAAGTCGAGGTCCGGAACAGGGCGGAGTTCGTCCTGCGCCAGAGCAATACCGATCCGACCCTGACGGCTCTGCGAAGAGCGGATGTCTGGGGCGGCTTCGTCGAGAAGTACGACCAACTGCTCCGCGCACGGCCAGAACTGCTCCACCGTATCGCCCGCACGTTGCTGAACGACCACTTTCCGAGCGAGAAACACGAGGCCCTGCTCACTCAGGTGGGTTTGATCATCGACTGAAAACCGTTCGCACCATGGGTGTAACTGCACGCCACTCCACACCAGGCTGCCTACAGTTTCCGCGACGTTACAGATCCGGAAAACCGTCTTCTCTCCCGGAGATTCCGGCGATACAACCGCGGAGGTCATGTTCACCAGGATTACATCGAGAGTCATCCGCGGGCGCCTACGGACGCCCAAGAGCGCACGCCGATATCATCGGCATCATCGGTCGGGGATTCGATCACTCCCCCGCTTGCGGGTATACCGGCGCCCAGCCGTTCCGGGTGCCATGTCGACCGATCTCCACATCATCGCCACGTGTAGCGACCGGAAGCGTGCGCCCATTCCTCCAGGGCTCCACCTGCGAACGATCCAGGCGACGGCACCCGAATCCCGCGCCCGGCTCTGGTGGAACTGCCTCCGGGACCACCCGCATCCCACGTACCCCGCGCAGGATCTCTACGCGGGCGATCACTGGAGCGTCGTCCTGGAGCTGCCAACCCTGGCCACCCAGGCCGGGCTGCGCTCCCACCTGTGGGTGGCCTCGGCGGGATATGGGCTCATCCCCGCGAGCGCCCCCATCCGCCCGTACTCGGCCACCTTCTCCCGAGGCCATGAGGACTCCGTCATCCCCAAGGGCGAGTCCCGTCCCACGGGCGAGCTGCTCCAACACTGGTGGAAGGCACTCGCCCGGGAATCCAGCCCCATGCCGGGCTCGCCCCGCCACATCCGTCAGCTCGCGGAGTCCACGCCCCACGCCCGCATCCTGGTCGTGGCCTCACCCGCCTATGTCGCCGCGTTCACGGACGACCTGGTGCATGCGGCACAGGCCCTGCGCAAACCCGAGCACCTCCTCATCGTCTCGACGCCCGCGCCCCTCTTCAAAGGGGTTCTGGCGCCCCACCAGGTTCCCTCCAACGCCCACCTCCAGGAACAGCTGGGAGGCGCTCGCCAGTCGCTCCACGCCCGCGTCGCCCGGCACATCCTCGAACGCGCCCGCGACGAGGGAAGCGAAGTAGACGCAGCCCACGCCCGGGAGTATTACGAGGGCCTCATCCACCGCAGCGCTCCCCCCGTGCGCTATGAGCGGACGCCCATGACGGACGACGAGGTACGCCAGTTCATCGTGCGGGCGCTGCGCACGCGGAAACTCTCCTGTAGCGCCACCCTGCGGCAGCTGAGGGACAGCGGCCTCGCCTGTGAACAGAAGCGCTTCAGTCGGCTCTTCCACGCGCTCCAGGAGCGCGCATGAGCCGCCGCGAGCCCGAAGCCCTGCTGCGCCGTGCCATCCGCATCGAGCAGCACCCCAGGCATCCCCTGTACCTCTTCACCCTCACGGCCTCCGAGCTCCTCCGGGTGGCCGATGTGTCTCGTGTGTCCCGGGACCAGGGTGGGGCCCTGCTCGGCTACCAGCGCCCCGAGGTGAAGCGCCACGTGCGCAGCATCACCGAGTACCTCGACGGCCCCCAGGTGCTCTTCCCCAACTCCATCATCCTCGCCCTGTCCTCGAGCACCCTCTTCAAGCAGATCCGGGGCCCCAAGGTGGACTCCGGTATCGCCGAGGCCGGTACGCTGCGAATCCCCCTGCCCGGGCCGGGCCAGAGCAAGCCCGCGTGGATCGTGGACGGCCAGCAGCGGGCCCTGGCGCTCTCGCAGTGCAAGCGGCAGGACTTCCCCGTGCCCGTCAATGCCTTCGTGGCGGACGAGGTGGATCTGCAGCGCGACCAGTTCCTGCGCGTCAACAACACCAGGCCCCTGCCGCGCGGCCTCATCACCGAGCTGCTCCCCGAGGTCTCCACGCTGCTGCCCAGCAACCTCGCGGCCCGCAGGGCCCCCGCGGCCCTGTGCGATCTGCTCAACCGGGATCCTCAATCGCCCTTCCGGGGCCTCATCCGGCGCGCCTCGCAGGACTCCGACGCCCGCCACGCCGCCGTGGTGACCGACACCGCCGTGGTGAAGATGCTCCAGGAGAGTCTCTCCTCCCCCAGCGGGGCCCTCTTCCCCTACCGCAACATCGCCAGCGGGGAGACGGACTTCGAGTCCGTGCGCAAGCTGCTCCTCATGTACTGGAAGGCGGTCCGCGACACCTTCCCCGAGGCCTGGGGCCGTCCTCCCACCCGCAGCAGGCTGATGCACGGCGCCGGCCTCTGTGCCATGGGACGGCTCATGGACAAGGTCATGGGCAGCATCGATCTGAACGGCGCCCGGACACCCCAGGTGGTACGGGCCGAGCTGGCTCGCATCCGGCCCATCTGCCGCTGGACGGACGGGAACCGGGAGGAGCTCGGCGGACTGGCCTGGAACGAGGTCCAGAACACGCCGCAGCACATCCGCCTGCTCTCCAGCACATTGATTCGCGCCTACTTGAACAACCGACGGACATCCGCTTGAAGTTCTTCCTGCCAGACAGCCAGGATCTCGTCGATCCCACCTTCGATTTCGAGCGCGAGCGCCGCTCGGCGGCCCGCCAGCGCCAGCTCGACGACCTCTACGCCCATGAGATCTTCTCCACGCCCGCCTTCGACGGGCTGCTGGTCTCCAAGGGCATCGTCGATGGTTTCGGCGTGCTCGGCAGCCGCTACACGGCGGCCCAGCGCCACCGGCTGCTGCGACGCGGCGCCCCCGCGTTCTTCCGCCTGGACCGGGCTCCCCACCCGCTCAAGATCATGGGCGACTGCGGTGCCTTCACCTACGTGGCCGAGGAAGTCCCACCGTACTCGGTCGACGAGGTGCTCGAGTTCTACGAGAGCTGCCGCTTCGACATGGGCGTGTCGCTCGACCACGTCATCCTCGAGTTCAAGCCCGCGGCGGATACGCCGGGTTCCGGAGTGGAGCTCCCCGAGGCCGTCCGGGACAGGCAGAAGCTCACGCTGGAGCTGGCCGAGGAGTTCCTCCTCAAGCACAAGGCGGGGCACCATTCCTTCGAGCCGCTCGGCGTGGCCCAGGGCTGGAGCCCGAAGTCCTACGCCGCGGCGGTGAAGGCGCTGCAGAAGATGGGCTACGGCTACATCGCGCTCGGCGGCATGGTGCCCCTCAAGACGCCCGAGCTCCGCGCGTGCCTGGAGGAGATCCAGACGGTGCGCAAGCCGGGCACCCGTCTGCACCTGCTGGGCGTGACACGCACCGAGCACATCGAGGAGTTCTTCCGCCTGGGCGTCGCCTCCTTCGACAGCACGTCCCCACTGCGGCAGGCCTTCAAGGACGACCGCGACAACTATTACTCGGATACGTACAAGTACACGGCCATCCGCATCCCCCAGGTGGAGGGAAACCCCGGCCTGCAGCGGAAGATCTCCTCCGGGCAGGTCTCCCAGGAGCAGGCGCGCCGGCTGGAGCGGGCCTGCCTGGAGGCCATGAAGCTCTTCGAGGAGGGCCGGCGTACGGTCGCCCAGGTCGTGGAGGTGCTCATGGAGTACGAGCGGTTCTACGATCCGGACACGAAGAAGAACCACGCCCCCGCCTACGAGAAGACGCTGACCGATGCGCCCTGGCGCCGCTGCCCTTGCGAGGTGTGCCAGAGCCTGAAATACCACGTCATCCTCTTCCGGGGCGCCGAGCGCAACCGGAGGCGGGGCTTCCACAACATCTGGACCCTGTACCAGCAACTGCGGCAGCTCGGGCTGGACTCGCACCAGGAGCCCGTCACGGAGTCCCGGCAGCCCTCGCGCCGGCTGAAAGCACAGGCCCGCGGCTGATGAGCAAGGGAAGAAACATGTCGAAAGAACTGAAGCTTCCCGCCGTGGAAGTGCAGCAGTCCCCCGGACGCAAGCTGTACTCCTTCGCGGTGGATGGAAAGCTGGTCCACCGCTTCGCCACCATCTCGCGCGTGAACCGGCACGAGGATGGCGGCCTGCATGGCTATCAGCGGCCCGAGGTGCTTTCGCACATCGAGGAGATCCGCAACTACCTCGAGAGCCCCTCGCCGATGGTACCCAACGCCATCGTGCTGGCGTTCGATTCGCGCGTGCGCTTCGAGGCGGCCAAGGGCAGCTCGCCCACGGACTACGCGCGCCCGGGATTCATCACCATCCCCGTGGAGGAGAACCTCTCCGATGAGCGCAAGCCGGGCTTCATCGTGGATGGCCAGCAGCGCCTGGCGGCCATCCGCGAGGCATCCGTCGAGCGCTTCCCCATCTGCGTGACGGCCTTCATCACCAACGACGTCAGCCAGCAGACGGAGCAGTTCATCCTCGTCAACTCGACCAAGCCCCTGCCCAAGGGTCTCATCTACGAACTGCTCCCCAAGACGACCGCCCAGCTACCGACACTCCTCAACCGGCGCCGGCTCCCGGCCCAACTCCTGGAGCGGCTCAACCTGGACATCAGCTCGCCCCTGCGCGGAATGATCCAGACCGCGACCAATCCAACGGGCAGAATCAAGGACAACTCCATCCTCAAGATGCTCGAGAACAGTCTGAGCGATGGCGCGCTCCAGAAGTTCAAGCACCCGGGCACATTGGAGGGTGATGTCGAGCCCATGCTGGAGCTGCTGCGCAACTACTGGAACGCGGTCGCCCGGGTCTTCAAGGCGGCCTGGGGGCTCCCACCCAGGCAGTCGCGGCTCATGCACGGAGCGGGCATCGTCAGCATGGGGTTCATCATGGACACCATCAGCGATCGCCTTCACGACTCGTACATCCCCACGGTCATCCAGTACGAGACGGACCTCCAGCCTCTCAAGGACATGTGCCGGTGGACCACCGGTCACTGGGACTTCGGTGGCGGGCAGTTGCGCAAGTGGAACGAGTTGCAGAACACGTCCAAGGACATCGATCTGCTCGCCAACCACCTCATCGGTCAATACAAGAGCCTAGTGTGGAACCGGCCGGCGCCGAAGGCTGAGAAGACCGCACGCGCCGCACGTCGCTGAGCAAGCGCTGCCCCCAGGGCCGTCTGAGCACGGCCCCGTGTCGTGGCTCAAGGGGAGTTCCCAGGAGCTGAAAACACGAAAGGCCGATACGGAGTGCGTATCCGTATCGGCCTCGATGTGCTGCGGAACTCTTTGGAAGTGCCCAGGGGCGGAATCGAACCACCGACATGGGGATTTTCAGTCGCACTTCTCGAGAGCATTAGTCGTCATTTTCGAGGGAAAAGTGGCCGGGAATGGCCGTCCGTGGCCGGGGCGTGGCTCAGAAATGGCTCACGGAGACTGGCCTCGCAAGGTGTCCCGAGCAGACGCCAGCCGGCCGACGCGTCAATGGAGCTGCGGGCGGGCGGCGCTTACGAGCGCGGAGTAGACAGCACGCGCAGTTAGAGCACGCATGTTCCATCAGGACCCTTTTCCCCGTGGGCCACCGTGCCCGCCACCACGGCCACTGATGGGGAAGTCGCAGTCCTTGCCGGGGTGACCGGGGCCACCTGCTCCGCACCCGGGCGGCCCCGGACACTACTGATGTGCGCGACCATCCGTTGACGCCAGTCGGCCGTGAGACCACACCGCAAGCCGCCTCGCACCGTGGAGGCTGCACCTGGGAAGTCATTGAGGGGATGGATGACCGTGAGGTCGAGTTTGCCGGTCTCACCACCCTGGCCGCCCGCCCCTCCCGTTCCGCCGAACCCCCGTTCCCAGCATCACACCGCCCCGGTTGAAGCATCTCGTTGGCCCACTAATACCTCCGGAGCCACCGGGACCACCCGCGCCTCCAGGCCCCCATCCGCGCGGACCCAGACGGAACGCACGCTGCGGGCGGTGACGATGTCGAGTTTCAGCATCACGCCGGCCACTCGCTGGAGCCAGCCTCGGGACGAAGAGCATCGAAGGGCACGGGCTAGTGCCGGTGAGGCTGCAGAAGTGTCTGTGAGTTCGGCAGAGCGCGCCACTGGAGTTGACCCTCCGAAACGGGGCAACTCCACTCTGAGCCGGAGGCGAAGCCGTGGAGGTACAGCCAGCGCGGGCGGCGACAGGGGCGGGAGGGGACCGAGTCATGGCAGGTACTGTAGCCGACCGCTCTGGGCGCCCCTCGACCCCTCGCGGTACACTGCGGGTGTTCTCCATCTCGTCCCACAGCGCCCCCGGCATGAACCGCCCGCAGGTCGCTCCCGCAGTAGTATCTTCCGGACGCTGGCAGCGCCAGGAGCAATCGGAGACTCCATCTAAATGACGAAGGCCAATTCGACGACGGGCCTGAGCACGGGCGCACTCGCCTACCTCCTCCGCAATCCGGAACTCGGCCCGGTGCGGGTCCAGGGCGGTGTCGCCGGAAGGCTGAATGTCTACCCACTCCGAGGAGAGGCGCACGAAACGCTCACGGTGGACGCGACGGAACTCCGCCCCTTTCCGCTGTACGAGGGGCTGTCCGTGCATGTCGTCCCGCAGGAGCCGGCAGCGGCGCACCGGACCGCCCGGCTGCTCTCGGTTGATGTCGGGGGAGCGCTACGCCGAGGCTTGGTGAGCCTGGACGGCGTGGAGGAGTGGGTGGAGGAGTCCCACGTCATCCCGCTGGCGTCCGAGAGCAAGGATCCGCTGGGGCTCCTGGAGAACGCGGAGTACCGCAGCCCCCGCCGGTTCTTCGCCCGGCGCGACCTCCGAGACACCCTCTACGAACTCCACCGGGACTCGGAAGGCATCCCCACCCTCTTCGGAGCCCGCGTCCGCCCACTCGCGCACCAGTTGTACGCCGTCCGGCGCATCCTCTGGAACCGCGCCCCCCGCTTCGTGCTCGCGGACGAGGTGGGGCTCGGCAAGACGATCGAGGCGGGCTACGTCATCCAGGCTCTCACCGCGGCGGATCCGACTTGCCCAGTGCTGGTGATCACCCCGGGCGCCATGGCCCGGCAGTGGCTGTGCGAGCTGTACCTCCGCTTCGGCGCACGGGTCTTTTCCGAAGTGTCCGCTCCCCGCTGGGAGAAGGCGGATACGTCGGAGCGCCACCTGCTGGCGCAGCAGAAGTGGCTCATCGTCTCCACCACCGCGCTGGAGGGACACGCGGACCTCCGTGCGTTGCTCGCCGAGCGTGCATGGGGAATGGTCGTGGTGGACGAAGCGCACCAGGTGCCGCCCCGGCATCAGCTCTACCCGTGGCTCCGGAAGATCGCGGAGCGCGCCCACGGCTTCCTCGCCCTCTCGGCCACTCCGTCCAAGCGAGAGACGGAGGGACTGCTGGGGCTCCTCGCCCTGGTGTCACCGGACGTCTACTCTCCCGAGGACACCGCTACCCTCCAGCACCGGTTGGATGCGAAGAAGCGCATCTGGGATGCCCTGGCCTACAGCACCGAACTGCTGGAGGCGACCCGCCAGGCCGGCGAGGCGCTCGACGAGGTCGCCATCGCCGACATCGCCGGGTACTGGGACGAGGTGGCCTCCGATGACCCGATCTTCCAGAAACTGCTCGGGCAATTCCGCTCGGGCGAAGGAGAAGACGCTCTCGACCAGCTCATCGGCTACGTCCAGGAATTCCACCGGATCGATCACCGTCTGATCCGCACCCGCCGTGCTACCCTGGCCGTGCTCGACCTCCCCCGGAACCCGCGCATGGGCCAGGTCGCCGAGTACGAGGCGACCGCGGTGGAGAAGCTCCTGGCCGAACATCTTGACCGGCTCTCCGCCTCGCCTGGACTGACCGTGGAGCAGTGGGCTTTGCGTGGCTTGTACCAGCGCTTCGCCTGCACCACCGCGGAGCACTTCCTCGCCTTCCTGCGCGCGCGGAAGGAGGCACTCAAGGGCCCGATGAAGCTCTCCCCCCCGGGGCTGGCGCGGGCGCTGCGGAGCGATCCAGGTGCCGAGGAGGAGACGAGCCTCATCCAACGGCTGATCGCCACCACGCCACCGCTCCCGGACGAGGGGGCCTGGCGGACGAAGGCGCAGGGACTCGTCGAGGAGTGGGTGGAAGAAGGGCCCTGTGCGCGTTTTCGCTGGGCGGTGGACTGGATCCGAGCCCGGCTCGCGGAGGATCGGGCGCGCAAAATCCTCGTCTTCTCCCAGGAGCGCGAGAACGTGGAGGACTTCGGGAGGTACCTCCACCAAGAGCTTCCCCAGGCGGGCATGCGCCTGTTCCACTATCTTCTCGATCCACAAGAGCTCGAAGAGGCCGCATGGAAGTTCCAGACCGACGCGAGGTGCCACGTCCTCGTCTCGGATGAGCTCGGCGGCGAGGGTCGGAATTTCGAGATGGCCTGGGCGGTGCTGCACCTCGACGTCCCCGCGTCGGTGACGCGGTTGGAGCAGCGGATCGGCCGGCTGGACCGGATAGGCCGTCCGCAGGCTCACCCCATCCACACCGTCCTGCTGCATGGCCCCAGCCGGACGGAGCAGTTGCTCGTCCAGCTGCACACAGAGGTGTTCCAGGTCCAGGACCGCTCCATCGGCGGCCTGGAATTCGACCTGCTGCGGCTCCAGCAATCCGTCTCGGACGCCGCGTACGGCAAGGACACAGAGGGCGTGGCCGAAAGGCTGCGGGAGGAGATCGACCGGCGGCTCGCCGAGACGGACAAGGAGTTCGAGACCTCGCTGGACTCCTCCCGGCCGGAGCTGGACAGGGCGAACGAGTTCGCCGAGATCCTCGAGGGGACGGATCCGGAGCCCGCCCAGAAGGCGCTGATTGCTTGGTCGCGCGCGCTGGGGTTCCGGGACGACGGCATCGGGAACAACCTCATCCAGCTGCAGTGGGAGGCGGATCAACTGGAGGCGCCGCTGCTCGGCGTCGGACGCACGGAGCGCATCGCGGGCACCTTCAGCCGGAAACGAGCGCTGGAGGAGAACCGGGTCCAGTTCTTCGCCCCAGGCCACCGCCTCGTCGATACCCTGGTGGACGCCCTGGACACCACGCCCATCGGGCGAGCCACCATCTTTCGGCGATCCGGGCTCGGCCCGCAGAACCGCGGCCAGATCTTCCTGGTCGCCCTCGTCCGCAACGTCCTGCGCGGCACCGTCCCGGCAGGGCTGCTCGTCCGCGCCCGCAGCGAGCTGTGGCCCCGGATCGAGCAGGTGGTGCTGAAGATCGATCCTCGCAACGAGGAGGAGCCCGTGGTGGTGACGGATCCAGCGCTCCGCGAGCGGCTCCTCGCCCCGTACAGGGGAAAGGAGCTCGATCCGAAGGTGGAGCACGAACAACTGTCCGCCTTCGCCACGCCGGCGCTCTGGGTGGCCACCCGTGGCGGCGTCGCGCGGGCACTAGAGATCGCCCGCGAGACGATCAAGGAGGATCACGAGATGGCGGCCGACGTGCTGGAGGATCTCCTCCAGCACGAGCTCGGCTACTACCAGGGCGTGAGCGAACGCGAGAGCCCGGCCGAGGCGGCGCGCGCGCGTGAGGAACTGGACGTCCGCAGGGCGCTGGTGGACTCCGTCCGGCAGGCCACCGTGGAGTTGGATGCTCTGGCCATGGTCCTGGGCGCGTGAGAGGGAAAACGTGAGCGACTGGGACTTCCCCGACTGCGCTGACATCGGCGCCGTGATCGCCGAAACCCAGGCAAGGGCGCACCGCGCTCGAGAGGAAGCGAACGCGTCTCCGGGCGTGGAGGCCCTCGCCTGGCGCTACGGCGCGTTGTCACGGACCCTCGAGGCGTTCACCCGGTCACGGAGGGAAGACGCCGACCGGGGCGTCATGCTCCGAGAAGCCGTCCGCCTGTGCGATGGCCACCTGACGCTCCCCGAGGCGGAGTTCTCCCCGAGAGAGCGCCAACCGGAGTGGCTGCACCGGTTCGGCCTCTCGGTTCGCCCGGGGCGTGGCGCGCGGCCCTCCCTCTCGTTCGATCTGGTGCCGGTGGACCGGCTCCAGCACGTCCCCGAGGAACTGGCCGAGGCGCTGCGGGACATCCTCCAGCTGGATCCAATGCTCCGCCGTTTCCGACAACCCACGGTCGCGGACGGCGCCCTCCTCCGGCTCTCGCGGTATTCCGAGTACCAGAATCCCACGCAGAAGGCCGCCCTCCGGGCGCTGCTGACGATGCCACCGGGCGCCACGCTGCTCGCGAGCATGCCCACTGGAGGCGGCAAGAGCCTCCTGTTCCATTTGGGGGCCCTCAGGTGGCGAGAGCAATCAAAGGACAGCAGTCCCTGCGCGGTCGTCATCGTGCCCACCGTCGCACTCGCGCTTGCCCACGCGGACGTGCTGAAAGAGGATCCGGAACTGCATGGGAGCGCAGCACTCGTCGGGGAGCTTTCCCACAGCGCCCGGGAGGACCTGCTCCTGCGGTTCCGCCGGGGCGAGGTGCCGCTCCTGTTCATGTCGGCGGAAATGGCGCTGACGTCCGCCCGGGAGGCGCTGCTCGAGGCGGCCCGCCCCTCCTCCGAACGCAGCTCCGTCCTGCGGGGACACCTCCAGGGCCTCTTCGTGGACGAGGCGCACATCATCGAGAGCTGGGGGCGCACCTTCCGGCCGGACTTCCAGCGACTGCCCGGCCTCGTCCAGGCGCTGCGAGATAAGAACCCGGCGCTGCGCACCGTCCTGCTCTCCGCCACGTTCGGCACCGAGGCGCACGCGCTGCTGGAGAAGCAATACGGCGCCGGCACGTTCCTGCCCGTGGCGGCCGGATGCCCCCGGACGGAACTCGACCTCGCCGTCCAGGACTTCAGCGATCCCGCCAGACGCGATGCCGCCCTGCTCCAGGTTCTCGACGTCCTGCCCCGGCCGGCGCTCGTCTACACCACCCGTCCGAGGGACGCGGAGGAGATCGCCCGGCAGCTCCGGCAGCGCGGCTACACGCGCCTGGCCGTCATCACCGGCGAGACGACCGGGAGCGAGCGGGGCGACGTGGTGAGCCGCTGGCGCGCGGGGGAGCTGGACCTGGTGGTGGCCACCGCTGCCTTTGGGATGGGCATCGACAAGACCGACGTGCGCGCCGTCGTCCATGCCTGCCTGCCGGAGGACGCCGCCCGGTACTACCAGGAGATCGGCCGGGCCGGCCGGGATGGGCATCAGGCGCTCGCGCTGCTGCTGTGGACGCAGGGGGACGAGAAGCTCGCGAGAAGCATGTCCCTGGGCCAGTTGATGAGGACCGAGAAGGCTGAGGAGCGTTGGTGGGCACTCGTCGCGGACGCACGACGCCATGGCCGCCTCCGCACGGCTCCGGACACCGGCTACACGCGCATGACTGTGGACATCACCCTCCCCCGGCCCGGACGCGGCGAGGGTTCCTACAACCGTCAATGGAACGCGTCGCTGATCAACCAACTGCAGCGGTACGGAGAGGGCGCGGTGGAGGTGCTCTCCATCGAGGACGACCGCGACCAGTGGACGCTCGACGTGAAGGACGGTGTCCTCCTCGACACCGGAGAAGAGGCCCGGACGCGGCTGCTGAAATTCCTCGCCGAGCGGCAACAGGAGGTGGCACAGGCGCAGCAGCGGCACCATGGATTCCGCCAGGCACTGGAGAACCGGGACGAAGGCTGCATGCTGTGCTCCGTCTTCGAGTTGGTGGAAGCCGACCCGCCGCCGCTCTTGCCGTGCGGCCGCTGCCCATATTGCCGGGCGGAGGACGCCCCACACCCGAGCCACTTTGAATTCCGCGGCCTGGACGCCCTGTGGCCCTCCACCGCGCCGGCCACGCATACCGGTCGCATCCTCGTCCACGCCGACTCTCCGGACTTCACGCAGGTGGACACGTTGGTCCGGCGTCTTCTGCGCGCGCACGTGCGCCAATTCGTGGTACCCGCCGGAACCGGACCCACGTTCGCGCGCGTGCTCTCGGCGTCCAAGGACCTCGAAGGCCTCGTGCTCGAGCTCCCCTACCTCACTGGGAGCACCCGCGCCGGCCAGTGGCGGCCCGCCCGGGTCCGAACCGCGCTGATCATGCGGGCGGGAGGACCCGACGCGCGGAGCAACGAGGAGGCGCTCCGAGTCGCCCTCCAGGAACACCTGGATGGCCCCGGGCTGTTCGTCGTGGCGGAGCCTGGGCTCCGCCTGGGAGGCCGCGCCGTCGGCCAGGTGGTCTCCAATCGCGCGCCGCTGTCGGAGGCGCAACTGGATGAGTGGAAGGACTGAGGCGAGATGAGTCTGCTCACGGACACCATGGGTCGCCCCGAGCGCGTCCACACCCTGCTGAAGCTGCTGGAAGCCCACGGTGGACGGCTCGGCTATGACGAAACGGTCGCTTGGCTCCAGCCCTCCATCCTCCGTGGAGAGAAGAACTCCACGGACGCGGCCAAACAGACGATCGGCAGCGCGCGCAGCCTGGGGTTCATCCGCGATGATGGCAACCTCCTCTTGCTGGACGCTCCCTCCGTCTCTTCCGATCCTCCCGCCTTCGCCGATCTCGTCCACGCGCGGCTGCGGGACAATCCCTCGGAGAAGGACCGCGTGATGCTGGAGGTCTACGCCCTGTTCGTCGTGCTGACGGAGCGTGAGGAAGGGACCTCCTGGATCGCGCAGAAGACCGTTGAGAGCCTGGCCGACCACATCGACATCATGCTGCCGCGGCCAGCCGATGAGCCCCAGCAGCAGAAGGTGTTCAACAAGGACAAGTACAGCACCGCGTGGCGGCCCTGGATGATCTACCTGGGGTTGGGGTGGGAAGGGCTCGTCCTACCGACCTTCTTCCCCCACCCCACCGTCCGGCTGGAGCGGGAACTCCCGGGTCTCGGTCAGGAGCTGGGTGTCGGGCGCGAGCTCGACCCCGGTGACTTCCTGCGGGCGCTCGCCCGCCGCATGCCCTACCTGGACGGCGGGACGCTCTTCGAGGAGGCCATGAACCGGGTCCGCTGGCGACGCACCACCCAGCGGCTGACGGTCGTCCTCAGCGACGTGCTCCGGGAGTTGCACGACGACGGCCGGATCCGGCTCCACCTGCGCGGCGACACGGTGGGCGCCACCCGGCTCGCCCCGGATCCCACGCATGAAATCCAGGCCCTCAGCGCCGTGGAGCTCATCGGAGGTCAGGCATGACGTTCCAGCGCTACGCCTGCTGGGATGAGAAGGACGCGAACGCGGTCCTCAGGACCGAGGCGCTGGCGGGAAGCCATTCCCTTTTCATGGCCGTCCACGCGCCACTGGAGGGTTTCTCGGTCAGCGGGAACCGGGAGGCGTGGGTCGAACGCCCTTCGGACAAGGGTCTGCGGGAGGCGCTCACCCGCCCCGAGCTCCGACACGCGCTCTGCGTGGTGGAGGGTGAGCCGGGCTCGGGCAAGTCGCACCTGATCCGCTGGCTCTCCCTCAATTGGCCCAAAACGGACAAAGACATCCTGGTGCTGATCCCCAGGAGCCAGGGCAGCCTGGAGGAGGCCCTGAGCGCCTTGCGCGAAAAGCTGCCGGAGGACCTCCGGGGCTTCTTCGCTGGGCTGGGAGAAGCGCGGATGACGTCACTGGCGGGCCGGGCACTCGACTTCCAGAGCAAGCTGGCCCACAGCTTGAGGAAGGAGTACTTCGAGACGGATGCCCCCATCCACGCGGACTGGGCGGACGAGTGGCACTACCACGAATTGATGGACGCGCCGGCCACGCGCGGCAAGTGGACGGCGCCTCGGCGCATCCTGGAGACGCTGAGCGGTCTCGGCGGCGAGCGGAATTCACAGGTGGCCGAGTTCACCGTCTCCGACATGCTCGAACTGGCCTCGCTCGTCCGGCCCGTCAAGGGGCTGAGTCCCACCGCCGTCCGGGCGAAGTTCCAGCTCCTCAAGGAAGCAGATGCGATCGAACGGGCACGGTCGGATGGCCGCGAGCTAGAGCAGGTGGTGGAGGAACTGGGCGCGAAGGCCGAGCACACCAGCCGCCTCCTCGCCGCCCTCCGCGCCCGCCTGAACCACGCCGTCCAGGACCTGCTCGGCGTGAGCGGGCAGGCCCTGAAGAACGCGTTCATGCGGCTGCGGCAGGAGTTGGCGCTGCGCGGCAAGCGCTTGGTGCTGCTGCTCGAGGACATCACCAGCGTGCAGGGCGTCGAAGACCAGATGATGAACGTGATGATCGCCAGCAGCGAGACGGAGACGAACCGCTCGCTGTGCGACTTGATCACGGTAGCAGGCGTGACGCCGCACTTCTTCCAGAAGCTCTTCGACGTCGCCAACCTGCGCCAGCGCATCACGTTCCACGTCCAGTTCGGAGAGAAGGGGGAGAAGAGCTTCCAGGGGATGGCGCTGAGGACGTCGGAGGAGCGCGTCCGTTTCGCGGCGCGCTACCTGCGCGCGACACGGGCGGGGGTGGCGCGGATAGACCAACGGCCGCCTCGGGATTGGACGGACGTCTACAACCGCTGCGACCAGTGCCCGTACCGACCCACCTGCCACCCACGGTTCGGCGCGCACCAAGGTGTGGGGCTGTACCCGTTCAACCAGGCAGCCATCGACCGCATGTACACCGGGCTCGAGCATCCGAAGGGCCTCGAGGAACTGCACACGCCGCGCGGGATGATCCAGAGCGTGCTCGGGCCGGTGCTGCTGGCTCCCCAGAGCGTCACCCGGGGCGAGTTCCCCCCGCCCCAGATGGAGAGCGAGAACCTCCCGAAGAACGAGCGCAACCTGATCGGCCGCCTGGGTCTGATCGTCGCCGCGAAGGTTCAGGATCGCGACACGGCCGAGCGCCTGCGCCGCCTGATTGCCTGGTGGGGCGAGCGCGACAATGCCTCCACACAGCGCAGGGAAGACGGCGCCACGACCTTCGCCGGCATTCCCCGAGGCATCTTCGAGACCTTCGAACTGCCCTGGCTTGGCGACCCCAGCGAGGTAGACAAGCCGGAGGCCGCGACGCGGGACGCTGGGAACACCTCGTCGGAGGCGTCCCCAGTGGCGGAGCCGCCATCCGTACGGGGCGAGCCCCCGCCGGAGTCCACCGCCTCCCCCGCTCCCGAGGCGTCTCCCCCCGGCCCGGATGTAAAGGAGAAGAAGCCGGCCACCGTCTCCCCGAAGCCTCCCCGTGGCCCGAAGCCTCCGCGTGCCGCAACGGTCAACGCACAGCAGTTCCAGGTGCGCTCGGGCCAACTCGCCGCGTGGGCCCAGGGAGAGAAGCTCGAAGACCAGGGCTTCTGGAGCGAGCAGGTGGCCGTCATCCTCGAGGACCTCCCCTGGCGAACGCTCGGGCTGGATCCCCACCTCGAGGACAAGCTCTTCACCAAGGAGACAGTGGTGCTCGCGGGCGCGCGCAAGACGACCCTCAAGCACTTCGAGATCCCGCGCGAGCGCTGGGTCTGGCTCGGCCTGGAGTCCTTCCTCGCGCTGCGCACGCGGGACGAGGATCTCTCCGAGGCGGACCGCGAAGGCTACCGGCGGACGTACGCGCGCCTATTGAGGAAGCTGGCAGAGCTCGCGCGCGCCCACGTGAGCCGTCGCGTCCCGCTCACGGAGTCCGGCCAACGGTGGTCCCCCATGGCCACGGCCGCGCAGTTCCTGCTCGCCCGCGCGTGGCTGCGCGGCGTGCATCGTCCCCAGGATCCTTTCCACGTCCAGTGGAACACGCTGCTGGATGAGTACGATCCGGATGCCGGGGCGAGCGGCGACCACCGCATCCAGGGCTGGGGAGACATCGTGGTGAAGGTCGGCCGGACCAGCTCGGACGTACGCAATGCATTGAGGGAACTCGCCAGCCTGCCGCAGGGAAGGAAGGGGGGCGCACAGTTCTTCGCCGCCGCGGGAGAGGTGGCTCCCGCCCTGATCCGACTGGCTCGCACGCTGGAGCTGGATCCGTCGCCCGCCGAGGATCCGAAGATTTCGGATCTCCTTGATAAACTCGCCCAGGACGCGCCGTACGTCAGCGATCGGCTGAAGTCCGCCGCGATGGGAGAGCGCAACCGGATCCTACGAAACGTGGAGAAGCTGGACGAGATCACCCACCGGCGCTCGCTCCCCGACTGGCTGAAGAGCGCGGACAACGTCGTCGCGCGGCTGCGCCAACTCGATGCACACCTCCCATTCCAATACGTCCAACGGTGGAGCGAGGTATACGCGAAGCTCCGCGGCCGCAAGTTGTTGGAGGCCAGCGATCCGGACATGCGCAGGCTGGAGGTGTTCCTGTCGGAAATAGACCCAGGAGAGGTGGAGGGCTTCGCTCCGCCGGAGGCACTCGCATTCGCCATCGGAGCGCCCGCAGCGGACCTGGTTTTCATGGTGGACCGCCTGCAGGTGGCGAACGAGGCGCTGACGCAACTGCGCCGCCACGTTGGCACGCTCCTCGACAAGGCTGGGGTCTCCAGCGGCGGTACGTTGAGCACGGTGCACGAGGCGGGGACGCGGCTGCGGACGGCGGTCCAGGCCATCCGTGAAGCGCTGCGTCCCACGGGAGGCGAACATGGCTGACCACACGATCGGAGTGGTGGTAGGCGGCGAGGCGCCCTTGGACCCCTTGAGGGCGCTGGAGCAGGCCCTGGATAGTGGCGATTTCCAGCGTGCGGTGCAGGCCGAGCAGTTCGGTGACGCACTCTGTCAGGCGGTGGGTGCCCTGCGGGAGAAAGCCGAGTCGCTGGCCACGCTGGAGCAACTGGCGGGCTGGGGGTCCCTGGTCGCGAAGAAGCTGACGCCGACGGAGGCGGCGGAGGTGAGGACTGCGTTGGACGCGCTGGAAGTCACCGCCGGAAAACTCGCCCGCGAGAATCCCACGCGGGAGGAACTCCAGCTCATCCGGATGGAGATGCAGACGGTGGGCATGCGCGTGGATCAGGTGAAAGGCCGCTTCCGGGCCGCCTGGAGCCTCCGCGTCCGAGAGGAGTTCGACCCCCCCGCGAAGCTGGCGAAGGCGCTCCAGCGCCTCCCCGGTCAGGCGGAACTCGCCCGGCGGATGGTGCAGACCGCCCAGGCCGGCCTCGCGCTAGAGCAGCGCTTCCCCGCGCAGACGGCGCGGGAAGAATTCGACCGCCGCCGCGCCGAACGCCAGACCCAGGAGCGGGAGCTTGCGGGCGTGGGGACGGACGCGGACAGGGTCCGGTTCCTCATCCAGGTAACCGAAGGGAGGGCGACGCTCGCGGATCTCACACCGGACCTTCAGAAGTGGCTGGCCGAGCAGAACGCGCTCGGCCTGTTCAAGCTCAGCCTGGAGTAGCGCGGCTGCGAAGGAAGATTCCGAGCCGCTCCAGCAGGCGGCGGCTCACCGCCACCTCCGCCATGTCCCCATCCATGAGGCTGCTGCCGGTGTGCAGGCACGCCTGGCAGCCGTCCACGCACAGCCGGGCACTGAGCCGGTACGCCTGGTCCGCGAGCCGCGCCTCCGCACTGAGCGACTCCTCCTGCACCGCATCCTCCACCGCCCGGTAGCGTTCCAACAGCCGGCGCCACTCCATCGCACGCGCGTCCCCGCTCTCCGCCCGAGCCACCATCGTCCCCACCAGCTCCCAGACGGAGGGATCGCGCCCCATCTCCTGCGTCAGCGAGCTGCCGACTGCCTGGCTTTCCTGGTAGAGCGTGAACAGCTCGAAGCGGTCACCGCCCACCTCCTCAGAGCCGTAGAGGAGGCGGAGCACGCCCTGGAAGGGCCCGGCGTCCACGTCGAGGTCCACACCCAATTCACGAGCGAGTTCCCGGACACGCCGCTCGTCGCGCGGGTCCCACGAGCGCCAACGGGCAATGTCCGCCGCCGGGCGGCCGACGAGCGCCGCCACGAAGCGATCCTCCCGCGCGTTCGGGCAGTCCGCCAACAGCTCCGGTGCCAGATCCGCCGCCGCCTCGTCCAGGTGGGCCACGAAGGTGCGCGTGGTGCCATCCCCGTGGCTTCCGTCCTCTGCCACGGTGATGACGTCCTCCGCTCCTCTTTCGAACTGCACGGGCAGCTTGACGTGGAAAAGAACGCGCCGCTCGTCGCCCCGCCCGTGGCGAACGAACGCCTGCTCCAGGCGGATGGCCAGCCCATGCACGATTACCGAACGCAGGTAGCCGGCGAAGGCCTCTTGCGAACGCACGTCGCGCCAGGCCCGCTCGATGAGTTGCTGGAATGCGGCGGAGGCGAGCACTTCCCGTAGGCGTTCGAGACGCTGTGCCGTCAGCATCGGGTGCTGGCGCAGGTGTCCCTGGAAGACGTTCTCGAGCAGCTTCGCGAACAGTTCGGTATTCCAGCGCCGCAGCAGCTTCTGAAGCTCCTTGCTGAAGCCCTCGAATGCAGCGGCCGTCACCATCAGATCGGCGATCTGGCGTACTTGGTAGGGGTTGAGCCCCGCAGAGGCCCCCCGGCTCATCAGCAGGTAGCGGAGGAACTGACCATGGAACCACTTCGACTCGGTGGGCTCCACTTCGAGCCTCGCGCTCTCCGCCCGGACGAAGTCACCCAACACGGCCCCATCTAGCCGAACACGGACGCCCTCCGTCTCCAACTCGTAGCCGTGGAGGAGCGTCCTGCGATCAGCCTCCCTCGGGAGGTTCTCGTCGTCCGGGTGGACGAACACCTGGCTGACGTAGGCTTCTTCGCGCTTGCGGTCGGCGGTCTCCAGCACGAGCCGCGCGTCAGCGCCCCAGAAGACACGGGCCACCTTCAACCCGGTGCGTTTCCCGCGGGCGGACGTCCCGCGAAAGACCTCCACTTCGGGGGTCAGGAAGCCCAGGAGCCGGACCCGCCGCCGCTCGGCGCCCCCCTCGTCCACCTCGACGGACAGGAAGCCACGCAACCGGCCCTGACTCTTGGGATTCACGCGCGGCAACGTCGAAGGCTCCTTGGAGAGAAGGACCTCCCGCCGGGCCGCGTCGTAGACCCAGTCCCCCTGCCACTCCGTCCCGACGAACCGGCCTCCGCCCATCATCTCCAGCGACGTGGGTCGCACTACCCGGGGGTGCAGCCTCGCCCCGACGAGCTGGCGGGCCTCCAACGGCAGTGCATCCAACAGGGTCCCGCTGCCGGCTGGGCTAAACTCCGGCCATTCCCCAGAGTGGCCCAGGGGCCTCCAGAACGGCTGGCGGCCAGGCCGCGGCGGGATCCAGTGCGCCACCTGGAAGCCGAACCGCCGTGTCACGTTGCCCGGCGCGCACTCTGAGAAAGCGAGCGTGATGTCCTCGGAGTCCTGTTTCGCTTCACCCGTGTCGCTCTCGTAACCCACCGCGAGCAGCGGCAGGTTGATCGATTGGAAGAGGAGCATGGGGACCCACGGAATGACCTCCGCCCACTTGCGCGGACCTCCACCCGGCACCAGGGTCACACCGCTCGTGGCCTCTCGCCACAACTGCTCCAGTGAACCAACCTCCAGCCGCTTGTACACGTCATCGCCGAAGGTAGTCCGGACCACCGCATCCACCTCGGCCAGGAGGCGGGGGTCCACTCCCGACGCGGAGCCCAGGCGCCACTGCCTCCGCGCGGCAAGATCCAGGACCAGAGAGACCACCTGCCCTCGAGTGACGAAGTAGTTCTCCACGTTGAGCGGCACCTCGAAACCGCTTGCGTCCAACATCTCCCTGGGACGCCGGAAGAACCAGGAGTCGCGCGGAGAGTACGCAGAGAGCGTCACCCCGGTGACCGGCCGGTCATCGGCCCCTCGCCCACCGCGCCCCTTCCGCTGGATGAAGGACGCGAGGTTGAGCGGCGCGTAGTGCTGGTAGACGAGGATCATCTCCGGATCGTCGAAGCCGACCTCGAGGGACGACGTGGAGAAGACGAGGTCGCTCTTCTGGATCAGTTCGTCGGCACGTCCCCCCGTCTTCGAGAAGATGGGCTTCGCGCAGACATCGAGAGCGCGACCGGGCACGTACAGGCCGCGCACCGTCCGCTGGCGGCTGTCCTGGGCGGCGAAGAACCAGCACTCGCCCTGGCGGAAGCGGTCGCAGGCGTCGGGAGAGCCGCAGCACTCGCGGCGGGGAAGACCCGTGTGCGCATCGTCGTCGAACAGGCGGGTGCGCAGCCGCGCCAGTCGGTTGCCCTGCTCCGCGTCCGCGTAGTCCGAGTGCAGGCGCTTGAGCTTGTCGATGGAGTCGAGGAAGACGATCCCTCGGAATCCGCCGTCGTCCCCCGAGCGCCGGCGCATGCCGTGCGCCAGGCACATGAGCGTCTGGATGGAGGTGGACGCCCCGGCGATGTCGTGCCCGCGGGACTCCACCTCGGGCTGCACGAAGAAGAAGTACTCGCGGCCCCGCGGGTTGGGCCTGCGCTCTCCGTCTTCTGGGCGGATGATGGCCACGCGATCGCGCCCGCCCAGGGCCCCCCAGACCTTGTCGGGCCGGCTCAGCGTGGCGCTCATCCCGATGGCCAGGGTGGGCATGGGACTGCCCTCGTGCTCGCGCCGGTTCAACTCGGTTCGGGTGATGAGCCGCCGGAGCGCGTAGCCCACCTGGGCCCCGTGAAGGTGCGAGTACAGGTGGATCTCGTCCGCGAGGACAGCCCGGGGCGCGGCGTAGGGCGGCTCGTCACCGAAGAGGCGCCCGCGCCCGGGAGTGAACATCCACTGATGGAGCGACTCCGTCACCGGCAGGAAGAAATGCGGCGGACGCTCGACAACGCCTTTCTTCGAGCCCACCCACCCGCCGAACTCCCAGCCGCAGCGGGGACACCTCAGCAGGTCCGCCCCGTTCGCGCCACCGCCCGGCTGGAGCCACAGGTTGCCTTTGCACTCCCCTTCCGGACACGCGAAGAACGGGAAGGAGAAGGCGCCGCCCGGTCCCTGGCGCCAACCCTTCTCCTCGTCCGGAGCCCCGAAGTGTCCGAGGACGTCCTTGTTCTGCAGACCCAGGGTCAGGAGCGGCATGCCTGGGACGCGGGCGAGCGCCGCGAGATAGCCGGCGATCCGCTGTGCCTGGTTGGCCGCCAGCCGGATGCGCGGGTACACCAACACCGCGCGCGACCCTCGTACGCCACGCAACGCGTCCGTGGCCGCGCCCACCATGAGCGGCAAGACTCCCGCCTCCGTTTTGCCGGTGCCCGTCTCCGCGGTGATGACGAAGGTGTCATCCGTGGAGAGCCCGAGCCACGCGGGGACCATGCTCCCGAGCGCCCGCTCCTGGAAGCCGGCCAGCTCCGGATCCGCTTTGTTGAAGCGTGCCCGCAGCATGGTGGCCACCCCCGCGACGGCACGCTGCGCCTCGGGGTGCCCCTTCAACCGCTCGATGAGCGAGGTCTCGACAGTCGAGAGCGGCCGGTCGCGCACTGGCTTGTCGCGATCCTTCAGTTCCAGCTTGAGCGCCCGCACGAGGAATGGCCGCCGGGATGCGTCTCCTTGGCGGAAGCGCTGTTTGACGTACCGCACCTCTCGGGCGAGCTCCGCGACGCGGCTCCGGACGCGCCCCGCCTCGGTCAGCAGCACCCAGCCATGCTCGGCAAGCCGGCGCAACGCCGCGCTCACCCGCGCCTCCTCCCAATCCAGCGTCCGGATCAGGTCCCGCGGGGTGGTCCACTGCTCGAACACTCCGAAGTTGATCCGCCGCGCCTCCAATGCCTCCAGGCGGTTCAGCAGTTCGAAGTCGCCGTCCTCGATCGGCTCGACGGGAGGAGGAGGCCCCTCCACCATGGTCGCTGTCTCCACCAAGTCGATCGTCCGCTGACCCCAGGGGTTCACGTCGGACCGGACGACCCCCTCCTGCTGGAGGGCGTTCAGGACGGGAGCGAACAGGTCCTCTCCCTGCGGCCCCACCCAATCGAAACGCTCCCGGACCTTCTCGTAGGCGGGCGCGAACCGCCCCTTGGAGCGCGTAGCTTCGATGACCTCTTCGATGCGCACGCGGACCGTGTCCGGATCCACTGGAAAGGGGCGTCGCGGCGGAACGAGCGGGCGCGCGACCCAGAACGTCGTCCCCTTCTTCGTGGGCCGAAGCTCCAGCGCGACGAAGCCCTGCCCGCAAAGGGCGCGCAACTCCTCGAGTGCCGGCTTCCGACCGAAGCTCTTCTCGACGACGAAGTCAGCCGCGGTCCCATACTGATTCTTCAAAGCGACGTTTTGGATGTGCTCGAGCAACTCCCGCAGTTGCGGCGTGAGTTTCGGGACGGTTTCGAGCGCGGGGCGGTCGTCCGGTCGCGGCTCCAGTTGGGGAAGGGCTTCCGTGTCGTCGAAGCTCCGCACCCGCACATCGACCGGCCACTCCACGCCGTCCGGGCCACGAACTCGCACCCGGCCGCGCTCCTCGCTGGAGTAGACGAACTCGCGCATCGCCTGCGCGGCGTCGAAGATTTCCTCGTCCTCCGGGATGACGTCCAACAGCCGTCGGGCAATGACGAGGATCAGCTTGGTCCGCGCCCGGGTGATAGTGACGTTGAAGCGCTCGGCACTGAAGATGAACTCCACCTCGGCCCGGGCGAACTCGGGGTCCGACACGGTGTAACTGGCGATGATGGCGTCGCGCTCGCGGCCCTGGATCCGGTCCACCGTCTCCACCACGCACTCGTCGCTCAGCTTGCGCGCCCGCAGCGCGTCCCGGATGGCCGCGTTCTGTGCGCGGTGCGGCGAGACGACGGCGAGGCGCTCGTTCCAGAACGTCCCGGCGGAGAGTTCCGCCGCGCCCTCCTCCGGCGACAGGCGCTCCCGGAGAAGCTGCGTCAGCCGCGCCACCAGGGTGACCTCGAAGGGATTGTGCGTCCCGGCCGCGGGCCCCTCGTGCATCAGGATGCAGACCGGCCGCGCCGGGTCGAGGGCTTCGCGCTCCCAGTTGGAGAGTCCTTCCTCCCACCCCTCGCGCAGCCGCAACCGCGCCTCCGGGTTCACCGAACGGTACTGGCCCTCGTAGAAATGCTCGGACGGGAAACTCGCCAGGGGCGCATTGAGCCGGAACGTCTCGTCCAGACGGAACTCGGCGACCTGCGCCTCGCGGAGGAAGGCGTACAGGGACCCGCCGATGTGACGGCCGTCCACCTCGTGCTCGTGCACCTGACGCACCGGCGGCAGTTGCCGATCATCCCCCGCCACCAACACTCGTCCGCCGGGGGCCAGGCCCGCCAAGCACATCAGTCCCTGGCTCACCACCATCTGCGACGCCTCGTCGATGCAGACAAGGTCGAAGAGGGGGGCTGTCCGCCCGTCGGCGGCCGGGTGACGCGCCTTTTCGATGAGTTTGTACAAGCTCCACGAGGTGCTCCCCATCACCAGGAGAGGCTGGTCCAGCAGCGGCACAGCGTCCGCGGGGTCCAGCACCTGGATGTCCTCCGGCATCTCCTGCGGCGGCTCCGAGCCCATCCAGCAGAAGGTGGTACCGCCGAAGCCGTGCTTCTGCACCTTCTCGTGCATGGCGCCGAGCAGGTTGGCGATGGAGTTGCGGGTGAAGCCCGTCAGGAGGATGCGGCAGGGCAGCCCGCGGCGGCGGCGGAGCTCCAGGTAGCCCAGTGCCATCCAGGCGAGAACGAACGTCTTCCCCGTCCCCGGTGGCCCGAGTACGAGCGCCACCCGGTGCTCGGCGATACCGTGCCACGCGGCCTGCTGCGCTGGCCGGAACGCCTCCGCGGAGACGGCGGGAACGGCAACCTCCTCAAGGGCCGCCCGCCACAAGGGAGCCGTCTCATCTACCCCAGCCTCGGCGAAGCGGCGGGGCTCACGGAAGAACTGGAGCACATCCTCTCTGGGCATCAGGGCCTCGCGTCCGCCAGCGAACGGAGGAAACGCACCGACCGTTCGGTGTTGTAGTCGACGTGGATGGTGTCCAGGAACCATCCATCCTTCCCCACCCGGCGGCGCATGGCCTCGAAGCCGGGGGCATCGTGCTGCTTGCGGCCAATCCGCACCTCCACGTGCTGGCCATTCTCCAGGTCCGAGGAGAGTCGCACCGCCACCTCGCGCCAGCGCTGCGGATCCAGCCGGAGGTCCGGATCGTCATCGGTGAGGATGAGACCGATCGAGGACGAGGAGATCTCGGCCTGCCGGCTCTCGGGCGGGACGAAGAACCGCATCCGATAGAAGCCGCCGTCCGGATAGGTCCCAACCAGTTGGAGGTTGGCCAAGCAGCGAAAGCGGTCGCGGCGCTCGTCGGCGGGCCGCGCCAGCTCTGTCAGGGCACCCAGGAGGGCGGCGCGGTTCTCAAGCATCTCGTGCGCCATGAGGACCTCCAGGTCCGTGGCAGTGAGCGGATCGAACTGCGCCTGGAACCGGAACGGCTTCTTGCGGAGCCGAAGGAACGGCTCACCGGCCACTGCGTTCTCCCGGATGATCCAGCGCATGAGGGAGTCCATGGCGGCGAGCCGGGCTTCCACGTCCTTCCGAACTTCCTCGGCGTCCCCTTCACCCTGGCGCAGTGCGCGGACCACGTCGACGGAGAGCCGCGACGAGAAGCGGCGCTGGAAGCCAGGAGCCGGGCAATAGGGCGTGGTGAGCGGGGGAGTAGCCTCCGCGAGCGCCCTCGTCACGCCGGCGAGTTCGTAAGCTACCTTCACCGGCAGCGCGTACAGTTGCTCCAGCACGCTCCTCAGGGCCGTGGCGGGCAGGTGATGGATGCCGCGGTATTCGGGCTCCACCGCCCGCACCTCGTCCGGAGGGAACATCCGGATGAGGTGGAGGAGTCCGGTGCGGATGGCAGGGTCCGCCAAGTGGCGCCCAAGCGCCTCCTGGAGATCGCTCCCTTCAGAGGGCTCATAGAGGAAGAGGTGGGCATGGAGGCCCTGGACCTCGTCGTGCCGGGCGTTCCAGGCGTCCACTTCGGTGAGGACCTGGATGACCCGGCCCAGCACCTCCCGCAGGGCGTGCAGTTCGTCCTCGCCGTGACGGATGACAGCGACCGTGGGTTGCGCGCGACCGTCGCGTACGACGAGGCAGCCGAGCGCGACGAGGTTTCCCTCCACCGGGTCCCGGTCCGCGACAAGGTGAATGGCGACGTCTACGCGCGGCGGCATGAGCCAGGAGTGCCGATCCAAGAGGCGAGACACGACGCGCTCCCGCAGCGCCTGTGCCCTCGCCACCAGCACCTGCCCACGAGCCTTGAGCGCCCAGGTGGAGGCCCCAGGGTTGGCGGCGAGGTTCCGGACACTCGCGAGTTGCCCCACCGTCCGCACACCGAGGTTCAAGAGGGCCCGCTTGGACTCGTGCGACAGGCCTGGCACGGCGGAAATGTCCCACTGTTCGGACGGTCGCGCGTCGGAGATCGAGCGCTCACAGTGCGGCAGGTACTCGCACTGCTCACACTTGAAATAGATGTGGAAGAAGGTGTCGTCCCGCCCGCGCTCGACGTGCCGCTCGCGCAGGCCGGGAACGGTCCGCCGGAAAAAATCGATGACAAAGGCCTCGTAGCCACGAGCAGGGAAGGGTTTTTCCACCCACGGCTCCGCCTGCCCCGCCAGCGGCATGTGCCAGATACACCCCTCCAGGGACATCTCGCCAGCGAAACCGCGTTCCTGCAACATGCACCGCAGCATCAGCGAGTAGAACGCCACTTGCGCCTTGTGGAACACCGTGGAGACCTGCGTGGCCTTCACGTCGATGATGGAGAACGTGGGGCGGCCGTCCGGGGCGGAGAACTCCACCAGGTCCGGCCGGGCAGGCCGGATGGAGACCTCCGGCGGGAGGTTCAACAACGCGCGGAGGCGGGGCGTCTCCTTGAGCGATGCCTGGTGAATGAAGCGTTCCTTCCGGGTACGCCCAAGGAAGGCAAGCGTCAGCTGCTCCGAGACGCCATCCTCTCCACCTGAAGGGCCGAGGACTTGGCCAGGATGGCGCCGTTTCAGCGCTTCGATCACCCGCTTCTCGAACTCATTCCCCAAGTCAGACCACGATGCGGCTATCAGGTTCCTTTCGATGGGGATGTCCTGCTTCGAGTCGGTTGGCATCGAGTCGTACACGAGCTTGCGCTCGCAGCGGTACTGGAACCACGACTTCACGCCGGTGGCGCGGATCTCGAGCTTCATGACGCGTGGACTTTACGCGCTTTTATCGGAACCCGCCCTCACGCGCCGGTAGCCGATCGCCTCCGCAGGCAACCGCGCGCCCAGATCCGCGCGATTCCCCCGGGGGAATCGGAGACTGGGCTTGGCGCGGCGCCACACGTACCCATGCTGGCGCAGCAAGTGGCCCACCCATTCAGGGCTGACGTCAACGCCCGTACGCTGCCGCAGGTACTCCGCCAGGCGCGCACGCGTCCAGCGAGTGAAGGCGAAGTTTAATTGGCGTGGGTCCGACTCCGCTGTGCGTAGCAGCAACCGCAGGTAGGTGGCCTCTACTTGCCTGGGCCTGCCCGAGCGCGGGGCGTCCGAAAGCCCCAGCAGCCCGTGCTGCCGCCAGCGCCGACAACACTCGTACACCGTGCGCGCCGTCAGCCCCAAGGTCGCGGCAATGATGGCTGCACTCTGCCCCTGCGTACTCAGCAGGACGACGGTGGCCCGCAGTGCCACCCTCTCCCTGTCCCCTCTGCCTCGTGACCCTTTGTAGTACCAGCCTCTGTTTGGGGGTCAGCCGGATGCTACGCTGCTCAAGGGACATCGCCGCGCCTCGCTCCTGCCAAGCGGCGATGCTACCCCTGAAAGAACTTAGTTCCGATGGCTTAGGCCGTAGGTGAACCACACCCCGTGCTTGGGAATCACTCCCCGGCGAACTCATCCAGCCCGCGCACCGTACGCAGGAAGGGGTTGGTGAAGAGGAAGGACTCGCCGACCTTGAAGCTGCGCTTCTGCCCTCGCACGTTGTCGAGTAGGACCACCTGGAAGCCCCGCTTCGCGTACTGCAAGGCATTGAAGAGTACGACGATCTCCTCGCCGATGAATGGCCACGTCCGTCCCGGCGGCCCCCGCCGCTCCCTCAGCGCCCTGATTCATCGCGACCCCCGCCCACTTGAGTGGCGTACCGATTTGTTGGAGGCGCAAGGGTACGGACCATCAAGGCGCCGCACGAGGGCAGGGGACGGGACGGCTTTTTGGCTGGAGCACGGTTCAGCGCTGGCGCTTCCAGTTCGCAATAGCGGTCTGGATGCCGTGCTCGATGTTGCCGAAAGCCATCTCACGGTTGCCCCAGCTCGTCACCGGTTTCGCGTCCCTCGGCAGGGCCTGGAGCTTGCTGAAGGGTGCGTCCTTCCAATCACAGGGACGGAGGATGATGGGGATAACGAGCGCCTCGCCCGCCGCTTCGCGATCCAACGTACGCTGCATCTCGGTGGAGTCGAGGAAGTCGGATGCGAGGAAGTCCGCGCTCACGAGCAGCAGAATAACGTCCGCGTGCTCGATATGGGCAAGAACCTCCGTCTTCCACTCCTGCCCGGCGCTGAGCCGCTGGTCGTGCCACTCCTTGATGACGCCCTGACGCTTGAGCCGCGCGAGGTGCGTCTCCAGGAAGCCGCGCAGTTTCTCGTCCTTACGGGAATACGCGTAGAAGAGCTCGGGCGGTTTGTTCTTCGTACGCTCCGGACTCGCCGCCGGAGCGAGCGGGGTCACCGGGGTCGCGGTGGTCCCTGGAGCCGGAGGGCTCGACAGCCCCAGCCACACCGCACAATCACGCAACGTGCGGTTACCCGGGTTGTCCACAAGCGCCCCAGCGACGAGCTCCCGCAGCCGTCCATGGGCCTCGGCCCACTGGATGAGTTGGAACACGACCGAGGCGAGAGGCCCTGGCGAGACAATGGCGGCGAGGTTCAACCCGAGGCGATAGAGCACCATCTGGGTCAGCTGGTTATTCGACCGGAACGCACTGAGAAGGGCCTGTTGGAGTTCCTGAGTTTGGGCACCTGTCAGTATGAGTTCCTGCTCATGCGGTGGCGCGTCGTCCGCAGCGGAAGACTCCTTGGACTGCTCCTCCGCCGGTTCATCTCGGACTTCGATACCCCTGACCTCATTGATGAACACGCCGGAGATGGAGGCGGGAGCATCGTCGTGGGGTTCCAATTCGAGATCAACCTCGACCAGCACGCTCAGGCTCCTCGACGCCGAGGTCCGCCCCGAGGAATCCGGGTAAGTCAATTCGACCGCTGCATTCTCGAGGAGGCATCTGGCGGTGAGCGTCGCGGCCGTTGCCCCCATTCGCTGGATGCTCGAGAAGTTCACCTCGACGTGAACCCTGCCAATCGCGGAGATAGTGCCCTCGGGGGGGTCCTCCTGGAAGTGGCTCTGCGTAAAGGCCTGTCCGACAAGCAGGCCGGGAAGCGCGTTCACGATGTCCCGTTCGACGTCGGGGAGTTGCTCCCGAACGATGCGGATGAGTTCCTCGCGCTCGAACTCTTCCGAGGCGCCGCTCGTCTCGACTTCCTCGCGGGGAGAGAGCAATTCCATCCGTAGGATGCTGGCGAGGTAAGTGGTCAACGGGCTCGCTCTCGTGTCATCCTCGTTGATCTGGAGCGCATTGGTGGCACGCAGCTCCATCAGGGTGTCACTGAGCTGCTTGAGTTGCTTGCGACCGAGATACCGCAGCATCTCTCCCACCACTCGGAGCGCCGTGTACTGTTCGAAGGGGCTCAAGCTCTGGGCGAGGATGTCGATCAGAGCCTCGAAGGAGCTCGGCCCCGTATGGACCAACATGAGCCCGAGAAGCACTATCCGGTCTCCAGGCCCGGCCCCCTTCATCGTTCGGGCGAGCTCGTCCGCGGCGGGCAGTGGATACGAGCCGGCTTGCGCGACGACACGCCCGACGAACTCGTTCATCAAGCGCGTGCGCTCCAGCCCCGCCGGGTACTGTTCTCGCAATTGCTCGTATTCCCTCCCCAGCTGGCGGAGCCGCGTCGCGACCTCCTCTGGGAGCCACACCCACCGGTGGGTGGTTCGCGGGTTCAGGGCAGCGTGAAGGTAGGCAATGACCCGTTCGGCCCGGACGCGTGCCTCCGCGGACGACCCCAGGCGCTCGCGAAATGGCTCAAGGCCCGGCCGGACGTCTCGGGGACTGGCGGCCCAGAGATGCTCGAAGGCTTGCGCGGCCGCTCCTCCTGTCGCGCGCAGGGGCAGCACAACCATGCCCGCTGTCCGCGCACGTCGGTACACCTCGAAAGTACCCGTCCCCCCACCGATGAGCACGACGGCATCCGCGCGCCGAAGGGTTTCATCGATATCGCTCCTTCCGAGAGGGACCTCGATGACCTGACCCTGATCGAAGTCGGGTCGCGAGTGCTCCGTCATGACGTGGACGAGCGCATCGATCGAAGTGATGCCCGATTCCCGAAGTCTCGCCACGTAGGCGCGCGCGACCACATGGTCGACGCCCCGCTGGCCTCCTGTGAGCAGTCCATGACCCGCTCGGGCCAGGAGATCTCCCAGCGCTTCGCTCGTCCACACCTCCGACCTGGAGAGTTCGTGGCTCGCGGTGCCGGCAACGAGCACCTGTCGTCCCGAAAGAGACCAGTCGAGCCTGATCGACACCGAGTCCTCGTTGACCTCCAGCTCCCAACGTCGCTGCAACAGTGGGAGCTCGACGGAGTAGCGGCCGTAGGAAAGCACGAGGGACAACGACTCCCCACCGGTTCGCCCGGTGGCGACGACCTGGGAGGCCTTGTCGAAGATGCGGACTTGCAACTCCCGATAGGCTTGGTGGAAGTCGATTCGTACCGTGCCATGCCTCGACGAGGACTCATGGGGGGTGAGGCGTTGCGCGAACTGGGCGTACGCCCCCCCCATGCGCAGGAGGACGTGCGCGGCGATCGTCGCGAAGCCACGGTGGCGCTGCGCGAAGGCGGTCGCGTCCTTCGTCGGATCGACGAGCAGGGCGGGAAAGTCACGGGTCTGATGACCAAGCCGGCTCTCGATGAAGTCCGAGACGCGCAGGAGCACGGTGCGGGCGCTGCCCGCCGGAACCGCGTCGAGGAGGAGATCGCGCACGCCGGGCCAGAAGTCGTACTGCTTCTGCTCCGGATCCATTGAAGCATCCTGTTCCGGAAGCTCCCGGAGCAGTCCCCCCAGGAACACCTCGGCCAGGTCCTCCTGCCGGGCCTCCGGTACCATGGTCTCGCGGACGAGGCGCATCACGGGCAGGCTGACCGGCACCGCCGCCAACAAGCCCGCCAGCTTCCGGGCAGGAGCGGACGCCGTCGCGTGGAAGCGCTGAACACGCTCCAGCGCGGACGGTGAGGGCCCCTCAAGCGACATCGCGGGGGGGAGGGTGCGTGCCCGATGAAGCTCGAAGCCCAGGACGGAGGTATCGCCGCCCGCTACCAGCTTGGCCCATGCCCCCAGGGAGGCCTTCTCTAGGGTCACCACGGGAACGACGGGAGCGGCCGGTGCTGGTTGCCGGGCACGCCGGGAGAGCCGGGTCACCAGGAACTGCGAGTTCGGCGTGCCGCGCCGTGATGCTCGCAGGAGCACTGCGGACCCGCCGCGCAAGGCCGTACGACTCCAGTGCCGCTCCGAGAGCATCTGCACCACGACGACGGGCCCTGCTCGTCCCCAGCTCGCGAGGAGTTCGGGCACCTCGCCCGTGTACCACCCTGGGGAGACACAGTCGGAGACCACCATCACCAAGCGCCGGCCACTCGGGTCGTTCAGTTCCTGGGGATCGCTCCCCACGAGGGGTCTGCCGTCCGCGCCCACCCCAGCCAGGAGGCGCAGTCTTCCCTCCCCCGAGCTGGTGGGAAGGTGCCAGGTCCGCACTGTCCGGAAACCGCCTTGGAACATCAGGAGGTCACGGAACTCGGCCACCGTCTGGCGCCAGATGGCCATGGAGGCGCTGGCATCCACCACGAGGGCCAGGTCGAGCCATCGCGTCAGGGCGGGACGGAGGACTGGCGTCCAGACCCGCGTCTCCGCGATCTGTTCCGCCGAGGTCGCCTCGTCGACGAGCCGCACGGTTCGAGAGGGCACACGCCGGTGGAGGGGACGCAGCGCACGGCTGATCTCCAGGGCGTGCGGCAGCGCCGTGGCAGCGGGGACCTGAAGCGGGACGGTTGGAATGGAGAGTCGCTGCTCGTCCGGCAGCACCACCAGTGCCGAGGGTGGGGTGGAAGCGGTGGCGCTCGTCGCCACCGTTGGCTCCTGCGAAGTCGGGGCATTCGGCGGCACCTCCACCGCGGTCTCCTGCTCGGAAGCAGCGGGCTCCGAGGGGAGGCTGAAGGCGGGGCGCACGCCCTTTGGGAGGACGGTCGCCAGCCAGAGGGCGTCGGCGAGCTCCTCAGCCGTGACGTCGAGGTTGGCTGCCTCGAGGACTCGCAGGAGTCGGTCGATCATGGAGTGGTGCGCAGGCTCTTGAGCAGGGAGTCGACGACGCGCGACATGTCCGCGCCCTTCTCCTTCAGGCGCGTGGCCATGTAGACGGCATTGAGGAGCTGATCCGTGGCGAGCTCCCCGCTCTTCCGGGCCTCGAGGAACTTCTGGATGTGGGGCATGGCGTCCTGGATGATCTCCGGGCCCAGGTGCGCCTCGACAATGGACACCAGCCGCTGCTCATCCGGGACAGCAAGATTCAAATGGAGGCAGCGGCGGAGGAAAGCGGGGGGGAACTCACGCTCACCGTTGCTGGTAAGGAACACGATGGGGAAGGCCTTGCACTGCACACGACCGTCCGGAATGGAGACCAGCTCCCCATTGTCCGCGGGCCTGATCCGCTCACGCTTCGCAAGCTCTCCCAGCCGGGCCAGCTCGGGAATCTCGAACTCGCCCTCCTCGAAGATGTGCAGCAGATCATTTGGGAGATCGACATCGCTCTTGTCGATCTCGTCGATGAGCAACACGCGGGGCTGCTCGCCGGGCAACATGGCCGTCCCCAGGGAACCGAGCCGCAGGAACTGATCGATGCGGGGCAACTGGGGCTCATCGTCCTGCCCCTTCTGCATCTGGGCGAGGGAGGCCGCCTGGAGCCGTCCCACGGCGTCATAGCGGTAGAGGCCCTCCTGGAGCGTGGAGCGCGTGTTGATGGGCCAGACGAGGACCGGCTCCAGCTTCAGCTCGCGGGCCACGGCATACGCGAGCGAGGACTTGCCCGTCCCGGGCTTGCCGGTGATGAGGAGCGGGCGTCGCAAGTAGATGGCCGTGTTGACCATCTGGATCTCCTCGTCGCTCGGCCGATACCGCTCGCCGCGGCGGACTTTCTGGCTGTAGTCCCTCCAGCGCGGGGGGGGCGGCAGCGACGTCGTGATGCGGTCATGCGGCTCTTCTTGTCCCCGGAAGATGCGCCAGTCGGTCATGGGTTCTCTCGCTTTCAACTCCTGGACGGAGCAATGAAGGGCAGGACATCGGGGGGCTGGCGATCGTAGTCATCCCATAGGAGGGTGAGGTGCTTCGCCAGCTTCCCCTCCTCGCCAGTCTTCTGGCGTGCCGTGTGAACACGCGTGGGCAGTTCGGTGAGCGTCCCCGAGACGAGCGGCTCAAGGCAGCGCTTCGCTTCCTCCAGAGTGACCCCGTCCTGCCGGAGCCAGAGCATGGCCGGTGCTCCGGCATCGATGCTCCGTTCGAGCACCTCCTGCTCGCAGCTTCGGGGGATGACCACACAGAGGACATGAGGCTGCATGAGCTTCTCGACGAGGCTCTCCCCGGTATCCTCCGGACCAATCCACTGGAGGGGTGAAGCGGCGGGCGTTCCCGGGAGCATCTTCAACTGATCCCACTTGCTCTGCCACTCGCCCAGGATGTCCCTGAAGTCCTCGGAGTCGCGCAAGTAGAGTCGCTCGAAGGAGCGGACGACCACTGGGTGCTTGAAACCAAGCGAGATGGGCGTCCGGCCGACGGTGATGCGCCAGCTGTCCACGGCCATGGAGAGGAGGTTCTGCCGCAGACAGACCTCGACCGACATCTGCTGCCCTGCCTCCTCCAGCAGCGCGAGCACTCTCGCGCTCTTGCGTATCTGGGTCAGCCGCTCGGGCACCTTGCTCAACGGGCACTCGGTGCACTCAAGGATCAGCTCGGGAATCTCGGAAACGGGCTTGCGATCCATTCCAATGGACCACAGCCACGCCGTGACGGAGACCGGGTCTTCCGGTCCCACGGAGGGGCGGAGACCCGAGTCACACTTCACGAAGAGGTGGAGGCCCCGGAGCCGACGAGGCGCCGCGCCCGGCACGGGAACGGTCATTCCCGAAGCATTCTGGAGCAGCCAGTCCCGGAGCGTCCCGGCGAGGGCTGTGCCCGAGGCATCGGTTCCGCTCAGGGTGCTCGCGAGCTGCGCGATAAACTTCAGGAGCGGGTGGGAGCCATCCGTCTGGCGATGGGCGCTGGAGAGGCTGTCGATGAGCCGCGAGAAGAGGGTGAGTGGTGCCGCGGCCTGGTCGGTCGCGAACTCGGGAAACGGCCGCCATCCCGGAGGCACACTCTGATGGGCGAGCTGCACCAGTCGCGCTCGATTGAGCTGCGAGTCCTGGACGAGCGCCTCGAGCTGCTGGAGCTGGCTGGTGGAGAAGAGGGGCATCAGATCCTGCTCAAGCGTCAGGAGCTCCGCATTGCCGGGATTCACTCGTCGCGCCTGCCGAAGGAGCTGCACGAGCCAGTTCTGGGAGCTGGCGTACTTGAGCAGCTCGTGGACCATCGTGCGAACGCCGGCCTCCTTGATGTTCTCCATCAGGGGGAAGTCGAGCTTGTGCAGGGTGAACTGTTCGAGCTCAGCCGGGCGGGGAAATGCCTTGGTGAGCGCCTCCACCAGCTTTTCGCGTTGTGGCCCGGTCAGGTCCATCCGAGGAGTTTCCTCACGTCCTGGCTCAGGCTCTCACGGATGGTGGAGGCGGGAATGCCCTCGTTGAAATCGGCGGGCAGGTGCATGCGTGGATCCCCGCTATGGTGGAGCGCGACGAGGTTCAATGACTCGTCGAAGCAGGGCGAGCCCGAGGAGCCCGGCTCCGTATTCGTCCGGTAGGTGATGCGGGTCCGGTTCGCATTGCCGCCGAGGAAGGTGTCGAAGGCCACCTTCATCGGTTGACCCTGGGGGTGCTGGACGATGACGACGAGCGAGTCGGCCTCAAAGGAGTGGGGCTGGGACGGCAGCTCGAACCAGCCGCGCGCCCGGCCGTTCAGCACCTCGTCTCCGGGCGCTCCTTCGACCTGAAGCAGCGCGTAGTCGAGCTCCGTCGAAGTGGGTACACCCTGTCTCGGGTAGCTCAGGTCGACGGAGCTGTAGGGGCTCTGCGCGATGCACTGGGTGACGCGGCTGGTCTTGCCCGGGTTGAGCGGATCCTTCTGCCCGGGCAGGAGCTTGTGGTCAAAGCGGACCTGGATCTGGCCGAGTTGCTCGGGCGCGATGACGTGGTAGTTGGTGAGGACCACGTCTCGGGAGATGAGGAAGCCCGTGCCGATGGCATCACCGCTCGCTCGCTCGATACGGCACACCCTGGCTTCGACCTCCTCCAGCTTGTTGCGCCAGATGGCCGGGTTGAGGAAACCCTTCGCCCGGCTCACGATGCGCTCCAGCATCGGGCCAGGAACGCTCCGCTGAACCGAAGCCTGGTACCACTGGTGAAAGTGGGACAGCTTGGTGTTGCCCGGGTTGGCGGCGTACGCACCCGCGACAAGCTCAGCGGTCCAGCCTTCCGCCTCGGACGTCTTGATCAGCTCGAACGCCCGGTGCTTCAACGCGCCCGAGGTGAACTCGTCCAGAGGACGACTGCACTTGTGCATCACCATCTGCTCCAGGTTGATGATGGAAGGAAAAGCGCTGAGAAGCACTTCCTGGAGGCGTTCCTTCTCCGACCCGCTGAGTTCCACATCCCCCTCCTTGTTGACCCGCCTAACATATCAGAGCCGCTTCCGGTTGTTGTCGTTGGCGGGCACTGGGTCGCCGCTCAGCGCAGCTTGCGCCGCAGGTGGTTGAGCAGGTCGATGCGGGTGATGAGGCCGATGAACTCCTCGCCGTCCATGACGATGGAGACGAAGCCCTTATCGAGCA
The DNA here is from genome assembly GCF_000733295.1 of Archangium violaceum Cb vi76. Taxonomy (GTDB): domain Bacteria; phylum Myxococcota; class Myxococcia; order Myxococcales; family Myxococcaceae; genus Archangium; species Archangium violaceum. Next base: position 3,796 of record NZ_JPMI01000231.1, on the reverse strand, counting down.
GGGGGAGCAGCTCGCGCACCAGGGTGCGCACGCCCATCGTGTGGCGCCGCGTGGACATTACGTCGCGCACCGGCTGACGCAGGCGCGTCTCGTCGTCGACGGCCGCCAGCAGCAGGCCGGACTCGTCGATCATCCCCACCACCTTAGTTGCCCTGGAGCACTGGGAACTGGGAGACCTCGTAGAGCTTCATCCGCCCGTAGGCGATAAGCAGTTTGTCGGTGGGGGCCAGGGTGATGACGGCCCGGTCCGCGTAGCGGTGGGTGATGACGTCGCGCAGGTCGCCATGGGCCTAGCGGGGAAGGAAGCCCTGGTCCGCCATCCGGCCCTAAGTAGGTAGCCAAAAGTTCCAAGACGAATGAAGGGCCTTTCGCTGCTGGCTCCGCTCCGAATTCGTTCAGGAACTTCTGGCGACCTGCTTAGCCGCGCGCCCATGCGGTGCGCGGCACGGGCTTGGCTCGTAATAGCTCGCCGTGCCCCGTCTGGACGGGGCGGAGATGAGCCCGCCGGGCATCGAAGCAATGCGCGGAGACGTCAGTCGGAGTTGGACGGGAGCGTAACGGTGCCGGGATTCTCGATAGCGGCGAGCGCGGCGCGTAGCAGGTAGCGCCCCGGATCTTCACCGCGCAGGCGGGCCGTCTCAATCAGCGAGTAGAAGAGGGCCGCTACCTCGGTGCCGCGCAGCGACTTGGAGCCGTAGTGATTCTTGCGGCCCACCACCATGTCGCGCAGCGTAAGAGTGACTAACAAAACCGCCTCGGCTTCCGCTGCGCCAGCCAGAAGCCAGGGCGCAATGCCGGTTTTGTTAGGGTCTTTAAGCCTCCGCTCCAGCCCAGGTAGTGCTGGTGCGCAAGGGGCCGCAGAGTGCGCGGCGCGATGACGACGGACACAGCGACGACGAAGACGGAGCTGGGATTGCCCCGGTTACGTGGACAGTAGGGTTAAGATACCGACTTCTGCGGTAAGGCCGCAAGCTCAAAATCCACTGGACTGACGTAGCCCAGCGAAGAGTGCCGCCGCTGGCGGTTGTAGAAGACCTCGATGTACTCGAAGAGGGCCAGCCGGGCCTGCTCGTGCGTGGCGAAGGCGGTGGTGTAGACGAGTTCCTGCTTCAAGCTGCTGAAGAAGCTCTCCACCACGGCGTTGTCCCAGCAGTTGCCCTTGCGCGACATGCTGCACTGGATACCCCGAGCGGCCAGCTCCTGCTGGTAGTCGATGCTGGCGTACTGGCTGCCCCGGTCCGAGTGGTGCAGCAGCCCTCGCGGTGGCTGACGTCCCTTGAGTGCCATGTCGAGCGCGTTGAGCACCAGGTGCCGGTCGATGTTCTCGCTCATGGACCAGCCCACCACCTTGCGAGAGAAGAGATCCATGACGACGGCCAGGTAGAGCCAGCCCTGCTTCGTCTCCACGTAGGTAATGTCCGTGGCCCAAGTGCTATTGGGCTGGCCGGGGGAAAAGTTGCGCTCGAGGATGTTGGGGGCAACGGGCTGGTTGTGGCGTGAGTCCGTCGTGCTCACGAAGCGGCGTCTCTTGCGAGCAGCCAGTTCCTGCTCGTTCATGAGCCGGGCCACACGCTTACGACTCACGCGCTGCCCCCGGGCACGCAGTTCCGCGTGGACGCGAGGACTGCCGTACGTTCCGCGGCTGTCCTGATGTATCCGCGTTACCACCTCGGCCAGAGCCCGGTCCGCCTTGTGCCGCTCGGACTCCGGGCGCTCCTTCCAGGCGTAGTAGCCCGAGCGCGACACGCCCAGTTGCTGGCACATGAAGTCCACAGGGAAGTGGGCCTTCTCCGCGTCAATGAACTCGAACTTCACCTCGAGGTCTCCTTCGCGAAGAAGGCCGCCGCTTTTTTTAGAAAGTCACGCTCCATCTCTAAATGACGCACCTCCTTGCGCAGCCGGACCAACTCTTCCCGCTCGGCTGCGGAGAGCGCACCTGCTGGCTCCTTGCTCTTGCCCCCGTCGGCCTCGCGCATCCAGTTGCGCAGAGCCGACTCGGTCAGGTCCAGGTCCTTGGCCACCTGGGGCAGACTCTTGCTGCCCTCGCGCACCAGCCGGACCGCATCGGCCCTGAACTCCGGGGTGAAACTCCGCCTCTTCCTTCGCTCCATGAACACTACCTCCCGTGTAGCCGACTTATGAGGTGTGTCCACAAAACCGGGGCAGGCTCAGAGCCAGCGTGGTTGGCAGCAGCGCGGCGGCCGAGGTGGACACCGGAGATAGCAGCGGAGGTGGTGCGAGCCTGGGAGGCGGAAGGGGGACGCAGTCGGCGTTCATGCTCAAGCACGGGTTGCCGCGCGAGAGGCTGCGCTCAGGTCGTGAGCCCTAATAGACGAGCCGGCACCTCGCCGTCGGACGTGCCTACGTGCCCGGGCGCGAAGTGGCGTCGTGTCGTCGAATCGTAGTAGCGCCCTGCTCGCAGTCGCCGAGGGCATCCTCGGCGAGCGCAGGGGAGATCAGGGCCACCCTGCTTATCCCCAGTGGCTCATGGCGCAGTCCACGTGCGCCAGTGGCTCAGAGATGGATCACGGCAAGGCCCGCAAAAAGAAAGGGCGTCAGACCGAAGCCTGACGCCCTGAAATCTCTTGAATCTCTGTGCCCAGGGGCGGAATCGAACCACCGACACGGGGATTTTCAGTCCCCTGCTCTACCAACTGAGCTACCTGGGCGTGCTGCTCAACCGCTCGAAGTAACGGCGATTTACGGGGACTCGGCCCTCCCGTCAAGCTGGTTCTTCAACTCCCCTCCACTTCTCCCCCTTCCCCTCTACCGCTCGCACGCCCGGCCTCCCTCCCTCCGTCCTTCCACGCACCACCCGTGCGTTTCCTCCATTAAATCTCCGCCATCCCCCCGGAGGCCCCTCGCGTGAGCTGGCTCAACTACCACCACCTCCTCTATTTCTGGACCGTCGCCCGCGCCGGCTCCATCGCCAAGGCCAGCCAGGAACTCCGCCTCGCCCAACCCACCATCAGCGCCCAGCTCAAACTCCTCGAGGAGTCGCTCGGCCACAAGCTCTTCGAGCGCCAGGGCCGCCGCCTCGTCCTCACCGATGTCGGCCGTACCGTCCTCCGCTACGCCGAGGACATCTTCCGCCTCGGCAACGAGCTCAAGAACGTCGTCAACGGCCTCCCCTCCGGCCAGCACCTCCGCTTCGCCGTCGGCGTCACCGACGTCATCCCCAAGCTCGTCGCCGAACGCCTCCTCGAGCCCGCCTTCGATGTCTCCCCCGACATCCACATCACCTGCCGCGAAGGCCCCCTCCCCCAACTCCTCGCCTCCCTCGCCCTCCACGAGCTCGACGCCGTCATCGCCGACGCCCCCTCCTCCGAGCCCGTCAGCATCCGCGCCTTCAACCACCTCCTCGGCAAGTGCGGCGTCTCCTTCTTCGCCTCCCCCAAATTCGCCCACCTCTCCAAGGGATTTCCCCGCTCCCTCGACGCCGCCCCCATGCTCCTGCCCTCGGACTCCTCCTCCGTCCGCCGCTCGCTCGAGCTCTGGTTCGACTCCCAGGGCGTCCACCCCCTCGTCGTCGGCGACTTCGACGACAGCGCCCTCCTCCAGGCCTTCGGCCACCGCGGCCACGGCGTCTTCGCCGCCCCCTCCATCATCGAGGCCGAGGTCTCCCGCCAGTTCAACGTCTCCGTCATCGGCCGCACCGAGGACATCGAGACCTGCTTCTACGCCATCTCCGTTGAACGCCGGCTCCGGCATCCGGCCGTCGTCGCCATCGCCGAGACCGCTCGCTCACGGTTGTTCGGGTAACGGGCGTAGACCCTCACCCCAGCCCTCTCCCAGA
>NZ_JPMI01000230.1 GCF_000733295.1 Archangium violaceum Cb vi76 | reverse complement strand
AGGGGATATTCGGTCACTTCCCTGAAGGGGCTCAACAGCCGGGCTTCACCCGGATCCACCGGCCGTAATGATCCGAGTGGGTATAGAAGGGCCACTTCCGCTCGCCGGTCGTCGTCTTCCACGCGGGAGCCCAGCCGCTGTAGGCGATCTCGATGGGAGCGCAGTCCCCGAAGGCTCCGGGCTTGCCCACCAGCACGGTGTCGTAGTCCGCCTTCGCCCCCGTGGCCATGCCATTGGGGCCCGTGTCCACGGCGCCTCCCACCCAGTTGGACTGGAAGCCGGGAGTCTCGTAACCGCCCAGCACCGTGTTCATCATGGAATAGGCATACGGCTCATAGAAATACGTCTGGGCAGCGGCCTGGACGAGTAACTGATAGCCCCGCGAGTAGCTGTTGGTGCTGGTGAAGTCGGAGTTGAAGTCACCTCCGAAGAGGACGACCGACGGCGGATAACTCGACTTGTTCGCGGTCACCTGGTCGCGGATATAGGCCAACGACTGCTTCATGTTGGAGATACGTGAGGCATCCGAGGCGGCATCTCCCTCCAGGTGCCCCTTGTTCCCGTACGTGAAGTGCGTATCGAAGACATAGTAATACTTTCCCGCCTTGGCGAAGATGGCGCCCCAGACTCCCTTCTCCTTGTGTATGTCAGCCCCGTTCGAGTCGGTGAACGGCTGGAGGGTGAACTCCTTCACCAACGTGGTGCCGCTCTTGTAGAACATCATCAGGCCGCTGCAGTCGTTCTCGATGCCACCCCAGGTATCGTCACAGTAATAGCCGCTGGGGGTGAGCATGTTGAAGCCGCGCGAGGCCATGTTCTGCTTGGGACCATCCTGGATGATGTCGTCATAATCCCAGGCCTCCTGGTACAGGACGACGTCCGCGCACTTCGTCACCTTTCCCAGGCTCTGCTCCATCTCGTCTCCGAAGTCATAGACGAAGGGCACGTTGTGGAAGATGTTGTAGGACGCCACCGAGAAGTAACCCGTGTCGCCGCACGTCTCGTTGAGCTGCCAGCCGGGTGTGAGGGATGGATTGAAGTACTCATCCTCGGCCACCTCGTCGTACCAGGCGGTGGGGTTGTTCGAATGATAAGGGTCATACGCCCACGCCTGGCCTCCGAGCATCAACGCCACCAACGCGGGCAGCAGGCGGTGACTTCCCTGGTTCTCGTGAGTCTTCATGGGCTGGCTTTCCCCCGCGCAACCGCGGCCGGTCCTACTGCAGGTGATATTTCTCGAAGAGCTGTTGGTCGATCGCCGGCATCCGCTCGCGCAGTTGCTCCGGCGAGAGACCCGCGCGGGTCAACCGCTCCAGGAGCCGGGCGCGCTCCTGATTGAAGGCGCGCAGGCGCTCGCCCCGGTCCTGTTGCTCCAGCTGGTGCTCGAGGTAGAGGCGCGTGGTCTCGGGGCCAGCGAACCGCTCCAGGATGGCCTGCTGTTGCGCGGACCCGAGGGCTCCCGCCGTCCCGTGGAGCCGCAAGGCCTGCTTCGCCAGCTCGAGCGGCTCCACCACCGAGGCGAGCACGACGCCGTAGTCCCGCGAGATGCGCTGGAGCATGTCCTCGTAGGCCGCCATCCGCTGCTCGGGCGACAGACGCGAATCACTGACGAGCTCGTCCACCCGGAAGGGCAGACGTACCAGCTCGTCCGAAAGCCCGAAGAGCCCCCGCTCGACGTCCGGGCCCACGATGTCCTGGCGCTCCTCGCGGAAGCGCTCGTAGGCCGCGCGGAACGCCTCACCGCGCGAGGTGGAAGCCTCTCCGAGGACGTGCCGCTCCGCGGCCTCATCCACCCGCGCCAGGGACTCCCAGAACCGCGCCTGGGAAGTCCCCTCGGGCAGGGAGAGCCGCTCCTGGAGCAGCGAGAAGAGCAGCTCCCGGCACAGCCCGTCGGCATCGGCGCCCGAGAGAGCGAGCCGCTCCCGATGGGCAAGGAGCTCCTCCACATGACGCCGCACGAGGCCGCAACGCCGCGCGAGGAGGCCGTCGAGGATGTGGCCCGGCGCCAGGGCGAAGTCTCCCTGCGAGGAAGCACGCTCATAGCTCCGGCCAAGCGAGGCCCGGACCTTCGCCACCAGCATCCGCGACTCGAGCTCCCGAGCATCGAGGTTCACGGACGCGGCCGGCGCACTCCAGGCGGGCGGTGCCGGACGCCGGGTCCCGGCCGGAGAAGACACCGGGTCATCGGGGATGGACGGGGCCTGAGCGACCGCCACGGAGTGGGCCGAGGACCACCCGACCGCCAGTCCCAGGAGCGCCGTCCCCAGCAGGACTCCCAGAACCCTTACATCCATCCGCATGGGAGTACCTCTGCCGAGCCACAACAGCTCAAACAGATTACCCTGTAATTCCGTTCGAATCAAGACACTCCCAGGGCGCTCAGGGGTGCGTTGTCGGAATGAGCGCGAGTCCCCACCTAGCGCTACCGGGTGGTGGTGAACGACATGATGCCAATGCGAATCGGAGTGAGCGCCCTGCTGTTGGGGGGAGTCCTGGGCTGTGGAGGGAATGCCGGGAGCGAGGGCCGCGAGCGACAGGTGACGCGAACGAGCACGTTCCCGCTCGAGAGGGAGGGCGAAGACGACAAGTCCGAAGCACCCTGTGTCCCGACGGCGGGCGGTCCCCACTGGCTCGAGGAGGGGCAAACGCTCTCCGTGAAGGTGTCGTGCGCCGATGGAACGGAGGTGAAGGGCTCCGCCTTCCACCTCAAGGACCTGCCCCACGGGGCCTCCTATGACAAGAAGACGGCGACACTGAGTTGGACGCCGGGGCTCGACCAGGCCGGGGTGTATGTGATTGCCCTGAAGGGCAAGGAGAAACAGACCGGTACGGTGAAGATCGGCGTGGCGGACAATTGGAAGGACCCGCACAACGTGCCGGTGAAGCCCACCGTCTACACCGAGGAATATGGGCTGCCCGTCATCCACTTCCAGGGCGCGTCCCGTCTCAACCCCGATGACCACGTGCCCCTCACCGTCATCTATGGGGGCCACACCTACGCCGCGGAGGGCAAGCTGCGTGGCAGCAGCTCCCTGGCCTTCCCGAAGAACAGCTACACCCTGAAGTTCTCCGCGGAGGATCCCTTCCAGGAGCCCGCGCGAGCCGGGGGGTTCACGAACCGGCGCTCGCTGGTGCTCATCAACACCTTCAATGACAACTCATACCTGCGCGCCCGGATGGGCTTCGAGCTGTGGGGCCGGCTTTCGCCCGAGAGCCTCCAGGTGAAGACCTTCAGCGTGGTGGTCTATCTCGACGGCGTCTACCACGGGCTCTATACGCTGGCGGACCACGTCAACAAGCACCTGATGGCGGCCCAGGGGCTGAGTGTGAACGGCAACCTCTACAAGGCCGACTCCGGGTCGGCCAACTTCCGCCTGGTGGACAAGGACGGCCAGCCCAAGTCCACCCCGCACGCGGGCTTCGTGAAGCAGGACGGAACACCCAAGGAGGGCGAGCCCGGCGCCTTCGATGACCTCGACGCCTTCGTCCGCTTCGTGGCCACCGCCAGCGATGCGGACTTCCGGACCCAGGGGCCCCAGCTCTTCAGTCAGCGCGACTACGAGAACTGGTGGGCCTTCGTCACCCTGCTGGTGGCGATCGACTCGGATGTGAAGAACGCCTATCACTACCACGACCCCCAGGGCGGACCCTGGCGCTACATCCCCTGGGACCTGGACGGGACGTTTGGACAGACGTGGAAGACCCAGCGCCTGCGGCCCACCGCAGCCCTCGATACGGGGGCGGACAACGAGCTGTTCCGGCGCCTGCTCGCGGAGCCGGCGTTCGCGGGACCGCTCCGGGCTCGCCTCCGGGCTCAGCTCTCCCAGGAGCTCGCCCCCGTCCTGCTCCACGCGCGCCTCGATGAGCTCGCCGGGGAGATCGCCCCGAGCGCCCGGCGCGATGAGGCCCGGTGGATGGAGCAGTACCGGAGCTTCCCCCTCTGGTCCCAGCGGACGGACTTCACCACCTTCGATGAGGAGGTGGAATACATCCGCCAATGGCTCACCCTGCGCTGGGCTTTTCTCGACGCGCAACTGGCCCCCATGCCCTGAAGCCTCATCGCTTCCAGGACGCGTTCACCCCCTCGGGGAGCCGGGGAGACATCCTCGAGAGGGACACCCTCCGCGAAGGACTACCGGCGGGCAGCGCGCTCGGCCTCGGCCAGGCGCTTCTGCGACAGCTTCAGGTACTGCTCGTCCATGTCGATGCCCACGTAGCGCCGGCCCAGCTTCATCGCCGCCACACCCGTGGTGCCGCTGCCGTTGAAGGGATCCAACACCAGCGCGTCCTCGGGGGTGCTCGCCTCGATGACGCGCTCGAGCAGCGACACAGGCTTCTGCGTGGGGTGGCTGCCGTGCGCCTTCTCCTCGCGGCGCGGCGCCGTCATCGTCCACACGCGGCCGGACTCGTCCGCGGACAACTCCTCGTCACCCGTGCGCGGCAGCGCCCACACGTCGCGCATCTGCTTGCCGCCGTTGTCCGCCTTCATCTTCGAATAGTTGAAGGTGTGCTGGAGCTTCGCGGCCGGCTTGGGCGAGGCCCAGATGAGCAGCTCGGAGGAGTGCGTGAAGTAGCGGCACGCCAGGTTGGGGCTGGCGTTGGGCTTGTACCAGGTGACGGTGTTCAGCAGCTTGTAGCCGAGCTTCTGCATCGCGAAGCCGACCGAGAAGATGACGTGCTGCGTGCCGCTCACCCAGATGGTGCCGGTGGGCTTGAGCACCCGCTGGCAGGCCTTGAGCCACGCGGTGGTGAAGGCGTGGTCCTCGTCCACCCCGCGCGACACGTCCCAGCCGCCCTTGTTCACCGCGGCGCGCTTGCCGTTCTTGCAGGTGAAGCCGCCGTTGGACAGGAAGTAGGGCGGGTCGGCGAACACCATGTCGAAGGTGCCAGGCTCGAACTGCTCGAGCAGCGCCAGGCTGTCGCCCTGGTACAGCCGGTAGCCATCGCTCTTGGCGAAAAGGCTCTCGCGCAGAGAGGGCTGCTGAACAAGCTTCAGGGCAGTGGCTTCCGCGGACATCTCGCCTCCGTCAGGGGTCGTCGTGACGGGCGGGAATGTGCGGGCAACACGGTGCTACGTCTAAATTTTTGCCTGTAGCACCCTGAAACTTGACGAGAAACGCGGACTCCCGAAACGCCGCGAGCACGGCGGGAGTGCCTCTCATCGAGGCCTTCCAGCGCCGTGCTCGGCGGGTGCTACGCGGTGGTGCGGAAGAGACTAGGCCTTGGCCTTCTTGGCGGTCTTCTTCGCGGCGCCCTCGGCGGGAGCAGCGGCGGCACCCTCGGCGGGAGCAGCGGCGCCCTCGGCGGGCTTGGACGTCCCCGCCCCCGTCCCGTACTTCTTGCGGAACTTCTCCACGCGGCCCGCGGTGTCGAGCAGCTTGTACTTGCCCGTGAAGAAGGGGTGGCAGTTCGAGCAGACTTCCACGGTGAACGAGCCACGCGTGGACCGGGTCTCGACGGTGTTACCGCACGCACAGGTGATACGGGCGGCCGGGTAGACCGGGTGCAGATCAGCCTTCATTTTACGACTCCCTGCGCCTTGCCCCCACGCTGGGGTGGGAGGTCTGGCGTTCTAGAGGTAGGCCGGCGCTTATAACGGCGGACCGGCCCTGGCACAAGGCCCGCGACCGGGCCCCGTCCAGACTAATGAGATGCGGATCCCGGGGGTTCGATTCGCTCCACCCGCTTCTTCACCTCGGGGTCGTCCTGGATGTTGCCCCCCAGGGCGATGTACGAGAGGCGCAGGGAGCGCTCGGTCCCCTGCTTGCCGGATTCCACCTCCAGTGCGAGCGCCTTCTGGCGCGCCTCGAAGTCGGAGAGGGTCTCCTCCCACGTCTTCCGGGTCCGCTCGTCCTTCGCCGCCGCCAGGCTCCGCCTCGCCTGCTGGAGGTTGGCCTCGAGCATCTTCAGGTTCTGCCGGGCCCGCTCCGTCCCGGACAGGTCCACGAAGGGCCCCTTGCCCCCCACGGAGAGCGTCAGGTGGCCGAGCTCCCGTCCCCGCTCGCCCGTGGGGACGAGGGTGGCGAAGTCGTTGCGCTGGGCCATGCCCTGCCCCCGCCTGTCGTGCGACTGGAGGATGAGGTCCACGGCGTTGCCCGACTCCATGGAGAGCCTGGTGGCCTCCATGTAGGGCATGGCGGCGAGCACCACCACCACGTCCACCTTCTCCTGGGTGCGCAGGCGGCGGGACTCGGCGATGGCCGCCGGCACGGGAGGCCTGCCCACCACGCCCTTCTGGCCAGGCACCGGCCCCTCCGGAGAGAGGCCCACCAGGCCGAACTTCACGCCGCCCACCGTCACCACCGTGGAGGCCGGGAAGAGCGGCTTGCCCCCCGCGTCCACCAGGTTGGCGGACAGGAGCTTCATCTTCCGATCCTTCGAGGCGCGGAGGAGGAAGTCCGTCCCGAGCGTCAGGTCGCGCTCGCCCACGGCCATGGCCGTGGTGCCCAGCGCATCCATCGTCTCGAGCAGCAGCGTGGCCCGCTCCTTCTCCTTTGGATCACTCCCCTTCGCGGCGAATTTGAAGAGCGCATTGCCCGCGTCCAGCACCAGCACCGGCTTCCCGCCCGCGCGCTCCTGCGAGAAGACCGTCTTTCGTCTGGCCAGACCGCCAGACGGGTTGTGGCGTCAACCACAGGGGGCGATCTCGCCCCCGTTGTCTCCGGTGAAGAGGAGCACCACCTGCTTCGGCGCCGCGTCCGCCACCCAGGGCGACACCAGCAGCGCGAGCACGGCCAGCAGCACCAGACGCCCACTCATCAGAAGCCCGCTCATTTCTTGCCGCCCTTCTTCGCCTTGTCCAGCTCGGTCAGGCGCGCCTTGGCCGTCCTGGCCGCATCCGACTTCGGGTAGCCCTTCACGAGCTCCTCGAGCGCCAGCCGCGACTCCTCCTGCATCTTCAACTTCTTGAAGCAATCCGACGAGCGCAGGTACGCCTCCGGCGTGGAGTCCGCCTTGGGGTGCTCCTGCAGCAGCTTGCCGTACTCGTAGAGGGCCTCACGGCACTTGTCCTCGGCGAAGTACGTCTCCCCCAGGCCGAAGTGGGCCTCGGCGGCCAGCGCGTCCTTGGGCCACTTCTTGAGGAACTCCGAGTAGAGCTGCCGGGCCACGGCCACGTCGCCGCCCTTGGCCTTCTCCCGGGCCAGCGCGAGGAACTCCTTCTTGTCCGTGGGCCGCTTCAGCTCCTCGGCCTTCTTCCTGGCCTCGGCTTCCTTCAGGGCCTCATCGCCCTTGAGCGCCTGCAGCCGCTTCTCCGTCTCCTCGCTCGTCCTGGCGAGCGCGCCCTCCAGCTCGCCAATCTTGTAGAGGTACGTCTCCACCTGACCGCGCAGCTGGGCGAGGTCCTCCACCGTCTTCTGCAGTTGGATGCCGATGTCCGCGCCCGAGCGGCGCGAGGCGGTGTCCAGGCTCTGCAGCGCCTTGGAGACCTCGGCGATCTTCGCGTCGATCTTCGGCAGCGTGGCGTCGAGCTGCTCTCGGGTCTGCTTCAGCTCCGCCTGGAGCTGGGCCTGGGAAGCATCGAGCTTCTCGAGCCGGGACTCCAAGGCGCGGCCGCGGTCGGCGGGGTAGAAGCAGCCGGCGAGCGCGAGCGGGAGGGCGAACAGGGCAAGCCTTCTCATAAGGGGGCGCATCTTACGGTCAAACCCCCTGGCCCGCGCGGGCTTCTTCATGCCCTCGGGGCCCGCCTGCCCGCTCGTCAACGCGACGGAGGCGGACCGGCGCCCCGCTCCACCCGCTCGATGGCGCGCGCGCAGGCCACCTGGAGCCGGGCGTTGTTGAGGAAGAAGGGGGTGGTGCGCGCCCTCCCCTCCTCCAGCGAGCGCAGGGCCCGCCGGTACTCCACTGCGGCCTCGGCCGGCACGCCCCGCTGCTCGAGCAACATCCCCAGCAGGTAGCGCGCCGCGGCCAGGTCCGGATCCAACACGAGGCAGCGCCGCAGCGCCTCCGCCGTCTGGGGACTCGCCTCCCCCCCCGAGGAGGCCCACTCCAGCACCTTCGCGAAGAGGGCATCCGCCTCCGTGTGCGCGCCGGCATCCCCGGGTTGCACCTCGGCGGGAGTCCCTGGTTTCGACGGAGCGGAGATCGCCGGAAAGCGCCCCGACGTGGGGGAGCGCGACGCGAGCAGGGCCCCCACTGCGGGCAGTCCACTGGAGCTCGGCCTGCTCGGGGCCCCGGGCGGCGCCGCTTCGGCGAAGGCCACGGCCTCCTGCGCCCGCGCATAGAAGAAGGCCTGCTCGAAGCGCACGGTGCGCAGGGCCGGCGGCGCGCGCAGCAATGGCTCGGCCGCCGAGAGCACCAACATCCCCTCGGGGGTCAGCCGCCCCGCCAGTGACGTCACCACCCGATCGAAGGGCTCGGGGGCGAAGTAGATGAGGACGTTGCGGCAGACGATGAGATCGAACCCCTGCCCCTCCGCCGCCACCGGGTAGGGCAGGTCCATCAGGTTGTGGCACTCGAAGCTGGCCCGATCCTTCAGGTGCCCCACCAGCGTGAAGCGGCCCCCGCCGGCGGGCAGGAACCAGCGCTCGCGCACCCCATGCGGCACCCGCTGGAACTGCTCCGCGCTGAAGCACAACTCCCGCGCCCGCGCGATGGCCGTCTCCGAGATGTCCGTGCCCAGCACCGTGCTGGAGGGATCCGCGCCCGCCTCGGCGAGCATCACCAGCAGCGTGGCCACCTCCTCGCCCGTGGCGCAGCCCGCGCTCCACACCCGCAGCGGCCGGTGCATCCTCGCCACCATCGGCTCCAGCACGTGCATGCGCAGCGCCGCCAGTTGCGGCTCGTCCCGGAAGAGCTCCGTCTTCTGCACGGAGATGGCGTCGATGAGCTCGGCCAGGTCCGCCGCGCCCGCGGGAGACTGCAGGTGAAGCAGGTACTGCGGCGTCAACCCGCCCGGCCGTGCCATCAGCTTCTCGTCGAGCCGGCGGCACTGCAGCTCACTCAAGGCCATGCCCGTCCGCCGCGCCACGAAGGCGTGGAAGGGACTGGTGGCCGGCGGAAAGGCGGGAGGAGTCACCTGCGCTCAGCGCCCCGCGGTGAGCGTCTCACCCCGGGCGAGCCGCACCAGCGCTCCCGCGATGTCGTCACCGTGGACGAGGTGATCCACCGCCTTGCGCGCCACCGACGCACCCGGCATGCCGAACACCACGCACGACTCCTCGTTCTGTGCCAGCGTCAGCCCACCGGCCTGCTTGATGGCGAGCATGCCCTCCGCTCCGTCCTCGCCCATGCCGGTGAGGATGAGCCCCAGGGTGCGCCGCCCGTAGGCCTTGGCCGCGCTCTCCAGCAGCACCGTGCCCGAGGGCATGTGCCCGTCCCGCTCCACACCCGGCCGCAGCGCCACCCGCCCCCGGAAGGGAATGGACATGTGCTGCCCCGGCGGGGCGATCAGCACGTTGCCCGGCAGCAGCTGCTCGCCGTCCGTCGCCAGGCGCACCTTCAGCTTCGAGGAATTGGCCAGCCAGCCCGCCAGCGACTCGGAGAACGCGGCGTTGATGTGCTGGACGATGACGATGGGCGTGGGGAAGTCCGCCGGCAGCTCCGAGAGCATCCGGAAGAGGACCTGCGGCCCACCGGTGGAGCTGGCCACCGCGAGCACCCCGTAGGGCATGCCCACCGGTGGCGCGGGCACCGCCACCGCCGCCCCACCCGTGCCCGGCAACGGCGGCCGGCGCTGCTTGCTGTTGTGGATGTGCCGGATGACCCGCACCGAGGACAACAGCTTCACCTCGCGCGACAGGTTCCACGCCTCGGTGCCCGCGTCGATGGCGGGTTTGATCTGCAGCGCCAGCGCGCCCAGCTCCAGCGCCCGGCACGTCAGCTCCGGCGCCTGCTGGCGCGGATCCGCCGTCAGCATGAGGATGGGCGTGGGCACCTCGGCCATGATGTGCTCCACGGCCGTGAGCCCATCCATCACCGGCATCTCCACGTCCATGGTGATGACCTGAGGACGCAGCTCCCGCGCGGCCTCCAGCGCCTCCTTGCCGTTGGCGCAAGTCCCGACAACCTCCAGGTCCGGATCCCGGCCCAGAGCTTCACAGATCAGCTGTCGGCAGATGTGCGAGTCGTCGACGACCAGCACTGACACTTTCTTGCCCATGTGGCTTCCATACTCCGTGCGCAACGCCCCGAGTATACCCAATTGGGCCCGCTGTCCCGCGGGCGCACGTCAGCCCAGGAGCCGGCCCACCACATCCACCAGATCCTGACGCACCAGGTCACCCTTGGTGATATAGCCGTCCGCGCCCGCCGCCAGCCCACGCTGCCGGTCTTCCTCTCCTCCACGGGTGGTGAGGATGACCACCGGGAGAACCTTATGGGTCGCATGGGCCTTGAGCCGGCGGGTCAGCTCCAACCCGTCCACCCGGGGCATTTCCAGGTCGGTGCAGACCAGGTCCACCCGGGGGCCATTGGAGGCGGCGTTGAGCATGTCCAGGGCCTCCATGCCGTCGGTGGCCATGATCACGTCGTACCCCACGGCCTCCAGGAGCGAGCCGATCAGCTCCCGGGTGAGGGGGGAGTCGTCCACCACCAGGATGCGGCGGCGGGGAGCGGGAAGCGGGCGGGCGGCGGCGGGCGCCCGGGGCACCCGCAGGCCCATGGCCCCCTGGGCGCTGGCGATGACGTGGGCCGCCGACAGCACCATGGCGAGCCGGCCGTCCGCCAGCGTGGTGGCGCCCGTGAGGTGCGGGAAGCGCGCCAGCAGCCCCTTCAGCGGCAGGATGGCCTGGACGCTCTCCTCGAGGACACGGTCCACCGCCAGCGCGGCCGTGGCCCCCTGGCTGCGCACCACCAGCACCAGGGCCCCCTCGCCCGCCACCGCCTCCGGTCCCAGCCCGAGCAACGCCCCCAGCGAGGCGAAGGGCATGGGCTGGTCATCCACCTCCAGCACCGCGCGCCCGGCCACCTCGCGGATCTGCGAGGCCTCCACCTTCACCGCCCGCGAGACGTGGGCGGCGCTCAGGCAGAGCGTCTCCTCGGCCACCTTCACGAAGAGCAGCGGGGCCACGGTGAGGGACACCGGCACCCGCAGCTCGAAGCGCGTGCCTCCGCCCGGCGTGGAGGCCACCAGCACGTCTCCCCCCAGCGCCCGGAGCGAGCTGCGCACCGCGTCCAGCCCCACGCCCCGCCCGGAGATGTCCGTGGCCACCTCGCGCGAGGTGAAGCCCGAGAGGAAGATGAGCTCGCGCGCCGCCTGATCCGTCAGCGCCGAGGCCGAGGCCTCGTCCAGGAAGCCCTTGCGCACCGCCGCCCGGCGCAGCAACGAGGGCTCCAGGCCCACGCCGTCGTCCTCCACGCGCAGCACCAGCCGGTTGCCGTCCCGCGCGGCCCCCAGCGTCAGCCGTCCGCGCGGGTGCTTGCCCGTGGCCACCCGGTCCACCCGCGACTCCAGGCCGTGGTCCAGCGCGTTGCGCACCAGGTGCAGCAGGGGATCTCTCAGCGCCTCCACCACCGCCCGGTCGGCACGGGTGTCCTCGCCGTCCACCACCAGCTCCACTTCCTTGCCCAGCTCGCGCGCCAGATCCCTCACCATGCGCGGGTAGGGCTCGAAGAGCACGGAGAGCGGCAGCATGCGCAGGCGCTGCACCTCGTCGGCCACGTAGCCCAGGTCGCGCAGCTCCTCGTTGGCCAGCAGCTTCGCCTCGCGGTGGAGGGCGGCGGCCAGCTCCTTCGCCTTGCCGAGCCGCTCCGAGAGCGCGGCGGCCGCCGGGCCCAGGTCCTCCGCGGCCCGCGCCAGCAGGCTCAGCTCCCGCGCCAGCTCCAACCGCCGGGTGGTCGCCAACTCGCGGCGGCGCGACAGCTGGGTGAGGTTCGTCACCGCGCTCGTGAGCAGATCCAGGCTGGCCACGCCGATGCGCACCGAGCCGTCCGCCCTGTCTCCCGCACGCACGCCGGACACCGAGCCCGTCCGCACCGGCACCTCGGGCGTGGCCGGTGGCATCCGGCTGATGGTGGTGGTGGCCGTGACCGTCGCGGAAGCCTGCGCGCGAGGAGGCTCCACCGGCACCGACCGGCCCACCAGGGGAGGCCGCGCCGGGGCGGTCGGCACGGGGGGGGACGACGGGGGCGGCGCCTGCCGCGACACCAGCGAGGACACCATGCCGCTCAGCGAAGCCGAGCCCCACGCGGGGGTGACATCCTCCCGATCGTCCCGATCCTTCTCCGGGGCCTCCTTGCGCGCGGGCGGCACCGGAGGGGACGCCGGGCCCGGGATGGAGGCGGGCACCGACTGACCGGAGACCTCGGCGCGGGTACACTCCTGCAGCCAGCGCACCAGCTTGCCCACCTCGGGAGGCGGCTGGGCCGGCTCGGGCGACGCACCGGCCAGCACCAGCACCGCGTCTCCCGCCTGGAGCAGCGCGTCGATGGAGCCGGCGGTCATCGCGTGCTCGGCGCGCTCGGTGGAGCGCACCAGCTCCTCCATCTCGTGCACGACGGAGTTGATGGCGTCGAAGCCCATCATCCGGGCCTCGCCCTTCAGCCCGTGCAGCTCGCGCAGCACGGTGCGGCCGGCCTCCAGGCTCGCACCCGCCTCCAGCTCCACGATGCGGCGGTTGATGCGCTCCAGGCGCACCCCCACCAGCTCCCGGAACTGCTTGAGCAACTTCTCCCGCGCGCTCACACCTTGCCCCCTGGCGCGGGTGGATCGATCTGGAAGCGCTCCACCACCCCTCTCAAGTCACGCGCCAGCGTGGACAGATCTCCATTGGCGCTGATGACCTGCTTGGTGGCGTTGTGGCTCTGCTGGGTGATGCGCAGGATGTCCGCCATGGCCTCGGCGAGCAGATCCGTTCCACCCTGCTGCTGCTGCGTGGCCAGCGAGATGGCCCGCACCGCGTCCGACGTGCGCCCGGCCAGCTCGACGATCTGCCGCAACGACTCGGAGACCTGCTGCGCCAGGGCGGTGCCCGTCTCGGTGGCGCGCACGCCGCCCTCGGTGGCCATCACCGCGCCGCCCGAGGCGTCCTGCACCTCCTCGATGAGCCCTTCTATCTCCTTGGTGGACTCGATGACGTTCTCCGCCAGCCGGCGCATCTCCGCGGCCACCAGCGAGAAGCCCTGCCCCACCTCGCCCGCCTTGGTGCCCTCCAGCTCGGCGTTGAGCGCGAGCAGGTCCGACTTGTCGGCCACGCCGTTGATGAACTCGACGATCTTGCCGATCTGCTGCACGCGCTTGTTCAACCGGGCCACCGCGGTGGCGATGGCCTGGTTGTCGTGGCGCATGCGGTTCATCGTCTCCAGGAAGGCCTCGGCGCTGGCCTGCCCCTGCCGGGCCGCCGCGAGCGTCTTGTGGGCGATCTCCGCCACCGAGCCCGCGTTCTCGGCGATCTGCCGGGCCGAGCGCGCCAGCTCCTCGGTGGTGGCGCTCGTCTCGTCCAGCGAGCTGGCCTGCTCGGCGGCCCCTCCCTCATAGCGCGCGGAGGTGGCGAGGATCTCCTCGGTGGTGGTGCCGATGCGGTAGCCGGCGCGCTGCAACTGGGCCAGCACGTCCGCCAGGTGGGCCCGCATGGTGGAGAAGGCGGCCGAGACGGCCCACACCTCGTCCTCGGCGGGGATGATGCGCGGGCGGCTCAGGTCCCCTTCGGCGATGCGGTGGGCGTCCTCGCCCAACTGGCGCATGGGACGGCCCAGCAACGTGCCACCCAGGTAGGCCGCGGCCAGGGCCACCCCGAAGACGAGCAGGCACAGCGCTCCGCCGGACCACAGCGCCTCGGTGCGCAGCAGCTCGGCCAGCTCCGCCTGCCGCTTCGGATCGGCCTCCGTCAGCATCTGATCGAAGGCCCGGTTGGCCAGCGAATTACTCACATCCCAGATGAGCGCCGCGGGTGTCACCACGACGATGGCGGTGAAGAGGCTCAGCCGCAGGCGGATCTGCGAGCGCCGGGGCGCCACGGAGATGGCCAGCTCGGGCGTCAGGCCCAGGGGGCCCATGTCCAGCACCACGCGCCGGGCCCGCATCGTGACGATGCAGTACGTCAACAGCGCGGAGAGTGGACCGAAGATCAGCCCCGGCAAGCCGAGGCGCAGGACCTCCAGCAGGTCCATGGACGCGCCGCTCACCCACAGCCCCACGTTGACGAGGAGGGAGTTGAACAGCCACATGGCCAGCGTGGAGACGAAGGAGAAGTCCGCGAGGCCCTGAACCTCCCGCAGCGCCTGCCCGAGCTGCTCCGGCTGGCTCGGCCCTTCCGCGGCCTCCACGCCGAGCAGCCCCCTCAGCCGGCGCAGGCAGAGCACCGCCTGCACAACGATGGCGGCACAGGAGAACACCGCCATCAGCTTGAAGTAGAGAGGCAGGCTGGCCTCCAGCCGCTCCCCGATGGTGAGCTGGGCGTAGCGCCCGCTGAGGATGGAGGTGGTGAAGTTGGCGTAGACGACCGCCATCACCAGGCGGCGGCTGAAGGGACGCCGGTAACGCAGGAAGCGCGGAGTCCGCATCACCCGTCCCTCTCCGCCACGCGGAAGCGCTGTACCGTGGCCTTCAAGTCCCTCGCCAGCGCCGAGAGGTCCGTATTGGCCGCCACCATCTGCTGGGTGGCCTCGGCGTTCTCCTCGGTGACACGCAGGATGTCCCCCATGGCGGCGGCGAGCTGATCCGTGCCCGTCTGCTGCTGCTGGGTGGCCAGGGAGATGGAGCGCACGGCGTGGGACGTCTGCCGCGCCAGCTCGAGGATGAGGCCCAGGCTCTGGTCCACCTGCGCCGCCAGCGAGGCGCCGCGCTCCGTCGTCTTCAACCCCGCCTCGGTGGCCATCACCGCCGCCTGGGTGGCATCGCGGATTTCATCGATGAGCCGCTCGATGGCCAGGGTGGAGGACAGCACGTTCTCCGCCAGCCGGCGCATCTCCGCGGCCACCAGCGAGAAGCCCCGGCCGGGCTCGCCCGCCTTGGTGCCCTCCAGCTCGGCGTTGAGCGCCAGCAGGTCCGACTTGTCGGCGATCTCGTTGATGAACTCCACCACCTTGCCGATCTGCTGCACCCGCTTGTTGAGCCGCACCACGGCATCCGCGATGCCCTGGTTGTCCCCCTTCATGCGGTGCATGGCCGCGAGGAAGGCCGCCGCGCTGCGCTGCCCGCTCTGCGCCGCCCCGAAGGTCGTCTCCGCCATGGTGGACACCGACTCGGCGTTGACGGCGATCTGCTGCGCCGAGCGCGCCAGCTCCTCGGTGGTGGCCCGCGTCTCGTTGAGCGAGATGGCCTGCTCCCCCGCCCCGGACTCCTGGTCCGCCGAGGTGGCCACCAGCTGCTCGGTG
Organism: Archangium violaceum Cb vi76; assembly: GCF_000733295.1. Classification (GTDB taxonomy): domain Bacteria; phylum Myxococcota; class Myxococcia; order Myxococcales; family Myxococcaceae; genus Archangium; species Archangium violaceum. The sequence goes on along the minus strand of NZ_JPMI01000230.1, from coordinate 48,963 downwards.
GTGGAGGAGATTTGAAGTCCCGCGCGCTGCAACTGCACGAGCGCCTGGGCCAGTTGAGCCTGCATGCGCGTGAAGGCCCCGGACACGGCCCACACCTCGTCCTCGGCGGGGATGAAGCGCGGGGTGCGCACCTCGCCCTGGGCGATGCGGGTGGCGTCCTCGGACAGGGCGCGCAGGGGCTCGGCCAGTGCCGTGCCCGCCACGTACGCCGTGCCCACCACCAGCAGCACCACCATCCCGGCGAGCACCACCAACGGCACTCCGGTGGCATGACGTGCCTTGTGCACCACCCTCTGCTGCACCACCGGCGACCCCCTCGCATCCAGGATCTGATCGACGGTGCTCAACGTGCGGCTCACCGACACATCGAGGATGAACATGGACGGGCTGAGCACCGCCACCGCGGTGAACATCACCAGCCGGCGCCGCAGCCGCAACCGCTCGGCGGGAAGCGCGGCGATGACCTCCTGCGGGGACAGGCCCTGCGCGGCGATGCGCTCGGCGGCCAGGCGGCCCCGGCGCACCACCAGGAGGTAGACGAGCATGGAGCACAGCGGACCGAGCGACAGGCCCACCAGGACGATGCGCATCCCCGTGCTCCACGGCGCCTGAGCCAGGGGCGGGAACGTCGCCGCCAGCATCAGCGCGCCCCCCACCCAGCCCTGCAGGGTGAACCAGAAGCAGCGCCCGGGGATGCGGCGGACCTCCTGGAGCGCGCGGCGCAGGTTGTCCGGATTGGTCGGCAGCCGCCTCTGCTCCAACGCCCTCAGCACGCGCAACGCGTGACGCTCCTGGGCGCCGGACAGCACGGCGTTCATCACCAGCACCGCCAGCAGCAACCCCAGGAAGAGCCACAAACGCCCGTCGGGCACCGAGTACGTGAGCTTGCCGTAGAACAGCGCCAGCCCCAGCCCCACCAGGCCCCCCAGCCAGGACGGCTGAGTGGTCCACCCCGACAGCCCCTTCAACCCCTCCAGTGCACTCACGCGGCCTCCCGGGCGGAGGGCGCCAGGAAACGCCCGAAGTGGACCAACGACATCAACGGCCACAGCGCGCCGCGCACCTGGACGAAACCGCGCAGACTGCCACCCGCCACCCGCTCCAGCAGCGCCGGCGCCGGCAGCAGGGCGAGCGGCTCGGAGTCGATCTCCAGCGCGTCCACGCCCACCGCCTCACCCGAGGCGGCCACGAGGATGCGCTCGGAACCGGTGCACACCCCGAAGGCCTGACACGCCGAACCGGCCCGGCCCCCGAAGGTGCTCGGCGATTCGATGGTGGCCACCTCGTGCGCGGAGAACGCCACCCGGTCGTGGCCCGCCCGGCACAGGAGCATGCCGGTGATGCTGCGGCTGCCCGTGGCCATGGCTCAGCTTCCCTGGCTGAGGTGATCGAACAGGCCCTCGGGATCGATGACCGCCACGTCGCGCTGGGCGCTGCGTGCGGGCCCCCGCAGGTGGAGGTGCACCCCGTTGGCGCCCAGGGGCTCCAGGCGTCCATCCACCTGGGACACGCCGGCGACCCGGCTGGCCGTGAGGGCCAGGGTGCCCCGCGTCAGCCGCACCAGCACGGCGCGGCGGGTGGGCTCGCTCTCCCCGGACACCAACGTGCTCATGTCCACCACGGGGATGACCTCCCCGCGGTGGGCGAAGACTCCCAACAGATGCCCGGGGGCGCCGGGCACCCGCGTCAGCTCCGGAAAGCTGACGACTTCCGCCGCGCACTCAGCGGGTACGGCGTACCAGCTGCTGCCACAGGCGAATACGAGGTAGGACTGTCGCGTCTCGGTCTCGGTCGAGGCCATTTCGCGCGCAGCCTACCTCAAGGACGGCTAGCGCACGAACTCGACGCGACGGTTGGCCGCCCAGGCCTCTTCCGTGGCGCCCTGCTCGACCGGCTTGTTCTCGCCGTAACCCACCGTCTTCAGCTGGCTGGCCGGCACGCCCAGGTCCACCAGGTACTTCTTGACCGAGGCGGCGCGCTTCTGGGACAGCTGGAGGTTGTACTCCTCGGTGCCACGCTCGTCCGCATGCCCGCCGAGCTCGATGCGGGCGCCCGAGTCCTTGATGCACTGGGCCAGCTCGCTCAGCTGGCTCTGGGCGTCGGTGGGGAGGGTGGACTCGTTGAAGCCGAAGCGCAGCGGCTCATAGTTGCACTCGGCCTTGGTGGCGACGGCCACGCACTTGTTCTCCTTGCACTCCTGGTCCCCACCGCAGTCGGTGTTGGAGTTGCAGGCGCCCGGCGGCAGCGCGCAGCGGCCCTTCTGGCACTCCTGGGCACCCTGGCACTGGGCCTTGGAGGTGCACTGCGGCTCGGCGCACTTGCCGGCCTCGCAGATCTTCCCGCCCGTGCACTGCTCATCGCGCGAGCACTCGGGGCCCTTGGGAACGCACTTGTTCTCCTGGCACGCGAAGCCCTCCTTGCAGTTGGCGTCGGAGGCGCACTCCTGGCAGGAGCCGTTCACGCAGACCTCGCCCTTCTCCTGGCAGGTCTCGTCGCTGTTGCACTTGGGGTAGGTCGGCGGGCAGCCGGCCAGCACCGTCACAGCGAGGGCGAGCCCCGCGACCATCGAAATCCGACGCATTTCTCCTCCAAAAAAAAGGATGTCCCGAGGACGACTCACACCTGATACGAGCCGTCCGCGTCTAGCCCGCCCCGGAACGTGGAGTCAAAGGCTTTTGTCCCTTATGGAAGGTTGCACCCGGCTTCGAAGCCCTTGATAGGACAAGGAAATTCAGGGGGGTCGCGCCTGGCCGCCCGCCCTGCGTCCCAGCGGACGGCCCACTTGCTTTCAACTCCCTGTGCTGAGCGCGAAGGGTCCGTACCTTCCTCCTCGTCACGAGGTTCCGGCGGCCGAAGGCCGGAGCCCCATCCGAGGAGGGGACATGACGAGGAAGGCACTGCTCGCCGTAGCGCTGGGAACCCTGTTGGCGGGAGTGGGCTGCAGCCACACGAAGGAGGGTGTCAAGGACGACGCCGAGCGCGCCGCGGAGAAGACGGGCGACGCGGCCGAGAAGGCGGGCGACAAGGCCGAGGACGCGGCGGACAAGGCCGGCGACGCCGTCGAGAAGGCGGGCGACAAGGCCGAGGACGCGACCGACCAGTGAGTGGGCCGGAGGAACTTCCCCGGCACCCTGGCCCACGCCCTCCGGTGAGCACCGGTGCGGCGTGGGCCGCGCTTCACGTTACCGGGCGAGGCACACCCCGTCCGTCCACCGGAGCCGCGGCTTGCGCGTCAGGCCACAGTTGGACTTGAGCCCCGCCTCCTCCTGCCACGCCTTCTCCGCCTTCTCGAGCGCCTCGAGCCGGGCCCGCAGCGTCTTCGCGTCCGTCGTCCGCGAGCACCAGGCGAGGTACTCGCGCGGACCGCCGCAGGGCTTGTGGCCGAACCCCGCCATCTCGCACTCCTCCACCTTCGCGCACCCGCGCGGGTTGGCCAGCGCCCGCGCCTCGCTCGCGAGCGTCTCCGCCCGCTGCTTCAACTTCGAGCCACCCTCCTCCTCCGCCCCGCCCGAGCCCATCAGCAACATCACCGCCCACGCCCCCAACTGAGCCGTCAGCAACGCCATGCCACACCTCCTCGCCTACACAAGAAGAACGCGCGGGTGGGGAGTGCCCCACACCCGCGCGTTCCAGTCAACCGGCTCGTCTCTCCAGCAACCGGGCGGAGCGCACCGCCCCACCCGGTGCGGGACCGGCTTCACCCCTCAGGCGGCCTTGCGCGTCTGGCGCCGCCGCAGGGACACGTACCGCGCCAGGGCGAACAGCCCCAGGTACAGGCTCGCGTCCGCGCCCGAGGTGGCGCCGCAGCCGCAACGCTCGGCCTTCACGGTGATGCCCACCGGAGCGGAGCCCACCACGTTGCCCGCGCTGTCGGAGAACACGGCCGTCACCGTGTGCGCCGTGCCACCCGCCACCTTGGAGCTGTCCCAGGTCGCCGTCAGCGTCGCCTCCGTGCCGGTGGCGATCACCTGACCGTCCACCAGGATGGAGAGCCGGGCCGGCGTGGTGCCCGCGGCCACCGCACCCGCGGCGGTGATGCGGACCTCACCGGACACCTCCGTACCACCCGCCGGCTCCGTCACCGCCACGGTGGGCTGTGCGAAGGGCGTGACGTTGGTCTGCGCGACACCGTTCAGGCCGGCCTGCTCGGCGTCCGTCAGGGTGAGCGTCCTCAGGCCCGAGGACATGAACGTCACCGTCAGGCCGGAGAGCACACCGTCCACGAAGGCCGCGTTGGCCGGGAGGACTCCCGCCGCGTCCGAGCTCGTCACCCGGACCGCACTCGCGTAGGAGGTGGCCACGTTGCCATGCATGTCGTACGCCGTGGCGGAGAGCGTCACCTCCTGGCCCGCGGTGACACTCGCCGGGAGCGTCAGCACATAGCCGGCCGCCGGGCCCGGCGTCACCACGAACCCCGTGGTGGTCCCACCCATGAAGCCCTGGGCGCTCGCCACCAGCGTGTAGCCAAAGCCGGCCTTGCGCAGGGACACCCCCTCGAACTTCGCCACGCCATTCACCGCGGACACCGGAGCCGCGCCGAGCAGCATGCCCGCCGCCGGGTTCGCCCCGAGGCTCAGCGACACCTGGGCCGTGCTGTTGGAGAGCATGTTGCCCAGGGCGTCCTGGAGCTCCACCTCGATGGGCTCCAGCGGGACACCCGCCATGACCCGGGCCTGAATGCCGCGGAAGACCAGGCGCGCCAGAGCCCCGGTGGTGACCTCGAACGCCGAGCTCGTCACCGAGGACAGCGAGGCCGTGCTCGCCTGGAGCGTGTAGCCCCGGGCGGAGCGGTCGAGCGACAGGTCCGTGAAGGTGGCCACGCCGTTGACGGCCGCCACCGCGGTGGTGCCCGTCAGCGTCGCACTGCCCGGGTTGGAGCCCAGGGAGAGCGTGATGATGTCCGAAGCCCCCGTGACGATGTTGCCGAAGGCATCCAGGATGGACACCCGGATCGCCGGGCCGATCGCGGCCCCCGCCTGGGTGGCACCGGGCTGGACCGAGAAGGCCAGCGCCGCCGCCGCACCGGGCGAGACATCGAACGTGCCGCTGGTGACGTCCACCAGACCCTCCGCGTGCGCCAGCAGCCGGTAGCCCGCCGCCGCACGGGTGATGGTCAGGTCATTGAAGGCCGCCACACCGCCGCTCGCCGTCACCGTGGTGGTGCCGCCCAGCGTGGCACCCGTGCCGCCCTGGAGCGTCAGGGTGATGCTGTCCGTCGCCGCCACCGGGTTGCCGAAGGCATCGCGGATCTCCACCTCGACCGGGGCGAGCACCGCGCCCGCCGTGGTGTGGGCCGGGGCCGTCCGGAAGACCAGCCGGGAAGACTTGCCGGCCTCCACATTGAACGCCGCGCTCGTGGCGCCCGTGAGCGAGCCCGAGGCAGCGACCAGCGTGAAGCCCGAGCCCACCCGGTTGACGGCCAGGTCGTTGAAGGAGGCCACGCCGTTGACGGCCGCCGCCTTCATCGTGCCCACCAGCGAGGCCCCCTCCGGGTTGCTCGCCAGGGACAGGGAGACCTCGTCATGGGCGCTCGCCACGACGTTGCCGTACTCGTCCTGGATGGAGACCTTCACCGCCGGGGCGAAGGCCGTGCCCGCCGCCACGTTGGCCGGCTGGACGGCGAAGGCCAGTGCGGCCACCGCGCCCGGAGCGATGTCGAAGGCGCGGCTGGTGGCCCCCGACAGGCCCGTGGCGTTCGCGCTCAGCGTGTAGCCCAGGGCCGCCCTGCGGATGAAGAGCGACGGGAAGGTGGCCACGCCGTTGACGGCCACCACCGTGGTGGTGCCGCCGAGCGAGCCGCCCGCCGGACCACCCAGGGAGAGCGTCACCTCCGCCGTCGAGGCGGTGTTGAGGTTGCCCTCCAGGTCCTGGAGCTCCACCGTCACGGGAGCGAGCGTCGCGCCCGCCACCGCGCTGGCCGGAGGCGCGCGGAACGCCAGCCGGGCCGGAGCACCCGCGTTCACGTTGAAGCCCACGCTGGTGTCCAGGAAGAGCCCGCTGCCGCCCGCCTGCAGCGTGTAGTTGACGCCGGGGCGGTTCACCGTCAGGGCGTCGAAGGTGGCCACACCGTTCACCGCGTCCACGGTGGTGGTGCCACCCAGGGCGCCGCCGCTGGCGTTGTAGGACAGCGACACCGAGACGGGCGAGTTGACCTGCGTCGCCAGGTTGCCGAGCCGGTCATACAGGGAGACCTCCACGGCCGGGGTGATGGGAGCACCCACCGCCACGTCGGAAGGCTGCCGGGTGATGAGGGCGCGGTACGGAGCACCAGGCGTCACCTCGAACAACTCACTGTTCGCGCTGGTGAGCGAGCCCGACGTGGCGGTCAGCCTGTTCCCGGTCCCCATCTTGTTGAGCGACAGGTTCGAGAAGGTGGCCACCCCCTTCACCGCCGCCACCGTGGTGGTGCCGGAGAGCGTGGCGCCGCCAGGGCTGGCGCTCAGCGCGAGGACGACGTTCGCCGTGGAGGTGGTCACGTTGCCGAACCGGTCCTGGATGGCCACCTGCACCGCGGGATCGATGGTCGCGCCCGCCCCCACGGTGGAAGGCTGGGTCACGAAGGCCAGCTTGTTCGCCGCGGCCGGGGTGATGTTGAAGGTCGAGCTGGTGGCGCCGGTGAGGCCAGTGGCGCTGGCCGTCAGCGTGTAGCCCGTGCCCACCTTGTCGATGGACAGGTTGCCGAACATGGCCACTCCGCTGCTCATGGCCGACGTCGTGGTGCCGGACAGCGTGCCACCGCCCGCGTTGTCGCCAATGGCGAGGGTGACGCTGTACGTGCCCGTGGACACCGTGTTGCCGTATGCATCCAACAGGCCCACCCTCACGGGGGGCGCGATGGAAGCACCGGCCGCCACGGAGGAGGGCTGGATGGTGAAGACCAGGCGGGTCGGGGGGGCCACGGTGACGGTGGTGCTGGCACTGGCGGTCATGCCCGGGCTCGCCGTGTCCGTCGCGGTGACGGACTGCGCGCCCACGGTGCCGAAGGCGACGGGGATACCGCTCGCCACGCCCGCGGTGAAGTTCGCGGTGGGGGGCATCACCGCCCGGGAATCCGAGCTGGTGAGCGCCGCACTGCCGTTGTAGCCGCTGGCCACCACGCCCAGGGCGTCCACCGCCGACACGGTCAGGGACGACTCCGTGCCCACGGCCACCGTGGCCGGCAGCCCGGTCACCTTGTAGGCCACGGCCGGTCCCGGCGGCGGCGTGTTCGTGGTGCAGGTGACCGCCGAGTCCGCCGTGACGCGGACGTCATCCACGTAGAAGCCCTCGTAGTTGCCGGTGTTGTCACTGTAGAAGCGGAACCCGAACCACACCTTCTGCCCGGCGAGCGCGGACAGGTTGACGGAGACCGGCTTGAGCGCGCCGTTGCCGTTGAGGCTCTGGTAGGTCCAGATGCGCGTCGTCGTGCTGCTGCTGAGCACGTTGTCGTAGCCACCCGCCGAGATGTAGGGCTGCGTCGACGACACCGTGTCGGACACCGCGGTCCACGGACCGCTCGCCCCCGTGGTGCTGTAGACGAGCCAGACACCGTCGTACCGGGACTCGAGGTTGTACCAGACGTTGAACGTCATCTCCGGGCTGCGGGGAGTGGAGGGGATGGAGAAGCCGTTGATGTCCGCCGACACCGAGCCGTTGCCACCCAGCACCAGCACGAGCTGCTGGTTGGTGGAGTAGGTGCCGCCGCACGTGGTGCCGGTCGAGGCCATCCGGTACGCGTTCGTCGCCGACTGGTAGTGGCAGCCGGAGAAGATCTTCATGCTGGCCGCGCTGCCGGTGGTGACCGTGGGAATCCAGTACGCGGACGCGCTGGCCGGACGGTTGGCGTCGAAGTCATCGAAGTAGCGAACGCCCGGAGTCACCGCGCCGGTGGGCGTGGCCCCCAGTTGGACCGTGTTCGTCTCCTCGAGCGTGGCCGTGCTCGTCTCGGTGGCGCGCACCACGTAGTAGTACGGCGTGCCGTGCGTCAGGTTCAGGTCATCCGAGAACGTGGTGCCCGTCACGCCGGTGGCGATCCGGTTGGCCGCCGACGGGGTGAAGCCCGGCGTGGTGCTCCGGTACACCGAGTAGCCGAGGGTGCCACCGCAGATGGGCGAGCCCGCGGACCAGGCCAGGGTGTTGGCGCAGGTGCTGGAGGCGCCGTTGTTGACGGAGGTAAGACCCGCGAACGTGGGCGGCAGCGTGCACACGCCCGTGGCCGTCACGGAGGCCTCGTTGGAGTCCGGAGACTCGGCGCACTCCACCGCACGCACCACGTAGTGGTACGTCGTCCCGCCAGACAGGCCGGCGTCCGAGAACGGCGGTGCCGCCACGGTGCCCACGCGCGTATACGGCCCGCCCCGCGTGGTGGAGCGGTAGACGTTGTAGGAAGCCGCGCCATTGGGCGTCCAGCTCACGTCGATGACGCCGGTGCCACCCGGAGCGGCCGTCACGCCGGAAAGCGTGCCACCCGGAGTGGCGCAGGCGTTGTAGACGACGAGCGCGAAGTCCTGATCCACCGCCACGCCGTTGTTGGGCACGCCGTCCGAGTTGAGGTTGGTGGCCGTTACCGTCACGGTGACGGGCCCCGTGGTGCCCGCCGGCAGGAAGACGCTCTCCACGTTGTTCTGGGCATCCGCGCTGCCACCGGTGACGGACGTGCCGCCGGTGAAGACGTTACCCTTGTACGTGTTGCCGCCCACCGTCACGGTGAGATCCAGGTTGTTCTTCCAGGCGCTACCGGTGGTGGAGCCCGGGGCGTCCGTCCACGCCAGCGTCACGCGGAAGGGCTTCGTCGCATCACCCACCTGGGTGGAGAAGATCCGCGTCTCACCGGTGGTGCGCAGGAGGTTCTCCGGGCGCTGGTCATCCAGCAGGCGCCCGACCCCGTCGAACGCCATGCCCAGGTCCATCAGGCCGGTGCCCTGGCTGTTGGAGTAGAGCGAGTCGTTGGCCCCCGTGCCCGTCATGTAGCGGGTGGAGCCCATCAGGAAGGCCTTCGTCATCGCCGGGCTGGGCGGAGCGCCGCCCTGGTTGATGAAGTACTGGCGGACGAGCGCCGCCGCTCCCGCCACCGCGGGCGTGGAGTGGCTGGTGCCGGAGGAGGCCGAGTACCACTGCTGGCCCGTCGGGAAGTAGAGGCTGCCGCTCGTGCCGCCACAGACACCCTCGCCGTCGAAGCAGGAGAGCGCCGAGCCATTGGGGTTGGCCGGCGTGGTGGCGCGCTGGCCCGCCGTCTGGGCCACGCCACCTCCAATGTGCGTGCCCGGGGCCTGGATGTCCGGCTTCTTGCGGCCGTCCGCGGTGGGGCCGCGGCTGGAGAAGGACGCCACGTCATAGAGGCTGTTCGCCTCGCTGTCGGGAGTGCTGCATCCATCCGAGCCACCAAAGGGCCGGACGTTCTCCGAGGCACCCACGCTCATGACGTTCTTCGCCGTGGCGGGGGTGCCGATGGAGCCCGCGGTGGGGCCGTCGTTGCCCGCCGCGAAGGCGATGAACATCTCCTGGTTGCCCGCGTTCGGCACCGCCGAGCCCGTGGGCTGCGCGTCGCGCACCAGCGCGTCGTACCGCTGCGCGTCCGCGTCGTACAGATCGGAGCCAGCGCCCCAACTGTTGGAGCTGATGCGCATGCCGTCCCGGTACGCGCGCGACTGCAGGTCCTCGTAGTCCGGATCCGTGAAGGAGTCCGGATCGAACAACACCGAGGAGCCCACCTTCACGAAGGGCGCCACGCCCAGGCCGTGGGTGAAGCCGCTGCTGTCCGTGTAGGGCGCCGCGGTCTGGTTGGAGAAACCCGCCACGATGTGGGCATTCAGGGTGCCGTGGCCATCGCAGCCCTGGATGGTGCTGCCCGAGTTCGCCGAGCCCTCCAGCCGGGCGTAGACGACGCGGCTGGCCGCGGAGACATCCCCGTTGACGTACAGGCCGAAGTGGTTGGGCGTCCCCGTGCCGTTGTCCAGGCCGCTGTCACTCACGTCCACGCCAAAGCCGGACGCGGTGAACTGCGCCTGGGTGAACCCCTTGGACGCCAGCCACGCCAGGTAGCCCGGCCCCGTCGGTCCGTTGCCGGTGATCTGCCCGGCGAGGATCATGTTCTGCCGCTCGTCGAACTTCTTGCGCTGCGGGCGCGGCTGGATGGACAGCACGTCCGGGCGCTGGACGATCTGATGGAGCGCCGCCTGGTCCACCCAGGCCACCACGTTCACGTAGTCCAGCGCCTCCTGGACGACCCCCTCGCGCGACTGCAGCCCGCGGATGAGCGCCAGCGTCGCGCTGTTCGCCTCGTCATCCTTGATGAGCTGGATGGCATAGGTGGGCGTGTCGATCGTCCGGACGGTGGGGTGCAGCTTGTAGTCGTCCAGGTACTCGCCGTCCCACTGGATGGTCCGGGAGGCGGTGATGTGCCGCTGCAGGCTGCCCAGCGCGGCGGCATCTCCATAGACGAGGTAGGCGTTGTTGGGGACGTACGTCACCACCTTGACGCCCGTGGCCGCCAGCTCCTCGAGCCACTCGGCATGCACCGGGCCGGAGAAGTGCACCAGGTGGAAGCGCTTGCCGCTGGTGGCCGCCTGCTTCCGCATGCCCCGTAGGGACTGCGCACTCGCGGCCGCGGTGTCGATCACCCCCGCGTTCAACAGGATGTGATCGTAGTCATCGCGCAGCTCCACGTCCGGCGTCGCGGGCAACGACTTCAGCGTGGCGTCGTCCACCTGCACCAGCTTGAAGGAGCCGTAGTCCCCGAGCACCTTGGCGCCCTGCCTCTCCAGCGCGGCCGCCTGCTGCGCGCTGAGCTGCACCTTGTGGAACGGCGCCTCTGAACGGTAGCCCTCGAGCCGCTGTCCGGGCTCGTTCCCCGAGCCTCCACATGCCAGCGCCGTCGTGAGCCATGCGACTCCCAGCACTCTCGTGGACACACCACGAGCGCGCATACCGGCCGTCCGGTACGCCGATTCCTTCATTGTTCTACCCCTTGAAGACGAGCGCCCACGCCCGCTGCCGTGGCTCCGCCCGGTGAAGACCGGTGGCTGCTCCGCTGTCGGCGCGTCCCCTTGAACGCCGGAGTCACACGCCCGCTACCCACCACCGGTGTCTAATGAAATATCACACTCTCGCCAAAACCGACAAGACACCCACACTGCAAGTTTCTCGTTGATGTTCAACTCATTGAGCTATCAATGAGCTGGACCGTGGCGCGGCTGCCAATGTCTCACAGATCGAGAAACTCTTTACGCGGAGTGCGTGCAAGGCTTTACCGAGAGGCTTCCGGGCGGGAAGAATCTCCGGGATTCCGGGCGCCTGGTCCTTGAAGGAACGGCGGATTTCCGGAACGGTGCGGCCCGGCGGCCACAGTGGCCCCTGCCCCAAGGTGCTTCGACATGCCTTCCACCGTGCTCATCGTCGATGACGAGAAGAACATCCTCCTGACGCTCCAGACGTCGCTGCAGCTGGCGGGCTACCGCACGGAGCTGGCGGCCAGCGGCCAGGTGGCCCTGGACGTGGTGTCCGCGCGCCCGGTGGACGCGGTGCTGATGGACGTGAAGATGCCGGACATGGACGGGCTGACGGCCCTGGCCCGGTTGATGGAGCTCAGACCGGAGCTGCCCGTCATCATGATGTCCGGGCACGGCACCATCGACACGGCGGTGAAGGCCACGCAGCTGGGCGCGCGCGACTTCCTGGAGAAGCCCATTGCCCGGGACAGGCTGCTGGTGGCGCTGCGCAACGCGCTCAAGCAGCAGGCGATGCTCGAGGAGTTGCAGGCCCTGCGCGCGGAGGTGGGCCGCTACGACATGGTGGGCAGCGGCCCGGCCATGCAGCGCATCTTCTCGCTCATCCAGCGCACGGCGCCCTCGGAGGGCCGGGTGCTCATCACCGGCGAGAACGGCACCGGCAAGGAGCTCATCGCCCGGGCGCTGCACCAGAACTCCAAGCGCAAGAACGCGCCCTTCGTGAAGCTCAACTGCGCGGCGGTGCCACACGAGCTCATCGAGAGCGAGCTGTTCGGCCACGAGAAGGGCGCCTTCACCGGCGCGGTGAGCGTGCGGCGCGGCAAGTTCGAGCTGGCCCACGAGGGCACGCTCTTCCTGGACGAGATCGGCGACATGCCCCAGGCCATGCAGACCAAGCTGCTGCGCGTGCTGCAAGAGGGCGAGCTGGAGCGGGTGGGCGGCGCGGAGACCCTCAAGGTGAACGTGCGCGTCATCGCCGCGACGAACAAGAACCTGGAGAAGGAGATCGAAGCCGGGCGCTTCCGCGAGGACCTCTACTACCGCATCAACGTGGTGCAGATTCACTCGCCGCCCCTGCGCGAGCGGCGCGAGGATCTCCCGGCGCTGATCGACGCCTTCCTGAAGGAGGCGTGCACGAAGAACGGGCGCCGGCCGCTGTCGCTGTCCCCCGACGCGCTGGCGGTGATGTCCGCCTACGACTATCCGGGCAACGTGCGCGAGCTGCGCAACCTGGTGGAGCGGCTGGCCATCCTCTGCGAGGGCCCCGTCGTCCAGGGCCAGGAGGCCGCCGAGCTGCTACCTCGGGGCAAGGGGACCGTGCCGCAGTCCGCGGCTCCATCCGTTCCCCCTCCGATTCCCACGGCGGCTCCCGCGGCTCCGGCGCCTGGCGGCGGCTTCCGGCCCCGCGTGGACCGGACCTTCCGCGAGCAGGTGGAGGACGCCGAGCGGGAGATCATCCTGTTCACGCTCGCGCACACGCAGGACAACGTCACCGAGGCGGCGCGGCTGCTCGATCTGGAGCGCGGTCACTTCTATAAAAAGATGAAGGCACTGGGCCTGCGGCGCGGCGCGGAGAAGGACGCGGGGACCAGCGGAGGCGAGGGCTGATGAATACGCATGGAGCGGCCATCGGTTGGACCCTGGTGCGGGTGGTGTTCGGCCTGACGCTGGCACTTGCACACGGTCTGCCAAAGGTGACGGGAGACATCAGCCGTTTCGCCGAGGGCGTGGCGGGGCTCGGCTTCCCCATCCCCCTCTTCTTCGCCTGGTGCGCGGCGCTGGCGGAGCTGGTGGGCGGGCTGCTGGTGGCGCTGGGCCTCTTCACCCGGCCGGCGGCGGCCTTCGCGGCCTTCACCATGGTGGTGGCGCTCTACCGCCACCGCGTGGACCCCTTCGGCCGCATGGAGCTGGCGCTGCTCTACCTGGCGGTGCTCGCCGCGGCCGTGCTCGTCGGCGGTGGGCCCTACAGCGTCGACGCGAAGGTGCGCGGCCGGAAGGCCTGACGCGGACCTCCGCATCTTTTGCATCCGGCCGCCCGCACGCATGCAGGATTTGCGGGCAGCCGGGCGGCTCTCCGGAAGGCCACCACCTCGCACGCTTGCTGCATCGCGGCGTCATCGGTCCCAGATCGTCTGTGATCCGCCGCGAGGTCCCCGCATGCTTCCGGTCCCCCACTTCCGCCCCGCCCGGTTGGCGCGGTCATCGAAACAGCACCGCTGCCACCGGGCGGCGCTGACGCCCGATGATCGCGCGCTGCTCGACACGTGGCTGGCCGAGGTGCGGCGGCATCCCCTCCTGTCCCGCGAGGAGGAAGCGGCGCTCGCCCGGCACTTCCGCGAGCGCCGGGATCCCAAGGCGCAGGCACGGCTGGTGGCCTCGAACCTCCGGCTGGTGTTGAAACTGGCCCGCGAGCACCACCGCCCTCCCCTCCTCCTCATGGACCTCGTCCAGGAGGGCAACCTGGGCCTCGTCATCGCCGTGGAGCGCTTCGAGCCCGAGCGGGGCGTGCGGCTGTGCACCTACGCGGCCTGGTGGATCCGCGCCTACCTGCTGCGCTTCATCATGGAGAACTGGCGGCTGGTGAAGCTCGGGACCACGGACGTGCAGCGCAAGCTGTTCTTCCGGATGAGGCAGGAGGAGGGCCGCCTGCTCGCCTCGGGCAGGGAGGTGAGCCCCCGGCTGCTGGCCGCGCGGCTGGGCGTCGCCGAGGAAGACGTGGTCGAGATGGATCAACGGCTGCGCCAGGACGAGCTGCGGCTGGACGCGGCCTCGCCCGAGGACGACTCGGGACGCCCCGCCCCGGCGCGAGCACTGCCCTCGGGCGAGCCGGACGTGGACGAGGAGCTCGGACGGCGGGAGCTCACGCGCTGGTTCCAGGAGAAGGTCCACCACTTCGCCCACGCGCTGCATGACGAGCGCGAGCGCTACATCCTGGAGCACCGGCTCCTGGCCGAGGAGCCCGAAACGTTGCAGACCATCGGAGATCACTTCCGGGTCAGCCGTGAGCGGGCACGCCAGGTGGAAGCCGGGCTCATTTCCAGCATGCGGGAGTACCTGCACGAGCACATGCCGGACTTCACCTGGCTGGGCACCGAGCCCGGCGCCGGCCTGCACGCACCGGCCTGAGCCGGGCCTTCCCACACGCGGCGGAGGAGTGGCACGTGAGCATCGGGGAACACATGGGGACGCGGAGCGCCCCGAGGAGGCGGCGGATGCGCATCGGCGAGCTGATGACCCAGGGCCTGGAGACCATCGAGGCGGATGCCACCCTCCGCGCGGCGGCCGAGCTGATGCGCTCGTACGGCATTGGCGCGCTGCCCGTCATGGACGGAGAACAGCTCGTGGGGATGTTGACGGACCGGGACATCACCGTGCGCGCGACGGCCGCGGGCAAGGATCCGAACCGGACGCGGGTGCGCGAGGCGATGACCCATGCCGTCATCACCTGCGACGCGGACGCCCCCCTCTCCGAGGCCGAACACCTGATGGAGGAGAAGGCGGTGCGGCGCCTGGTGGTGCTCGACGCGTACAAGAAGCCGGTGGGCCTCATCAGCCTGGACGACCTGGCCACCATCCCGGGCGAGACGCGTCACGCGGGCGAGGTGCTCCGCGAGCTCAACACGCCTCAGTAGGCGCGGCGTCGAACCAGTCGAGGATCGACAGCGTGTCGCCACTCAGCCGGGCCAGGGTGTCCTCCATGGCTTCCTGGTTGCCCCAGAGGATGTCCCCGTCCCCGTGCTTCTCCAGCAGCTCGCGGATGAAGTGGCACCAGTTGCCCTGGTCCCGGCTCACGTAGAAACCATACGTCCGGCAGGCCATGGGCCGATGCGCGTACACGCGGCAGCCGCCGGACTCGCGATCCAGGAAGGGGCAGGTATAGGGCCGCTGCGTGCCCTTCAGCCCGGCCACGCGGGCCCGGACCTCCGCCCGCGCCTCGGGAGGCAGGGCCTGGAAGCCTTCCCAGAGATACGTCCACTCCAGCCGGGTGACGGGCAGTGGCGCCGCCAGGTGACGGCAGCAGTGGTCGCACCCCTTCCGGCAGGGCCACCAGGCATGAGCCGCGGTGATGGGGGACACACGCTCGTCGATGCGCCGGTAGAGGTCTTCCAGTGTCTTGCGTTGCGCTTCGGTGAGTGGCTCCATGATGGGGGACCTCGCGGCGACGGGAGGCTCCCACAGGAGGTTCCCAGACACCACCACCTCGCACCCGGAGTGGGTGCCCAGGTCCTGCTCGAGCTGCTCCAGGGGCCAAGCGACGCGGGCACGGGAGCGCATAGACTGCCGCCCCATGTCCGAGCTCTCCGAGCCGCTACCCACTCCGCCTCCCGAAGCGCCGCCCCCGCCGGCGCCCCAGCCGGAGCCGGAGATCATCCTCCGTACCCAGGGACTCACCCGCGCCTTCCACGACGTGAAGGCGGTGAACGGGGTGGACCTGGAGCTGCGACGGGGCGAGGTGTACGGATTCCTCGGCCGCAACGGCGCGGGGAAGACGACCACACTGCGGATGCTCATGGGCATCCTTCGTCCGGACACGGGTGACATCGAGCTGATGGGCCAGCGGGTCCGCCGGGTGGGCGCGGCCCAGAAGCGGCACCTCGGCTACGTGTCGCAGGAGCAGGTCTTCTACCCGTGGATGACGGCGCTCGAGCTGGGGCGGTTCGTCTCCGGCTTCTACCCGCACTGGGACGACGCGCGTTTCCATCACCTGCTCCACGTGCTGGACGTGCCGAAGGATCGCAAGTCCGCGCAGCTCTCCGGCGGTACGCGGATGAAGCTGGGGCTGGCGCTCGCGCTGTCCCACCGCCCACCGCTGCTCATCCTCGACGAGCCCACCGCCGGATTGGATCCGGTCGCGCGGCGCGAGTTCCTCGACATCCTCCGAGACCAGGTCCGGCGCGAGGGACAGACCGCGCTCTTCTCCTCTCACCTCGTCGGCGAGGTGGAGGAGGTGGCGCACCGCATCGGCATCCTCCACGAGGGCCGGCTGCGCTTCCAGGGGAGCCTCGACACGCTTCGGCAGTCGGTCCGGCGCGTGAGGGTGATGGAGAGCGCACCGGAGCCGATCCCGCCCGGCCTGTCGCTCGTGAGGCGCGAGCGCCTGCCGGATGGACACCTGGCCCTGGTGCTCTTCGGGACACCCGGGGACTGGGCCAACAGCCCCTTCGCGCCGGAGACGGTGGAGACGCTGTCCCTGGAGAACATCTTCCTCGCCTACGCCCGGCGGTCGGACGAGTCATGAGCCGGTCCCTCCTCGTCAAGGAGTGGCGCGAGCACCGGGCCGCGTGGCTCCTCCTCAACCTCCTTCTCGGAATCGTGCTGTTCCTCCTGCTCCGGGCGCAGAAGGACCTCGAGGACAAGGGCAGCGTGTTCGCGCTGCTCCAGGTGCCCGCCGTCTTCCTCTCCACCGTGGGGGCCCTCTTCGTGGGCCACCGGCTGGTGGTGCGCGAGTACGGCCAGCGGACCCAGCTCTTCCTCGAGGCGCTTCCGCTCTCGCGCCCGCTCATCCTCACCACCAAGCTCGTGCTCGGGGCGGCCGTGCTGCTGCTCCCGCTCGCGGCGTTCCTCCTCTACCTGTGGAACAGGGCCCGGGCCCACGAGGACGTCAGCGCCCGCTTCCTCCTCCTGCTCTCCCTTCGCGCGGGCACACCGGTGCTGCTGGGCTGGAGCTTCTTCGCGCTCGCCGGGCTGCTCGGCCGCTACCGCAACCCCCTCTACATCATCCTGTTCATCTCCGCCGTCACGCTGGATCACCTCACGGAGTTCGATCTCTTCAAGGCCGGGCCCTTCGCGCTGCTCGGCAGCGACTTCGCCTTCGAGCGTCAGCGCGTTCCCTGGGACGATCTGCTTCCGTGCTGGGCGCTCATCGCTGGAGCGGTGGCGCTCTGCTTCGGGCTGGTCCTCTACCGGGACGGGACCCTGACCGAGCTGTTCTCCCAGAAGATGAGCCACCGGGAGAAGGTGTTCATCGCATGCCTCATCACCGGCTTCATGACGGCGAGCACCATGCTCGGCAAGGCGAAGCACCGGGAGCCGTTCGCCCTGCACGACGCGGAGCAGACCCGCGTGAAGAAGTCGGCCATCCAGGTGGGCGCGGGGGTGGGCTTCCCACGGGAGCGGGCCCAGGCACTCTCGGAGCGGCTCGCACGGGAGCTGCTCGCGCTGAGCGACTACCTCGGGCTCGAGCGGCTTCCGGCCGTGGCGGTATTGCCCATCCGTGAGCTCGATGCGGACGTGTTCCAGCGCGCGAAGCTCGAGAAGGCCGATGGCATCGTGGTGCGGGCGAACCTCTCGGCACCGGACTTCGATGTGCGTGCCTTCGAGGCCTTCCTGTTCCGCGAGGTGCTCATCCACGTCAGCGAGGGCGTGGTGCTGCGCGAGGAGCGGCAGTGGTTGCTCGATGGCTTCACCACGTGGTGGGCGCACCGGAGCGGACAGGAGTACCGGCTGCCGGTGAGGGCCGCGGTGGCCTCACGGGAGGGCTTCGACGCCCGGAGCTGGTTGACCACGCGCGAGCGGCTCGGGCCGTGCCTGTCGGGAGCACTGGCCGCCCGGGGAGTGCGGGCGCTGCACACGCGGCTCGGCGAGCCCTCCTTCCAAGCCCTGATGCGGCACATCCTGGCGAGGCCACCCGGCACGGGCTTGTGGGGATTCTGGACGGAGCCACGGCTGGCCTCGCTGCTGCGCGAGCGGGACGGGTTCTCCGAGGAGGAACTGCTGCGAGGCTGGTCCGAGACACTCCGTGAGGACCGCGAAACCCACGCGAAGGAGTTGGAGCGGGTGGCGGGGATGAAGCCCTCGCTGTCCCTGGTGGCGGAGTCGGCGGAGACCTTCCGGCTGGAGCACACCCTCCAGGCGGCGGAAGGCCAGACGCGCCCCCCCCGGTACGCACTGCTCCATCACAAGCTGGAGCCCTTCGAGAACGAGGTGGCCGCGCACGAGCTCTCCCGGCAGGACACGGTGCCCTCGGCGAGCGGGGCGCGGCTTCCCCTGGGGCTCGCGCGAGGAGACCGGTGGCTCTTCGTGGTGCAGGTGGAGTCCGAGACGCTCGGGTGCCCCATCCGCCTGCTCGCGGAAAGGAAGGAGATCCGATGATCCGCCCGCTCGTGGCCAAGGAGGTGCGCGACCAGCGGCCATTCCTGTGGCTCGCGCTCTTCTTCATCGCGCTCGACGTGGTGTCGGACCTGTGGACCGAGCCCCTGGGGTTCTCGCCCTACGCGGACACCGTCGAGCGGTTCAGACCGGAAGGCGATCTGTCCCTGATGACGTTCATCCTCGCCTTCGCGCTGGGCTGCGGCCTGCTCGTGCGTGAGCAGGATGACCGCACGCTGGAGTTCCTCGACGCGCTGCCCACCTCCCGCTGGACACTCTTCTGGGTGAAGCTGCTCGTCGCGCTCGCCACCGTGCTGGTGTTCCCGCTGGGAACGATGCTGTGGATGATCTTCCACCAGCTCGTGTCCAGCACGTCGCTGGAGCCGGGCCTGCACCTGGACATGATGGCGGTGGCCACGGTGCTGCGGGTGGCGCAGGCGTTCACGGTGCTGGCGCTGGCCCTGGCCCTGGCGCCGTTGCGGCGGCTGTGCTGGACGGCGCTGGCGGTGCTGATGCTGACCCAATCGATCCTCGAGGAGCGCGAGCCGTGGTTGGCCGTGCTCAACCCGTTCCGCCTCACGGCGCCGCGATTCGAGGGCACCACCTGGCGTTGGCCCGTGGAGGCCCTGCGCATCCAGCTCTCGGTGGCCATCGTGTTGCTCGGCCTGGCCCTGGCACAGTTCCTCGGGTGGGGCGAGCGGCTCACGGCCTCCGTCCAGCGGCGGATGCAGGGCTCGTGGCTGGGGACACTGGCGACGCTCGCCACGGTGGGCCTGTTCCTGTGGATCTTCGGCCGGTGGTCCGGGAACGACGACACGAAGAAGGACGGTGACGGCAAGGGCCCCACGGTGGAGTTCCCCACCGCGGCCACCGCTCAGGCGGAGACCGGGCATTACCAGTTCAGCTACCCCGCGAGCCTGCGCAAGCGCGCCGAGCCGCTGCTGGATGGAGCGGACGGAGTCTTCGAGAAGACGCGGACCTTCCTCGGAGTGGAGGCGGGAGACACCATCCGCGCGGACCTCAACGGGAGCGCGAGGCACACAGCGGGCACGGCCTATTGGAACACGCTGCGGATGAACCTCGCCGGGCTCTCCGATGCCGAAGAAGGGCTCGCGGTGCTCGGACACGAGACGACGCACGTGCTCGCCCAGCGCATCGCGGGAGTGGACGCGGCCCCGAGTCTGTCGACCATGAAGCTGCTCAGCGAGGGACTGGCCAGCTACGTGGAGTACCGCCTCTTCTACCCACCTGGAGCGGAGGAGGAGTTCCAGCTCATCGCCGCGGCGCTCCGGGCGCGGCGGGAGGTGAAGACGGAGGAGTTGCTGGACCACGAGAAGCTCGCGGCCGAGCGGGACGAGAATCAGGTGTACCCGCTGGGGAGGGCCTTCATCGAGGTGCTGGTGCGGCGGCATGGGGACGGAGCCCCGGCGCGTGTCATCTCCGCGCTCGGGAGGAAGGACGCCCCCGAGGGACTGGAGGGCGCGTTGGCGTGGCAGGACGCGTTCCAGACAGCGGGGATCGACCTGTCCCAGGTGTTCGACGACTTCTTCGTGTATCTGGACGAGCAGGTGGAGCTCCGCAGTGAGCTCATCGACGCCCTGCCGCGCCCACGAGGAGCCGTGGAGCGCGAATCAGGGCGGGTGGGCCTCCGGGCCATCGTGGACGGGACGGTGCCCGATGGCTGGGAGGTGGTCTGCCGCTTCCGTTCGAACGAGACGTCCAACCGCCATACGTTCGACGGGCCCCACCTCGGAACGGGCCCGCACTGGCGAGTGCCGGCGGATATCTCGGAGGGACGGCTCTGGTATCAGCTTGGGCTCAGGACTCCCCGGGGGCTGGTGCTCTACGAGCCGTGGACCATGGTGCGGGTGGAGTGAGGTAGAGACGTCCATCCGGCGAGATGACGCGCCGAAGCAGCGTCACCTCCAGAGACCCAGCCAGATACGGCTCAGCCGCCCCGATCGTCCTCGAAGAAAACCAAAAAGGTGCGGTCCATCGAGCGGGAAGGCGAGCGAGCACACGGAGTCATCGGAAGGCAGCTTCGGCCCGGGCGCACAGGCCGCGAGAAGCACGAGGGCAACGGAAACGAGCGAACGCATACCAGCGCAGTGCAGACACGCGCGTCGCCGAGCGCCGGAGCCTCTTCACGCAGCCCTGCCGAGGCAATGAGTTCATTTCCGGCGTGTAGTTCGATGAACGGACTTTCTCTTGGCCTTCGGCGCGGCATGCAGTCCCTTCCGCAGTCTCGCGAGCCCCTTCAAGTGGTAAGGCCAGTGAGACAGCAGCATCGACAAGATCGCATCGACATCGGCTCGCGACAACTCGCCCTTATCGAAGGCCTTCTCGATAACAGGGCTTATCTGGAGAAAGTCCCTCAGCACATCCGCGATGTGGAAGGCCATCTCATCACGAATCTTGTCATCTGGAACGACCTTGACCATGGCACGGTCCAAGACATGAGTCAGAATCCGCGCCTTCTCAGCATCAATCATGAACGGCTCCACCACATCACCTCCCGCTCCATTGATACGCGGTCCCCCCCGTCGCGCAGCAGTCGCGTGCGCAGTTCTATCTTGGCCTGAAGGTTCGTAACACGCCATGTCCCAGTTCTTACAGCACGCCCGGAGCTACCCTCGGAATGAAACGGACAGTCGGGGTAGGAGCTCGAACCAGCGTGGTAGTGGCCCAAGCAATGGTAGGAGGTAGAGAAGGGTATCGAAAAGCGGAGCCAAGACGAGATGGAAACCCGAGGATTGCCGAGAGTACTGAGCGCACTCGGCGCGGCATGGGCGGTACTGCTCGCGGGGTGCACGGCCTCCGGAGCCACCTGGAGGCCAGAGACGCCTCCCGCAGTCCCTGCCGTGTGGTTGCTGGATGTGGAGGATGAGGCCGTCGCATTGCTGGAGGTAGCCAACCCGGCCCTGGGAGACGGGGTGGAGGTGAAGAAGCAGGGGCCGCAGCTCCAGGTTTCCCTGCGGTTCGCCAATGGAGTGCGGGTGACGCCGCTGGTCAAGACGTTGGGGGGAGAAAAGCCCATCCTCTTGAGGCGCGAAGTCCTCGGCGCAAGGCCGGGCGCACCAGCCCGGCTGGCCTCGGCGATACGGGAGGAACGATATGAGGAAGCGCTCCGCGCGTTGCAGGCAGTGGATGGGCAACAGCGGGACAACGTCGCTGTAGAGGCACTGGAGACACTCCCGGAAGAAACGTTGCGGAGAATGGCGGTAAGCCACGAAGGGAACCTGCTGTTGGGGAACCTCTTCGACGCACTGGCATCCGGATATGTCACCCAGCAGGAGATGAAACTGGCCGCCGGGCTGTTAGCAGCAGAGGCGCAACGGAGGTTCCCCACTCCGGAGGAATTCGTCAGGGCGGCGGCACAAGTACGTGTCTTCCCCTACGAGGCCATGGGGTTGACCAAGGGCGGAGCGCCCCTGACGGCACGGCTGCGAGAGGATGGGAAGATAGAACTGAACCTCACGCCTCGCAGCTTCGAGAACAAGTACAGAGCGGAGGCAGCAACGCTGTACGGATTGCATTACGAGTTGGAGCCAGACGAGTTGGTGGGAGTAAAGCTGCATGACGAGGGTGGTGGAAGGGTGTATGTGCCGGCCCTGTACCTATTGCTGCTCTCTCATGAGGATTCCGCACGGGTGGCATGGAAGATGGTGGAGGCGGGAGCGCTGGGGTTGTCGCTGGGAGCCGGGGTGCTGGCGGAAACAGGAGTCGAAGCGGGGGTGGCGGCGCGGATGCTGATAGCATGTGACAAGGTCGCGGTGGCAATGGGGGTAATCACATCATTGCTGCTGGAGCATCGAGGGTGGTTGCAGGAGAGGCTTGGCGATGGGGGACGGGGGCTCGTATATGGATTGGAGGTATTCCATAGCGCGCTAGCGGTATATGGAATTGCAAGACTGGCAATAGCGGCACCCGCGCTGGTGAGGGGAATACGGGAGTTGTACCAGGGATTCCTCCAGCGGGCCCAGGCACAGCGCCACTTGGGAGGGTTGACGCGAGAAGAGACTGTGCGGGTAGGCCAGTTCCAACAGCACATGGAGGGAATGCTTCAAGAGCTGGACGCAATGAGAGAGGCTGGCAGAGGAGCGTCTCTGGGTGGACTAGAAGCGAAAGTCATCCCCCTGGAGAGTGCGCGGAGAGGAAGTCGGTCACCAGCGACGGCGGTGCCACCAGTTGCCTTCGAGGAGCAAGTGCCTCTGGCGGCGACGGGAACGGATGCGCGGCTCCTGCACATCGAGAGGAAGGCCGCCATGGGACCAGAGGCTCCGGTGGCCAGCCTCCGGCGCCGGGAAGCGGGTGAAATCCACACACCTCCTGCAGCGTCCATTTCGAAAGTGGAAAGCAACGTAGGCGCGGGCAACCCAGTTGGTCCCAAATCAACGGGCCAAGGCCCTGCCAGGGTCCTCCCTGCTCCACGCAAGTACCAACTCGACTCGGTGGAAGAGTGGCGCAAGCCCCGTCTCACCACAGACGGCAAGGCGATTCCCTACGAGGGGACTCGCACCCCGCCAGAGCCCATCACCATTCTTGGCCGTAACCGGGCAGGCGCCGTCATATCAGATGGGAAAAACACTGTTCGTTTTGACGAGAATGGATTCGCTGAGTTCGACACCCTGTTCGAAACGCTTCTGGACAACAGCCACATAGGAAGCGCTCGGCCCGCTCAACACTTCAGGGCGGCCAACCAACGGCTATATGAAGCTGTTCGTGCAGACGCAGCTCTCGCACGAGAGATTGGCCTCTCATCAGAGGAGATTGCTCGCCTTCCTACTCGGATGGACCCTCCAAATGGATTCATCTGGCACCATCACCAAGACGCAGGAAGAATGCAGCTCATACGCGAAGGCGCACACCGTCTTGCCAATCCGCATACGGGAGGCATGGCCATCTGGGGTGGAGGATACCGCCAGCTCTCCACTGGAAGAGGAACCTCGAAATGAACATCCGCTGGGAACCCTATGTCTGGAAGGAAGCCCACCCTGTCGCGCCTGCTGAAGTCACGAAACTCGAAGCGGACTGGGGCGTTCAGTTGCCCGAGGAGTACAAGCATATCGCTCCCCGGCACCATGGCATGAGTCCCACCCCCAACGTCTTCGACATCGGGGAGAGTGACAATGCGTTCACCTGCCTGCTGACCCTTTCCTCGGAAGAGTCCAAGGAGGGGTATGCCATCCCCACCAGGTACGGCGCCATCAAACCCCACGTACCATCGGGCATCTTCCCTTTCGGGATGACACCCGGAGGAGAAAACATCTGCTTTGACTATCGCGACGTACCACCTGGGCAACCCAGGATTGTCCTCGTCACGATGGAGATGGAGGTCTACTTCATCGCCAACAGCTTCCGTGAATTCCTGACGGGGCTGCACGAGCTGCGCGATTGAGCACCACGGACCGCACATGAAAACGGCGCGGGGGGCCTCATTGCCTCCCCCGCGCCGCCGGGAACTTCGGGTCTGAATCGAGCGACTACCGGGTGATGTTCAACGCGGTGTCATCCAGGTAGAAGCTCGTGGCCAGCGACGAGTCCTCCGTGCCATTGAAGTACACGCGAATCGTCTGGCCCTTGTACGCCGACAGGTCGAGCGTCTTCTGCACGTAGTCCGTCGACTTGTTCAGGTTGCTGTAGGTGGCCGGCGTCGCCAGCACCGTGCCCGAGCTGTTCCGCACCTGCACCGCCAGCTTGTCGTAGGCCGTGGTGGTCGTCGTCTCGGCGGTGGTGATCTTCACCCAGAAGCTCAGCGTGACGCTGCACGCCGTGGAGGGGATGGTCACCTGCTGGTACGCGTACTCGGTCCGGGTGTAGCCGGCGCCGCCCAACCACACCTTGTAGCTACCCGTGCGCGCCGCGCTTCCCGTCGTGGTGCCGTCGATGACGCCCGTGCTCGCCGTCCAGCTCACGTTGCCGCTCTCGAAGCCGGGGTTGGCCAGGAGCTGCTCGCTGATGGAGCAGCTGCCCGTGCCGTTGCTCACGGTGACGGACACCGTGGACGAGCTGCCCACGTTGCCCGCGGCGTCATACGCCTTCGTGCTCAGCGAGTACGTCCCGTTGGCCACGCTGGTGGTGTTCCAGTCGAAGCTGTACGGAGCCGTGGTGTCGGTGCCCAGCAGGCTGCTGCCCAGGAAGAACTCCACCCGGCTCACGCCCACGTTGTCGGAAGCGTTGGCGCTGATGGTCGCGGTGCCGCCCACCGTGGAGCCACCCGCCGGAGCGGTGATGGAGGTGCTCGGCGCCGTGGTGTCACCACCGCCGCCGCCACCGGTGATGAACAGGCTGTAGAGCATCAGGTTCGGCGAGCCGGAGCCCGGGCTGGTCACCTTGTTCGGGGTGGCGTTGGTGGTGATCGCCGCCATCGTCTGGGCCGGGGTGGACGAGGGGTTGGCCTGCAGGTACAGGGCCGCCACGCCCGCCACGTGCGGCGAGGCCATCGACGTGCCGCTCATGGACGTGCTGGCGGTGTTGCTGGAGTACGAGGCCGAGGTGATGCTCGAGCCCGGTCCGAAGATGTCCAGGCACGTACCGTAGTTGGAGAAGGACGAGCGGGCGTCGCTGCTCGTGGTGGAGCCCACCGTGAGCGCGTTGGGCGTACGGGCCGGCGAGTAGTTGCAGGCGTTGTCGGTGTCGTTACCCGCGGCGACGGCCGTCACCACGCCCGCGGCGATCATCCGCTCCACCGCGTCATCCAGCGCCTGTGACGCCTCACCGCCGAGGCTCATGTTGGCCACGGCCGGCTTGACGTGGTTGGCCGTCACCCAGTCCAGGCCGGCGATGACCTGGGCATCGGAGCCGTAACCGGTGCAGTCCAGCACGCGCACCGGGTGCAGCGTCACGTTCTTCGCCACGCCCCAGGTGGTGCCGCCCACGGTGCCCGCCACGTGCGTGCCGTGACCGTGGCAGTCCGCCGCCGTTCCTCCCGCGGTGATGGCGTCGAAGCCGTTGCCCATGCGTCCGGTGAACTGCGAGTGCGTCAGCCGCATGCCCGTGTCGATGATGTACGCGTGCACGCCGGTGCCATCGAAGTTGTAGTTGTACGTCGAGTCACGCGGCAGGTTGCGCTGGTCGATGCGGTCGATGCCCCACGTCGCGCTCGTCTGCGCGGCCGACGTCGACACCACGCCGTTCTCCTCGACGTAGGCCACCCGCGGGTCCGCCAGCAGCTCACGCACCTGGGCCTCGGACATCTTCGCCCAGAAGCCCTTGAGCGCACGGTCGTACGTGTGCAGCACCTGGCCGCCACGCGCCGCCACCATCTCGCGCGCCACGTCCGGGGAACCGCGCAGCGCCACGTCCTTCACGTCCTCGCGCAGCACGACGATGTACTCGCCCGGAATGGCCCTCGGCTTGCGCAGCAGCTGGGCCATCTGGCCCACGTCCTTCGACGGGAGGATTCCCTCCTCCTCGGGCAGCGGGCCACCGCAAGCGGCCACACCCAACAGGGAGCAGGTGAACAGCGCACGGCTCAGCTTCAGCTTCATGAACGGCCTCCGGGGGAGTCGAGGACTCCGGGTGAAGAAAACGAGCGCGACCGGTGGAATTAGTCATTCCTGGACCCACCGGTCAAGACGGCTAATCTCGTTTTCTCCGATTCCGTCTCCCCGGAAGCCGGAGGCCTACTGACCCGGAGCCACGTTGGGCCCGAAGCCCAGGGCCAGGGTGGGCAGCACCTTCCACTCGGTCCACGCCGGGCGGGCCCAGGAGGCCTCGGACGAGGCGCTCGCCCCGAGGCCCAGGCGCATGAAGCCGAAGCGCCAGGCCACGCCCGCGTGCGCGCCGTAGGGCATCAGCAGCCGCGTGTGCACGCTGGCCGTCCAGAAGAGGCCGCGCCCGTCCTCGGAGCGCCACAGCGGCCCCTCGTAGGAGAGCGACTGCGAGGCGATGGAGGCCCCCGCGTACAGCCCGCTCACCGGCAGGGAGAGCACCACCTTCACCTGCGTGACGAAGCGCAGGCCCGTCATCGCCGGGTAGGCCGGCGCCATGGGCACCTCGTAATGCAGGAAGGTGCCCGAGTCCTCGCTGAGCACGTCCACCCTGTCCAACCGCACCGGCGCGGCCAGGGTGAGGCCCGCGGCCACCAGGGAGAGGGTCAACGGCATGGCGCACGCTCCACGTAGTCGGTGATGAGGTAGTCCAGGGGCCAGCGGCAGTAGGACGCGAGCTGGGCCTCGGTGTTGGGTGTCCACAAGGCCGTCTTCAGCCCGGCCTTGCGCACGGACTCGATGGCGGCGCGGTCCGCCACCGGGTACGCCACGGCGATGCCATCCGCCCCCGCGTCGCGCGTGAGCTGGATGAGCTCCTGCGCGCCCACGGTGCGCTTCAGCTCGTTGACGAGCCCCACCAGGGTGGTGTTGTCGTCCGCGGCGAAGGCCGGCCAGATGAGGAGTGTCTCCACGTCCTGGCGCGCCTCGAAGGTCTTCAGCAGCTCGCCGCGGGTGGAGGTGACATAGAAGCGGTTGGGCAGCGCCGCCGCGTTCCAGCGGCCGAGGATTTCGTCCGCGTAGACCTCGGGCGGCTCCGTGTAGTCCGGATGCTCCTTGACGTCGAACTGCACCACCGTGTCCGGGAAGCCCTTCAGCGCGATGAACAGCTCGTCGAGGGTGAGGTACTTGTCCGCCACCTTGATGGCGCCGGGCGCCGCCGGGTCTCCCAGGCCGCCGCAGCGGTAGTCACGCTGCAGCTCCTCCAGGGTGAAGTCCTTGATGAGCGGGCGCGAGCCCTCGGGCAGCCGGCGGGCCTCGAGCTCCCCCTCCTGGAGGGAGTACGTGCACAGCTCCTCGTCGATCCATGCATCATGCGAGAGGATGGGGATGCGGTCCTTCGTGAGGACCACATCCACCTCGATGGCCGGGTAGCCCGCGTGGAGCGCGGCGATCACCGCCGAGCGCGAGTTCTCCGGGTAGTTGCCCGCGCCGGAGCGGTGCGCCACCACCCGGGGCTCACCCGGAGCGTCCACGAGGCCGCAGCCCGTGGCCAGCAGCAGCGCGCAGGTCAGCGCGCCTCCTCTTCGATTCCACCTGGTTGTTGTCATGGGGGGCCCGATTCGTACCACGAGCCCTCCCCCTCCAACCACGCCACCGCGGTGAAGCTCAGGCGCCGACCGCGGTGGGACGCGCGGCGGTCTCCCCCACGGGCTCGTCCACCTGCCGCCGGGCGGGGATGAAGGTCATGGCGCGCTCGGCCAACGCCGTGATGGTGAGCGAGGGATTCACCCCGGGGTTGGCGGAGATGGCCGAGCCGTCGACGACGTACAGGCCCTCATAGCCGAAGAGGCGGTGCTGGGAGTCGATGGTGCCCGTCTGGGGCGAGTCCCCCATGCAGCAGCCACCGAGGATGTGGGCCGTGGTGGGTATGCCCATCAACGACTCAGAGGCCAGGGTCATGGGGAGACCGTCCAGCTTTTCCGCCACCCGGTGGGCCAGCTCGGTGGCCTCGGGGATGTGCGCGGTGGGCGCGGGGCCCTCCTGAAGACCGGTGGTGAGGCCCTTCGTTCCGCCCGTGAAGAGCCCGCGCCCGCGCCGCATGCGCAGGTGTCCGTCCAGCGTGCGCATGTAGAGGAGGATCATCGACCGCCGGGCGAAGTCGCTGGTGAACCAGGAGCGGAGCAGCTTGAGCGGGTGGCGCAGGAAGAGGCCGGCCAGGTTCGCGATCCGCGACAGGGCGGTGGTGCCTCCGACGTGGGGCGCCATCAACGTGCGGAAGAAGTCCGAGCCCGCCGCGTAGCGCACCGGCTCCAGGTGCGAGTGCGCGTCCGTGTGGAGGATGGAGCCGATGGCGATGCCCTTGGACAGGTCCTTGTCATGGAAGCGCTTGCCGGCCACCACGCCGATGAGCGCCTCCGAGTTGGTCCGCACGCCATCTCCGAGCCGGTCCGACAGCCGGGGCAGCCCGTCCGGGTGCGCCTTGAGCTTGAGCAGCAGATCCACCGAGCCCAGCACACCGCCAGAGAAGATGACCTGGCGCGCGGTGAAGCGCCGCTTGCGCCGGGAGAAGCGCGAGGTGCCCTCGAGCGCCTCCACCTCGTAGCCACCGCCGGGCAGCGGGCGCACCCACGTCACCTCGGTGTCCGCGTGGAGGCGGAGGCCGCGCTTCTCGGCGAAGTAGAGGTAGTTCTTGTCCAGCGTGTTCTTGGCGTTGAAGCGGCAGCCCGTCATGCAGCCGCCGCACGCGTTGCAGCCGGTGCGCTCGGGGCCCTCGCCGCCGAAGTACGGGTCCGGCACCGTCACCCCGGGCTTGCCGAAGTAGACGGCCACCGTGGTGGACTGGAAGTCCTCGCGGCCCATGTCCTTGCCCACCTGCTGGATGATCTCGTCCGGCAGCGTGCGCAGCGGATTCTGCGTGGCCCCGAGCATCTTGCGCGCCGTGTCGTAGTGCGGCGACAGCTCCGTCTTCCAGTCCGCCAGCGCCCCCCAGGAGCGCGCCTGGAAGAAGTCATCCTTCGGGATGGGCAGGGTGTTCGCGTACACCAGCGAGCCTCCGCCCACGCCCACGCCGGACAGCACCGTCACGTGGCGGAAGAACGTCATCTTGAACAGGCCCCGCCACCCGAGCCGTGGCATCCACAGCCACTTCTTCAGGTTCCAGTTCGTCTCGGGGAAGTCCTTCGCCTGCAGGCGCCGGCCCTTCTCCAGCATCACCACCCGGTAGCCCTTCTCCGTCAGCCGCAACGCGCTCACGCTGCCGCCGAAGCCCGAGCCGATGATGAGCCAGTCGCAATCGAAATCCATCGTGTCCTCCCCCCAGTGGGGATGGTTCACAGCCTACCCGGGAGCCCGCTGGATGCGCTCCTCTTCCCGCTCGGAGAGCAGGCGCACGGGCATGGGGGGAACCCGGGGTCCGTGGCACCCTCACCCCGTCCCTCTCCCGAAGGGAGAGGGGAGATGGGCTCGGTGTTACTTGGACGGAGTCAGTTTCTGGCGGGCCGTCTCCCGGCGCTTCGCTCGCACCTTGCCCGCGACGTTGAGCAACAGCCGGTCCCTCTCCCAGCGCTCGCGCGTGGGCGCGTCCACCTGCTCCCAGAGCGATCCCAATCCGTCCACCCGCTTCCGGAAGAGGTCGATGGCTCCGGCCAGCGCCAGGTGCACCGCTGGTGAGGCCGCGTCCGCCTGCGCCAGTCCCCGCATCATCACCGCGAGCGCCAGGAGTTCCTCGCGCACCTCGTCCGGCCAGCCCGAGCGCCGTGCCACCTGCAATAGCCACCCGAGCACCGCCGCGAACACATGGCAGTCCTCCACGGTGCGGAATGGTTTGACGAAGCGCTCGTAGCCATCGCCCGGCAGCACCTCCTCGGGCGCCACCGCCACCTCGTGCAGCCGCAGCTCCGCATGCGGCACCTCGGGGACGAAGGGCGTCTCGGGTAGCTCGGTGACCGTGACTCCCGCGCGCCGGGAGTCGATTCGCACCAGCCGCAGCCGGTTGCGCCCCTGTTCGTCCTGGCCTTCGCTGGCCACCACCAGCATCTCATCCGCCGCCGTGCCCAGGGTGACGAAGGCCTTGGTGCCCTCCAGCCGCAGTGGGCCCTCGCCCGAGCCCGTGAGCCGGGTCTGCATGGCCGCGGGGTGTCCGCCCCCGGCCTCGGTGACGCACAGCGCGTAGCGGTGCTGGGACGGCAACTGGGGCAACAAGGTGCGCAGGGCCGAGTGGTAGCCCGACGCGAACGCGTAACCCAATCGATCCGCCGCGAAGCCTCCGGCGAACGCCACGTCCACGGGCAGGGAGAAGCGCGAAGAGAGTTGAAGGTGCCGCGTCCACCAGTCCTCGACGGAGCCGAGGGGCGCCGGAGTGGGGGACTCGGTGAGGAGGAACCGCAGGAGCTCGTCCATGCGGCCACTCTAGACGAATCCCGGATGCCGGGGACCTGCCGGGCACGAGGTCGAGCAACTGGTCCGACTGTTGGACCAGTTGGTGAAGCGCGCGCCCGGGAGGGGGGTCACCGGTTGCTGCCGCGCGTGGAGCGGCGGCTCGACGTGGCGCGTGACGTCTTCCGGGTGGAGGTGGCCTTCTTGCGCGCCACCTTCGCGGCCAGCGTGTTGGCCACGAGCTGGCTTCTCGCTCTCGTGTACCCACGGACAGTCCGCGCCCGGCCCCCAGCGTCCGCGTCAGTCCTTGAACTCGGTCCACACCGGCGCGTGGTCCGAGGGCTGCTTGCCCTTGCGCGCGTCCCGGTCCACTCCCGCCGCCACCAGCTTCTCCACCAACGGCGCCGTCGCGAAGATGTGATCGATTCGCAGCCCCTGGTTCTTCGGGAACGCCAGCATCCGGTAGTCCCACCAGCTGAACTTCTGCTCCGCCGGGTACAGCTTGCGGAACGTGTCCGTCAGCCCGAACGCGCACAGGTGCTCGAGCGCCTTCCGCTCCTTGTCCGTGCACAGCGTCTGTCCCTGCCACAGCGCTGGGTCCCAGACGTCGATGTCCGCCGGCGCCACGTTCCAGTCCCCGCACAGCACCAGCGGCTCGCCCGGCTCGTGCCGCGTGTCCAGGTAGCGCCGCAGCCGCTCGTACCACTGCAGCTTGTACTCGTATTGCTCCGAGCCCACCGACTGCCCGTTCGGCGCGTACGCGCTCACCACCCGCACCCCGTTCACCGTCGCCGCGATCAGCCGCGCGTGCGTGTCGTCCACCCCGTCCGACAGGCCTCGCACCACGTCCGTGGGCTCCGTCTTCGCCAGGATGCCCACCCCGTTGTACGTCTTCTGACCGTGCACCACGGCGTGGTAGCCCACCTCCCGCACGGCCTCCATCGGGAACTCGGCGTCCTGACACTTCAGCTCCTGCAGGCACACCACGTCCGGTTGAGCGCTCTTCAGCCAGTCCACCAGCCGATCCTTCCGGGCGCGGACCGAATTCACGTTCCAGGCAGTGATCTTCATCCCGCCCAACGTCGCACGTCACTTCCCACCCCGCCACGGTTTTTCCCCGCGGCCCCACCGGGGCCCCTTCGTGGGTTCTGTAGCGTGGTGTCGCACCGCGGCCCTCGAGCCCCTGGTTTCCCCGGTGTGGCCCACCGGCCGCACGGGGCTTGCCCGGGGAGCGGGGAGGCGTCCTCGTAGACCCTCACCCCAGCCCTCTCCCAGAGGGAGAGGGAGTCCCCGGCAGGGCTGGCACGGGCATCGCAATGGGCTCCTCCCGACAAGGAGCCGCACCATGAGGAATACCATCCTGTCCGCCTGCTTCGCCGCCCTCTCCCTCACCGCCTGTGACGTCAGCCAGCTCCGGCGGCCCCAGGGGCTGCTCCCGTCCACCGCCAACCGCCTCGACAACCGCGTCCTCCCCTCCCGCGAGCCCACCACCGAGGTCGCCCTCTCCACCCCTCCCTCGCTCCCCTCTCCGGGTGACTCCCTGCCCGAGACGGCCGGCCTTCCCCCGCCTCCCCAGATGCCGGTGCCGGACGAAGACCTCTCGCCCGCCGAGGAGCTCGCCCCCGCCGAGCCCGCGGACTCCCTCTCGCTCGCTCACGAGCCCCACCTCTACCCCGTGGCGCACCTCGACCGTGCCCGCGCCCTGCGCGAGGAGGGTGACCTCTCCGGTGCCCTCACCGAGGCCCGCCGCGCCGTCCACGACGCCGCCGATGATGTCGACGCCGCCGAGCACGCGCTCGATGCCCTCATCCAGCTCGCCCGCCTCACGGGCCAGAAGCAGCTCGCCGCCGATGCGTACCGGGAGCTGGCCGTCCTCTTCCCCGATGGCCCCGAGCCCCTCGTCCAGCAGGCCCGCCTCCTCCTGGAGCTCGGCGACACCGAGGGCGCCTTCCGGGCCGCCGAGTCCGCGCTCGAGCTCGACCCCGAGTACCCCGAGGTCTACCAGGTGCTCGGCCGCATCCACCTCGACGCCGGCCAGCCCACCGAGGCCATCATCCGCTTCCGGCAGGCCGTGCACCTCGACCCGTACCACGCGTACGCCCTCAACAACCTCGGGCTCACCTACCTCCAGACCGGCCAGGACACACTCGCCGTCGAGGCGCTCGCCCAGGCCGCCTACCTGCTTCCCCAGGTGGGCTTCGTCCACAACAACCTGGGCCTCGCCTACGAGCGGCTCGGCCGCTACGAGGAGGCTCGCATGGCCTTCGACACCGCCATGCGCCTGTCCCCGGGGGACCTCAAGGCCCGCCTCAACCTCCAGCGGTTGAATCGCGAGGCCCGCGCCTCCGTCGATGTCCATGCGCTCCTCGGGGAGCACCTGTCTCCGGGGTGTCCGGAATAGCCAGGGGCCCCGCGTGTCTCGGGAGGCTCCCCGCCCGGTGGGCCACCAGCCCATTCCGGTTCTCCGCCCGGCGGTTTAACGTCGCCCACCTTTTGTTGTCCCCGCGTCCCATGAACCCGGCCCGAGAGATGAGCCCCCAGCCCTCTTCCCTTCCTCCCGCCCCTCCGCCAGCGCCCCCGGCTCCTCCGGCCCGTCCCGGCCTGGGCGCCCGGCTGTGGCTCTGGACGAAGCGGCTCCTCGTCCTCGGCGCCGTGGGCCTCGTGCTGCTCGCGCTCACCCTCCTGGGCACCTACCTCTACTTCAGCCGGGATCTCCCCTCGGTCGAGGCCCTGCGCAACTACAGCCTCCCCCAGGTCACCAAGGTGCGCTGCGCCGACGGCTCCATCTGCTCCGAGTTCTTCCAGCCGCAGGGACGCCGCACCGTGGTGGACATCAAGGAGCTGCCTCCCCACGTGCGCAACGCCTTCCTCGCCGCCGAGGACGCCGACTTCTACAAGCACGAGGGCCTCGACATCTTCGGCATCATCCGCGCCGCGGTGAAGAACCTCATCCCCAACAGCCGCAAGTCCGGTGCCTCCACCATCACGCAGCAGGTGGTGAAGAACATGCTGCTCACGCCCGAGCGCAGCCTCTCGCGCAAGATTCGCGAGTGGATCCTCACCCCGCGCGTGGAGCAGGCGCTCACCAAGGATCAAATCCTCGGCCTCTACATCAACCAGTCCTATTACGGGCAGGGCCGCGACGGCATCGAGGAGGCCGCGCTCTACTACTTCGGCAAGCAGGCGAAGTTCCTGAGCATCGGCGAGGCCGCGGTGCTCGCGGGCACGGTGCAGTCGCCCAACCGCATCAACCCGGAGAAGAACATCGTCAAGGCCAAGCAGCGCCAGCGCTACGTGCTGGATCAGATGGCCGGACAGGGCTTCGTCCCCAAGGAGCTCGTGGAGAAGGAGATGGACAAGCCCATCGTCCTCTCCCCGCGGCCTCCTCCCGAAGTGGGCTCCTACTACGCCGAGGAGATCCGCCGCACGCTGGTGGCCCGCTACGGTGGGGACGCCGTGCTCACCGGTGGCCTTCGCGTGGACATCGCCATGGATCCCAAGCTCCAGGAGATCGCCGACGACGCCGTGCGCAAGGGACTCGAGGCCGTGGACCGGCGCCAGGGTTACCGCGGCCCCGTCGGCACGCTGGAGCCCGCGCGCTTCGAGCAGCTCAAGCCCCTCCTCGCGAAGCAGATCGAGGAGGCGGGCCGCCGCCAGAAGGAGGGCGCCTACGTGGCCGACCTCTCCTCGCTCGCGCAGTCCCCCACCACGCCCCCGCCGCCCGAGCAGACGCCCGCGGTGGTCACCGAGACCGAGCAGGAGGAGGAGGCCCGGCTCTCCGCCGACGAGAAGCTCGCGCTCGGCGTGCAGTTGCAGCCCCTCAAGGAGGGCCTGAAGGTGCATGGCTTCGTCTCCCAGGTGGATGACACGGGCAAGAAGGCCCGCGTGGAGCTGGTGGGCCGCGCCGCGGAGATCACCTTCTCCACCGTCACCTGGGCGCGCATCAAGGGCAAGGGCGCCCCCTCGAAGATGTCCGACGTGATGAAGCCCGGCGACCTCGTCCGGGTGCGCGTCACCCGTGTCACGCCCTCCCCCGCGCTGCTCGAGGCCACGCTGGACCAGGTGCCGCTCGTGCAGGGCGGCCTCGTCGTCATCAACCCGCGCAACCGCCACGTGGCGGCGCTGGTGGGCGGCTACGACTTCGCCACCTCGCCCTTCAACCGCGCCACCCAGGCCAGGCGCCAGCCCGGCTCGTCCTTCAAGCCCTTCCTCTATGGCGCCGCGCTCGGCAGCGGCCGCTTCACCCCCATCAGCACGGTGAACGATGCCCCCGAGGCCATCCGAGATCCCTACACCGGCAAGACGTGGAAGCCGCAGAACTACGACCGCGCCTTCGACGGCCCCATGACGCTGCGCCAGGCGCTCACCAAGTCCAAGAACACCGTGTCCGTGCGCCTCATCGAGGCGATCACCCCGGCCAACGCCATCGACTTCGCCCGGCGCGCCGGCATCCGCTCGGAGCTGCCGGAGAACCTCACCCTGGCGCTGGGCACCGGCGAGGTCACCATGCTGGAGGCCGCCAACGCCTACGCCACCCTGCAGGCCAACGGCCGCTACGCCGAGCCGCTGATGATCCTCAAGGTGACGGACGCGCAGGGCAAGGTGCTCGAGGAGCACCAGCCGGCCTTCGAGGAGACGCTGCCCCCGGCGGTGGCCTACCTCACCACCTCGCTGATGCGCAGCGTGGTGGAGGAGGGCACGGCCCGCGCGGTGACGGAGCTCAACCGCCCCGCCGCCGGCAAGACGGGCACCGCCAACGAGAGCCGTGACACCTGGTTCTCCGGCTACACCGCCGACTGGGTGGCCAGCGCGTGGGTGGGCTTCGACGACCACTCGCCCCTGGGCAGCTCCGAGACGGGTGGCCGCGCTCCGCTCCCCATCTGGCTGGAGTTCATGCGCGCCGCCCACGAGGGCCTGCCCTCGCGCGAGTTCGAGGTGCCCCCGGGCGTGGTGCAGGTGCGCATCGATCCCGCCACCGGCCTGCTCGCGGGCAACTCCGTGCCCGGCCGGCTCGAGTCCTTCCTCGATGGCACCCAGCCCACCGCCGAGGCGCCCCCGCCCGGCCACGTCAGCCCGAGCGACTTCTTCCTCCAGGAAGGCAGCCGGGGGGGTCTGTGAGCCGGGCCCTCGCCGCCGCCCTCCTGCTGGCCGCGCTCCCCGCCGCCGCCGCCCAGACTCCCGCTCCGCCACCCGCCGCCACGGCCCCGGCCACGCCCGCCCTCGAGCGGCTCGCCCAGGCCGTGGCCACGGACGTGCGGGCGATGAAGCCCGAAGCGCCCGTGGCCCTCCACCTGTCCGGCGGCGCTCCCGAATTGCGGCGCGCCTTCGGAACGCTGCTCGCCTCGCGCCTCGCCTCCGCCGGGCTCGCTCCCGTGGTGCTGGAGGCCCCCTCGCCCGAGGCCGCCGAGTCCCTCGCCCGTGAGCAGGGCGCCCGGGCCCTGGTGCGGCTCGGCTTGAGCGTGGAGGCAGGAGAGCTGCGCGCCCGCGGGGATGCGTTCGGCACCTGGGTGAACTTCTGGTCCGGCCGCACCGCCACCCGCGCGCCCTCGCCCGCCGCCGCCATCGCCCAGGCCGTGGAGGCGGATGCCGCGGCACTCGCGCTCGCCGCCGTGGAGCCTCCACGCACGCCCACTCCGGCTCCCGAGGAGCCGCGCCCCCTGCGCCTGCTGGGTGCCGTGCTCGCGCGCCTGCCCTCTCCGCCCGCCGCGCTCGCCGCGGGAGATCTCGATGGGGACGGCAAGGACGAGGTGGCCGTGCTCACCGCGCACGCCGTGCATGTCTTCACCGCCGAGGGGAACCTCCTCACGGAGCGCTCGTTGGACGTGCTGCCCCCGGGCTCCGCGCCCACCCGCGAGCCCTTCGGGGCGCTCGCCATCCTCTCCGGGCCGCCGCGCCTCGCCGCCTGGTCCACCCGCTTCGCCCATGGCGAGATGCTCACGCTGGAGAACGGCGCGCTGCGAGGCGTGTCCCGGCTCGAGGCCGTGCCCCTGGGCCCCGATGCGCGCGGCGCCTTCGTCCCGGGCCAGACGGCCTTCGCGCCCGAGGTGCGGCTCGGCCATGGCGAACAGCGGCTGGCGGTGACGTCCCGTTTCACCACCTTCAGCGCCGCCCACTCCCGCGTGCTGCTCGTCCACCCGGAGGGCTCGGCCTCCTTCTTCTCCCAGCCCTCGGTGGCGCCCGTGCCGCTCTCCGGGCTCGGCGCCGGCAGCGCGCTCGGAGACCTGGACGGGGATGGGACGCCGGAGCTGCTCACCACCTCGCCCGAGCTCCAACCCTCGCCGGACGTCCTGCGCGTCTTCAAGACGGACGGGAGCGAGACCACCTCCCATGAGCCCCTGTGGCAGGGCCCCCTGCCCTCCGGCCGTGCCCTGTACGTGGTGACGGCCAACCTGGACGGGGACAAGCGCCGCGAGGTGGTGGTGGGCCTCACGAAGCCGGACGGCACCGGCGAGCTCTTCCTCCTGCGCCAGGGTGCGCCATGACGCTCCGCCACGCCCTCGCCAGCCTCCTCCTGCTCGGAGCCCCGTCGACGCTCGCCGCCGGCCGGATTCCGTATGGAGGCGAGCTGCGCGTTGCCCATACCGGCCCCGCCGAGCCCGGAGAGCCGGCCCTCGCCGACAGCCCCCTCGAGGCCACGCTGCTCGGACTGCTCTCGCGGCCCGCCTGCCACCTGGCCCCGGACGGGCACCTGTCGCCAGCGCTCGCCCGCGAGCTGTCGCGCCCCGCTCCGCAGGTGGTGCGCCTCACCCTGCCCTCGCCCGCCCAGGCCACCGCGCTCGCCCGGGCCTGGGTCCGGCTCGCCAGCAACGAGGCGCCCTCGCCCTACCGCGCCCTCCTCTTCCCACTGCGCGGCGAGGGCCGGATGCTCTCCCCTACGGGCGACACCCTGGAGCTGCCGCTCGGCTTCCCCTGGCCCGACATGGAGCGCGCGCTGTGCCACCCAGCACTCGCCCCGCCGCGCTCCGTCCCCGCCGCGCTCGGCCCGTTCTCCGCCACCAGTGCCAACACCGTGGACGCGCGGCTCGCGTGGAGCCAGGGCCGGCCCTACCTGGACAGGGTGCGCCTGCAAGCGACGGATGAGCGTGGACTGTCCCGCCTGTGGTCGAACCAGGAGGCGCAGGTGGCGCTCGGTGTCCAGACCGATGCGGGGACGCCCTCCGGCGCGGCGCTGTACGCCACGTACCTGGCCTGGTCTCCGAGGCGCGTGCCCCCGGACTTCCGGCAGGCGGTGGAGAGCGCCCTGGACCGGGAGGATCTCACGCGCCTCTTCGTGCGAGGGCCGGCCGTGCCCATGCCGAACCTGCTGCCTCCCGCGCTGTTGCCGGTGTCCCCGGGCGCGCGCCCCACGCCGCCACCCGCGCCGCGGACGGGACGCAAGGTGACGCTCGTGTATGACGCGGGCAACGAGGATCAGCGCGCGGTGGCCGAGCGCCTCCAGGTGAGGCTGCATGACCGGGGCTACGCCGTGGCCCTGGAGCGCCTGCCTCGCGCCGAGCTGCGCACCCGCTGGGCCCGGGGTGAGTACGAGCTGATGCTCCATTCGCTGCTGCTGCCCCCCGTGCCCGGCCCGGCGCTGGCGGTGGTGCTGGACGCCGCGGGCCGGAAGGATCTGCTCGGGGTGGAGTTGCCGCGCATCGGCGCCCTGGCCGACGCCGCGGCGAGAGACACGCGGGCGAGGGAGCGGGCCCTGGCGCTCGCGCCGTCCGTGCCGATGCTGCCGCTCTACGCGCAGGGGCTGGCACTGCGCGCGGTGCCGGAGGTGGGAGGCCTCGTCTTCGACGCCCAGGGGCTGCCCATGCTGGACGGGACCTGGCTGCAACCGGCGGTGACGGGTGTCCCGGGAGCCCGGAGATGAGACTGAGGACGAGGCTGGCGCTCGCCTTCGCGCTGCTGGCGCTGGTGCCGCTGGCGGTGATGGTGCCCTTCACGCTGACGGAGCTGCGCTCCACGCTGTCGCGAGGGCTGGACGCACGCATGGTAGGCGCCACGGCCTCGGCGCAGGAGGCCGTCGAGC
Organism: Archangium violaceum Cb vi76; assembly: GCF_000733295.1. Lineage (GTDB taxonomy): Bacteria > Myxococcota > Myxococcia > Myxococcales > Myxococcaceae > Archangium > Archangium violaceum. The sequence goes on along the minus strand of NZ_JPMI01000230.1, from coordinate 10,849 downwards.
GCGCCGCCGCCAACGCGCGCAGGGCGGTGGAGGAGCTGGTGGAGAGCTCCGCCATGGAGGACCTGGCGCGAGAGGCCCGTGAGTCCCCCGCCCGGGCCATCCGCGCGGACACGGCCCAGCCGCTGATGAAGAGCCGGGGCCTCACGGTGCTGTCGCTCTTCGACCGCAAGGGCACCACGCTGTCCTCCGGGCACCTGCCCGCGCGGCGGGGAGATCCGGATCCGGTGCTCTTCGCGGTGACGAGGGAGAAGTCCCCCAAGCCGGTGCCGGTGAAGGTGGCGGTGCGAGGGGACCAGGGCCTGCGCGAGGTGCCCGCGCTCGTCACGGCGAGGCCGGTGGACTACGGGGACTCGCGGCTGTGGGTGGTGGGCGGGGTGCTGCTGGACCAGGGATTGGCGGCGCACCTGTCGAGGCTCACGGGAGCGGAGGTGTCGCTGCTGTCCGGAGACACGGTGGTGGCGAAGGCGGGGAGCGTCACGCCGCCCACGGTGGCGCGCGTGCTGCCGCTGGGCGAGGCGGCCACGGTGCGGCTCGTGTTCAGCCGGGCGGCGGAGCGGGAGGCGACGGTGGGCGTGTTCCGCTCGTTCCTGCTGCTGGCCGGATTGGGGTTGGGCTTCGCGGTGCTGCTGGGACTGCTGATGTCGAGGCGGATCACCCAGCCGGTGGAGGCACTGACATCAGGCGCGAGACGCGTCGGAGAAGGCGCGTGGGACGTACAGGTGCAGGTGAAGGCCACGGGCGAGGTGGGCGAGTTGGTGAAGACGTTCAACCACATGACAACGGAGCTGCGCTCGACGACGGAGCGGCTGGTGGCCACGGAGCGCGTGGCGGCATGGCAGGAGGTAGCGAGGCGGCTGGCACATGAGATCAAGAATCCGCTGACGCCGATCCGGATGTCGCTGGAGACGCTGATGGCGGTGCAGGACGCGCAGGACGCACGCTTCCCGGCGCTGTTCCGGGAGAGCGCGGGCGTCATCCTGGAAGAGGTGGACCGGCTGAAGAGGATTGTCGACGAGTTCAGCCGTTTCGCGCGATTGCCCAAGCCGCAGCTGGAGCCGGTGGACCTGGGCGAGCTGGCGCAGAACGTGTTGTCACTCTACGCGTCGCCGCCGGAGGGAATCAGCATCCACTCGGAGGTACAGCCAGGGGTGGTGGCGAAGGCGGACCGGGATCAGCTGACGCAGGTGCTGGTGAACCTGGTGAAGAACGCCGAGGAGGCGATGGCGAAGGGCGGCGGAGCGCTGCACGTGCGGGTGCGAGGCAGCGAGCAGGATGCGGTGGTGGAGGTGCAGGACAGCGGCCCGGGGATTCCGCCCGAGCACAGGGCCCGCATCTTCGAGCCCTACTTCACGACGAAGGACGGAGGCACGGGCCTGGGGCTGGCGATCGCGGCGAGGATCCTCCAGGAGCACGGCGGCAAGCTGGACGTGGGCGGCGAGCCCGGCCAGGGCGCCTGCTTCACGTTATCGCTGCCGCGCGAGCGATGAACACCATCGAGCAGTCAGACCACACCGGCACACTACTCAGTCTTCACCACCGGAGCGCAGGTCTGGCACGCACGTCCATGGCTCCCCGGGGCGCTGCTTGCAGGTAAAGCCCGCGCCGCAGGCTGAAGAGTCTTCGGGCGTGCAGGAGTTCCGACAGCTGTAGAAGTAGCAGACGGTCCCATCGGGACAGGGGCTTGCCTCTGGGGAACCACAGGGTCGCAAGCACTGCATCCACACCTCGTCCGCACGTTGCGGATAGTCGTCGACCGAGCAGAGCTGCCCCTGTGGACAGGGACTTTGCTGGCAATTGGGTCCGTGAACCCTGGCACAAATGGAAACGCGGTCCCCACGGTAGACACACTGTTGGCCCTCGGGGCAGGCGCGCCCCTCGCAGGTGGGCTGGCAGGAGGGACCCTCGAGCGCCTCTTCGCAAAAATAGCCCTTGGGGCAATCCGAGGGCTCGTTCGGATTGCACGGGCGGCCGCACCGGCCTCTGCAGAGAAGTTCCTTCCGGCAGCCATCCTCACGCTCGCGGGGCAGCGGCTCGCACACCTCTCCCTCGTTGCGCACGCCTACCAGTGAGCAGGCACGAAGAAGCTCCTTGCCACTCTCCGTGTCCATGATGCGACAGGCAAATCCCTCGGGGCATTGGCGGTCCGTCATGCACATGCTGTCTGTGCAGTAACTGCGGACGGTGCGCATGTTGAAGAAGCAGCGGAGTTGCGGATCGCAATCCGAATCCGTGTCGCAGTCCCGTTCATAGGTGGGAAGGCGCAAGCGCTCTTCGAGCGTGAGCATCGGGAGGATGCGCACGCCCTGAGCTTGAGGCAGGGCCGGACCACCCACATCTGTCTGCCCGAGCAGGCTCATGTACAACAGCCACACCAACGGCAGCGGAAGCGTGAGACCGAGCAGGACGGCCAGGAGAGAGCGCCACTTCATGCCGTGCCACCGCGCCTTGATCGGCGACAGATGAGGGTCAACAGCCCTTCAGACATGCCGCCGCGAGTGCAATCCACCACGCACTGGCGAAAACCTGATTCGGCACGCCACAGGCCAGCATCTTGATCACCCTTCGTCGTCTTCTTCGTCTTGCGAACCTGCTTCGTCTTCACCGATTTCGCGAATCTCCGCGGACGGCGCCAATCGCATAGCGTGATTCGTAACCACAACCCCATCTCCATCTCGACGCCACCACCGCAAAGCACTCGGATATTCCACGTGCTCTCTGTAGAGAATCAAGTATCCCGGCAGCGCGGTGGCCTGCCATCCCTCGGGCAGTGCCCGAATAATGAGCGAAATAGCCTGCTCGGCCGCAAAGCGCTCGTCGGGAACCTCGATCTGATTCTTGTACTCCCTCAGTGCACGAGAGTCCTTCTTTTCAAAGCGAAGATTATAGGGCAACTTTGCCTTGAGCTCGGCGAGCAACTTTCCGACGGTGGTCAATCCCGCTACAAGCTGTAAGTCGTCGAACGTAAGGCGCACTGGGTAGAGAGCATCGAAGTGGTTCGCCTCAACCTCACTTCGGTCACGGTTTCGGCCAGGATCCTTGTTGCCAAAACCATTCGTGTTCCAGGGAACGCCGCCGCCATCTCCTTCTTGGCGATATCTCTTGATCAGCAGCTTTTCGGGCGCGGCGGCATCGAGATCTTCGTCAACATACAAACAGACAAATGACATATCCCCGATTGCCAAATTTTCTCGCCCACGCAACTTATTCCAGTGATTTCGCAGCCGCCTTGGCAAGGACTTCTGCGCTTTTCCTACGTACACCCGCTGGTTACCATGCGACAGCAAATACACACCGGGGCGAGACTGAAGCGAGGAAATGCTTTCGTCGGTCAGCGGGCACGGCTGCAACGGAGCGAGTTTCTCGGCAAGCTGATCAGCAAGGGCCTTCGTGATGCTGAGTTTGAATTCCGCAGCACAAGATAGGTCAACAGGTCGGGTCACATCATGGACCGTAGCACTCCACAGCACCGTCGTGATTGACGCCTGGAGTCACCTCAGCAAACACCACCTGTGGAGACAGATAGCCCAAACGTCTCCCCAATGGCCACTGTTGTCAATCCTCATCATCCTCCATGAAGTGAGACGGATCGGCATCAAGTGCTGGCATCGAAGATCCTGGCTTGTGATTCCTCAGGAACTCCCTCACGAGCTTGTCCGCTTCGCCCCTGGAGCGAGTCTCTTTCAGACGCTTGGCCCAGGACCGACCCGGATGAAGAACATCCCACCAGCTACGCTGCCCCTGATAGCGCCCGCTCCCCGGATCGTGGAGACCGAACCCCTCGATGCACACATTCCAAACAGGCTGGAAGTTCTCGATGAGAAAACGCTCCGCCATGGTGATCCACAACGGAGTCACAACGAGATAGCGACACACGAAATCGTCCGGGGAGAGATTGTCGGCCGCCTTGATGGAATCGCGATGCTCACGCAGGCGCTGGAAGAGCGCACGAGAAGGTCCTGAAGACTTGGCCCCCTTCCTCGCGCCAGGGGGAACCGCCTTGCCCACGTAGATCGGCCATGTCGCCTCGATTGATCGGATGGGGCGGTAAGGCGCGAAACTCCCAGTGTAGAAGAGCGCGTAAACCCCCGATCCGAAGAAGGGCTCCGGAAACTCAAGCGGGTACGGCCCTCGAGTCATCAACTCCTGTACGCAATTCTTGGTGAGGTTCGCGTAATCGAGGGGATTGTACTCGTCAGTGGCCATCAGCGGCCCTCAGTTTGGCGGCGACGCTGCGAGCGACCACCGCCGCCAGTTCCACGGGCACGGCATTCCCAAGCTGACGCATCGCCTCGGACCATGCTCCCTCGAAGTGCCAGGAGTCGGGGAACGTCTGAAGCCGAGCCGCCTCGCGCACGGTGAAGTAGCGCAGTCGGCCATCCGGCAGAGCCACCATGTTCTCTCCGCCCGGAACCCCATGCACACCAGCCTTCAGCGTCTTCGCTGGCAAGTCCAGGGGACTGCCGGTATGCCCGGGATACGCCTTGGCTCCAGGATTGAGCTTATGGTTCGAGAACTTGCTGGACTCGCGGTCAACGCGTGGCTCAGGCAACCCCTCGATGGCATCACGCACGGTCTTCCACGGCTTCGTCGGGAAGGGCTCGTCCCGCTCTTGCAACTCACTCAACTTCAAGCCTAATCGGACAGGCTTGCTGGCGGGGGCGCGAACACCATGACGCTTCCAGTAGGCGCCACTGATGTGCTGCTCCCACACAAGGGCGTCCAGGCTATGAGTGGGCTCGGGGAAGTGCCATTCCAATCCCGTGTCCGCGCGAAAACCGACAATGAACACGCGCTCGCGCACCTGTGGCACTCCGTAATCAGCGGCGTTCAGCAATTCGGCGATGACGTTGTACTGGAGCCCCTTGTGGCGTCCTCGCGTACTCACCTCCTCCAGACGATGGAGATGGGAGGTCCAGTCCTCTTCACGCTTCTTCGTGACGGTGGGATAAGTGAGTTGGAGGCGGATGTACTCGAAGTAGTTGCGGAAGCTTTGACGGGTCAGCCCCTTCACGTTCTCCAAGATGAAGGCGCGCGGTTGCAACTCACGCACCGCCCGAACGAACTCCGGAATCATGTTGCGGGAATCGTCCTGGGCCCGGTGCTTACCACCAAGGCTGAAGGGCTGGCACGGAGCGCCGCCGGCCACCAAGTCCAACACCCCTTGGCCGAAGATCGCGTAGGAATTTAGCCGCACGTCGGCTTGGTGGACGCGCCAGTCGCGAATGCCCTCAAGCGCCTCCGCGCGGGCGTTCTCGCGAAGCGTCTCGCAAGCGTCCTCATCCCACTCATATAGGCTGAGATGATGGAAACCAGCGACATGCGTACCGAGGGCCAGCCCTCCTGCACCGGTGAACAGCTCGATGGAGTCCATGGTGCGCGATCCATGCAGCAGCTTGGAGCGTAGAGCAAGCCCCATGCTGCACTGACCAGCATGTGGGGGTCACAATCCCCAATGATCAGGGTGGATGCACCTGTTCCAGGCCTGTTGCACCAGGAGCATCCAGGAAGAGGCGAAGGGTCTGACGTAGGGACTCCTCGTCTCGTAATTGGCACTCCCACACGACGTGCACATCCCACCCCCGCTCCTTCAGTTCCTGCTCCTTGCGCAGGTCCCTGGCCCGGTTGCCCTCAAGCTTCGGGAGCCAGAAGTCCAGCCTCGACTTCGGTAAGCGCGCGAGCGGGCAGATCGGGTCCGGGTGGCGATGCCAGAAACACCCGTGCACGAAGATCGCCTTATGGCGGCCCGGGAAGGCGAGGTCCGGATGGCCCGGAACCTTCTTGTAGTGCAGGCGGTACCGGTAACCCATTGAGGACACGAGGCGTCGAACACGGAGTTCCGGCGTGGTGTCCTTGTTGCGGACTCGGGACATCCGTTCGCTGCGCTCCGCGGGAGTCAAGGTATCCATGCGGAAAGTCTCGTCGTTCGAGGGGGCTACTGACCAGAGAGGTGAGGTCTCAAGCGTTATCTTTCAAGTAGTCCGCCGATATCAAGCGCCTAGTGTCATTTCGAATGGTCGAGAGCTTGAGGGCCCGCCCCCATCCCAACCCGTCAAGCACCCCAGGCACAGCCCAGCTGTGCCCCTGAGTTCCTCGCCACGCTCTCGCCTTCTCCCAGCCCCACATCACCAACAAGGCGGGCGACACCTCATTGGGACCAAGCATCGCCGCCTGCCTCCTCCAGAAGCACCGAGGCGAGCCGGAGATGGACCTCTCAATCCGCCCTGTAAAAGAGCCCGCTCACAGTGAGCCGCAATGTCACTGTCCGCAGAGCACCGCATCGAGCGGTCGGAAACGCACGTCCTCCGAGTCAAACGCGGGCGACCCATTCACATTTCTCATCGGCTCTCCGTCAGGAACCTCAGTGCCTGACCGTATGTGCCGCGCGATGACCCAGACCCGACTGATTCCGCTCCTCGTCCTGCTCCTCGTTGGTTGTCCGTCTCCCACCACTGTTGAGCCGACTCCCGACGGGGGCACGGGACAGGAGGAACCCACGTCTCCTCCCACCTTCACCGTCCACGTGCCGGAGCACGTCACCGCCACCTTCCAGCTGTACAGGAACATCGACGTGCTGCTCGGCGATGGCAGCAGGTTCCGCAAGCGCCTCGATAGCAGCGGCGTGGTGCGATTCCATGACCCCGCCATCGAGGGGCCGCAAGACGTGAGCCTGGTGATGGTGCCCACCACCGGCCAGGTGCAGGTGAAGACCTACCTCGCGCTCAACGGACCCGAGGTCCGGCTGCCGAACTCGCTCTATCTCCTGGGGGCCCTCCCCTTCACGAAGCAGGGCACGATCACCGGTAAGGTGACGGGCGCGTCCAATCCCAACGCCGTCTCCGTCACCGCGGTTGGCAACGGCCTCCGCGGCATCACGACCCTGTCCGAGGACGGCTCCTTCAGCATCGGCATCCACGGTGAGGCTCCCGGCAAGGTGGACCTCTTCGCCAAGGAGACCCACGCCACGGATGGAACGGTCCTCCGGGTCGGCCTCGAGCGGGACATCGCCGTGAGTGCCGGCATCACCGTCAGCGGACAGGACGTCGCACTCGACCACCCCGTGGACCAGTTGCTCGATGTGACGGTCGCGGGCAGCGAGCTCCCGGACTCCAGTCTGAGCGCCTCGCTCCGCTACATCCTGGGCGGCCAGGTCCTGTTCAGCACGAACGCCTCCGGAACACAGCCCCTCTCGGTTCCCATGGTTGCCCGAACGGCCCCCTTCGACACCTTCCCCCCGATGCTCCTCGTCACCTCGGGTGAGGCAGTGAAGTTCCCCGGCGGACAGGTCCAGACGGAGATACCCGTGAGCGCCGGCTCGTCCGCTCAGGTCACGTTCCTGAACCCGCTGAGCATCACCTCTCCCGCCGTGGGACCCCTGGAGGCCTCGGTCAGCGCCTCGCGCTCCGGCCTCGTCCTGCGCTGGAATCCCGATGCCTCCGCCCACCTGACGGAGGTGGAGTTCGCCGCGACGAGCTGGCCGGATTCCCTGGCTTGGACCGTGGTGGCGCCCACGTCCATCACCTCGTTCACGCCCTTCACCCTCCCCGCGGACATCGCCCCGGTCACCACCTTCTCCGCGGGCTCCTACCGCGTGTGGGCGACCACCACCTGGCAGGCCAACGCGAACGGCTACGCGAGCTTCTTCACCGGAAGCCTGTCCAACAACCCGTACGTCGAGACCCGGACGACCCGGCTCCTCGCCTACGTCGAGCTCCAGTAACCCTCCGACGCCCCAGGCTCACGCCTCCCGCTTCACTTCCGAGGCGTGCGCCCGTGCGACTTCGCGTGCCGCCCCAGGGCCTGTCCCGGCTCCCGCTTGGACACCCCGTGGTCCTTCTGCGGCGGGCCCGGGTCTCGCTGCGAAGCCTGGTGGCGCTCCCACTCCGCCTGGAAGACGGGGTCCTCGCGTGGCACCGTCGCGCGGGGAATCCCGGCCCGCATGATCTGCTCGATGCGCTCGGTCATCAGCCGATCCTTCACTGTGACGAACGTCGAGGCCACTCCGCTCGCCGAGGCCCGCGCCGTGCGCCCAATCCGGTGCACGTAGTCCTCCGGTGCGTGTGGCAGGTCGTAGTTGATGACGTGCCCCACGTCCTCCACGTCCAGCCCTCTCGCCGCGATGTCCGTGGCCACCAGGCACCGGTACGTCCCATCCCGGAAGGCCTTCATCGTCTGGCTGCGCTGGCTCTGCGTCCGGTCCGCGTGCAGCACCCCGCAGCTGTACCCCGCACGCTCCAGCGCCTTGTGCACCTTGTCCGCCCGCTCCTTCGCCCTCACGAAGATGAGCGCCGTCGCCTCGTCCCTCGCCAGCAGCGTCAGCAGCAGCGCGGACTTCTCCTCGGGCTTCACCACGTACAGCCGCTGCTCGGCGCGCTCGGCCGGCGTCCCACTGCGCGTCACCTCCACCCGTACCGGCCGGTGCAGTTCCGCACGCGCGAAGCTGCTCACGTCCGGCCCCAGCGTCGCGGAGAACAGCAGCGTCTGCCTGCGCCGGGGCAGCGCCGCGAGGATGGTCTCGATCTGCGGCTGGAAGCCCATGTCCAGCATCCGGTCCGCCTCGTCCAGCACCAGGGCCTCCAACTGCGGAAACGCCGCGACACGCGCGCCCAGCAGGTCCACCAGCCGCCCCGGCGTCGCCAACACCAGCGTGGGCCGCCGCTTCAGGGCCTCGGCCTGAGCCGCCATGTCCTCGCCGCCGATGACCACCGCATGCGTGACACCGCGCGGGCCACCGAAGAACTCCACCGGCCCGGCGATCTGCTGCACCAACTCGCGGGTGGGCGCCAGCACCAGCCCCAGCGTCCCCTTGCGGCCGGCGAAGCGCTCCACCAGGGGCAGCACGTACGCGGCCGTCTTCCCGGTGCCCGTGGCGGCGCAGCCAATGACGTCCCGGCCCGCGAGCGCCGGGGGAATCGCTTGCGCCTGGATGGGCGTGGGCCGCTCGAACCTCGCGCGGCGGAGGGCGTCGAGGGACTCGGGGGACAGGCCGAGCTGGTCAAAGGTATCGCTCACGGCATGGGGGGTACCACGCCGCCCCCTTCAGGGCCACCCGGCTCATGCGCCGTCCGTCCTGTCCGTGGCGCTGTCGGGGGCCGGACGCCTCCCGGGCTCGCGAGCCCTCAGAAGCAACCGGCCAGCACCAGCGCCCGATGCTGGGAGGAGAGGACGACGGCTGGCCGCAATTGGAGCCCCTTCGCCTTCTTCCGGATGCCGGAGGAGAGCTCGTACCCCAGGAAGGAGCCCACCACTGGCAGGGGGATGGCCACGCCCTTGAGCACGCCGGAGAGCGGCGGGCTCGAGCGCTCGGACAACGCCCACAGCCCCACCGCCCCGAGCCCTCCCACGGCGGCCCCCCCGAACGTCGCGAGCAGGCTCCCGTCACCCATCATCAGCTCGCCCCCCCACCAGACGCCCAGCGGAAAGCCGATGGCCGCTCCCGCGAGCATGAAGGGAAGCACCGTCGGGTCCTCTCCGGGCTCCAGGAGCCGGACGCCGCTCCCGAGCATGTACGTCCCCAGGCCAACGAGCGCTCCCGCGAGGCCCGTGCCCACTCCCGCTCCCCCTTCGACGAGCAACCGCTGCCACAAGGGATGCACGGGCGGCGCAACCGGCTCGGAGTCCGGGATGGCCCTCGGCGTGGTCTCCACGATCGGAACCTGGACGAGCCGCAGCCGCCTCGGCTCGTCCCAACGCCGCCCCTCCCCGGCCCGGGCCGCCGTGGGGAGCAGCAAGAGGAGCACCAACATCCACCGCATGGCCACGTATCTGGACAAGGGGAGCCTCCCGCCCGGTGTCGTTCATGCGGGCATTAGCACACGCGCTACCTGCCCGGCGCGGGTAGCCCCACGGCCGTGAGTTGGACTTCGTAGAAGTCGCCATTTGAGTTGATGGCGGCCCACGGCTACGCGGACGTGCCGGTGGTGAAGGGCTCGGCGTTGAAGGCGCTCGAGGCCGTCACGGCCGGGCGGGTGGAGGACGAGGCCACCCGCTGCATCCGTGAGCTGGTGGCCGCGCTGGACAGGCACATTCCGGACCCGGTGCGGGACTACACCTCGCCGTTCCTGATGCCCATCGAGGACGTCTTCACCATCTCGGGGCGCGGTACAGTGGTGACGGGCCGCATCCAGCGCGGGGTGCTCACGGCGGGGGCCGCGGTGGAGCTGGTGGGGTTGGGCGGGACGGAGACGCGGGAGGTGGTGGTCACCAGCATCGAGTCCTTCCACCGCCAGTGCCCCGAGGCCCGGGCGGGTGAGAACGTGGGGTTGTTGCTGCGCGGTCTCAAGCGTGAGGAGGTGGCTCGCGGCCAGGCGCTGTGCGCGCCGGGCTCCATCCACCCGCACGCGCAGGGTGAGGCCGAGCTGTACGTGCTCTCGGCCAGCGAGGGGGGCCGCCACACGGCGTTCGGCACGGGGTACACGCCGCAGTTCTTCTTCGGCAGTACGGACGTGATGGGGACGATCGAGGTGAAGGGCGAGGGGCTCGTGGAGCCGGGGGGCCGGGCCCAGGTGGGCTTCCGGCTGCTGCGCCCCATCGGAGTGGAGCCGGGCATGCGCTTCGCCATCCGTGAGGGTGGGAAGACGATCGGCGCCGGGGTGGTCACCGCCGTGAGGTGACATGAGGAGCGCCGCTTCCGGAGACGGGGGCGGCGCTCTTTGCATCTCATTGAGCCATCGCACGGAGGAAAGTGAGCGAAGACACCCTGAGGGAAGTGAGCGAAGAGCACCCTGAGGGAAGTGAGCGCAGACATCCCCTCTCCCCTCGGGAGAGGGAAAGGGTGAGGGTGCCTGTCTCCGTTCTCCAATCCGTGGCCCACAAGTGGGGACAAGGGATTCAACCCGGGATGCGTGGAACC
>NZ_JPMI01000229.1 GCF_000733295.1 Archangium violaceum Cb vi76 | reverse complement strand
GTGCCTGTCTCCGTTCTCCAATCCGTGGCCCACAAGTGGGGACAAGGGATTCAACCCGGGATGCGTGGAACCCTCACCCCGTCCCTCTCCCGGAGGGCGAGGGGAAATAGCCACGGTCAGGCCACAGGGTCAGATGCGTTCAGTGAGGTGGGGAGTCCTCTCCAGCACCCGCGGACATCGGTCCGGGAGTGTCCTGGGGTCGGGGGCTCCCCTATTGGCGGCCGCGAGGCCGGGGTTCGACAGCGCGGCGGGGCCTCACTTCTCGCCGAGGCCCGCCCGCTCCGCCGCCAGTGCCCCGAGTGCCGACCAGTCCAGGTCTCCCCTGCCCTGGGCCACGCCGCCCAGGTAGTGGTCTCGCAGGAGGCTGGCCAGGGGCATCGGCACCTCCGCGGCTCCGGCGGCCTCCAGCACCAACCGCACGTCCTTGAGCCCCAGCTTCATCTTGAAGCCCGCGGGCTCGTACTGCGCGTTGGCGATCAGCACCGCGTAGCGCTCGAAGATGGGCGAGCGCGCGAACACCGACTGGAACAGCTCCAGGAACACCTGGGGCTCGACACCCGACTTGCGGGCCAGCGCGAAGGACTCCCCGAGCGCTTCGATCATCGAGGCGATCAGGAAGTTGCCCGACAGCTTCACCACGTTCGCCGACGAGGCCTTTTCCCCGAGCACCGACAACCCTCGTCCGATCGCCTCCAGCAGCGGCCGGCACCGTTCCACGTCGGCCTTCGCGCCCGCGGCCACCACCCAGAGTTGTTTCGCCTCCGCCGCCTCGGGCCTGCCGAACACCGGCGCCGCCACGTACCGCTGCCCGGCCTTCACATGGGCCTCGGCCAGCCGCTCCGAGAGCGCCACGGAGATGGTGCTCGACGACACGTGGAGCGCCCCCTTCTCCAGCCCGGCCAGCAGGCCCGAGCCTCCGAGCACGGCGGCCTCCACCGCGGCGTCATCCGAGAGCATGGAGAAGACGACCTCCACCCCCCGCGCCGCGTCCGCCGGCGAGTCCGCCACCCGGGCCCCCTGCTGGCGCAGTGCCTCGGCCTTCTCGCGGGTGCGGTTGTAGACCACGAGCTCATGCCCCGCGGCGCGCAGGTTCCTCGCCATGGGCTGGCCCATGTTGCCAAGTCCGACGAAGCCCACCTTCATGTGTCCCTCCTCGAAAGCGAGCCGCCACAGCTACCAGGAAAAGCGAGAGGGCCCCAGGTCCTCGAGACCTGGAGCCCTCTGGAGACAACACTGCGGCGCCGGGCGCGTCACTCCTTGACGGGCGTCGCCTTGAGGGCCGCCTTGCCCTCCTTCACGTACACCTGGAAGCGCACCGTCTTGCACGCGTACTTCTGGACGAGCTGCTCCTTGTTCTTGCGCAGCTTGGCCACGAACTTGTCGTACGTGAGCCCGTCATTGGGCTCGCCGCACTGGTCCCGCGTCGCGACGAACTCGCGGAAGACGTCCTGGAAGTGATGCTCCTCGGCCATGGCGATGGCACCGCTGCCGGTGGGAGGCGGAGGCGGCGGCATGCCCATGACGGGCGTGGGCGCCGTGGACGGAGCGGCCATGCCGGGGTGGCCCGGCCGCTGGGACGCCAGGGGGACCTCGGCCGTATTGGGACGCGCCGAGCGCGCCAGCAACTCCTGCGGGATGGCGGCCACGCGGGTCGTCTCGGGAGGCGAGTCCTCGCCAAAGCCCGGAGCGTTGCCCGCCTGCGCGGCGGCCGCGGCGAAGGGATCCGCCGCCTGCTGCAGCGTGTAGGCCGCCGTCGGCTGGTCCTCGAAGGCGAACGCGCCCCGCCGGGCGGCGGCCGTGGCCACGTCCGCGCCCGCGTCTCCCGTGGGGAACGGGAAAGCATCCCCGGCTCCGGCCTGCGCGGCGAACGGATCCTTGCCCGGCACCGTGGGCGAGCCGAACGGATCCGCCACCGGAGGCGGCGCGGGGAACGGGTACGCATCCCCACCGGAAGCCGCGTGCGCCTCCCCGCCCGGAACCGGCGGCGCGGGGAACGGGAACGCATCTCCCTCGGCGGCGGCCGGCGCGGCGGGAGCCGGAGCGGCACGGGCCGGGAACGGGAAGTCATCCGGGCTGGCAACGGGCGGCTCCTGCACGGGCGCCACGGGGAGCGGCGCCGCGGCCGGAGCCTGCGCCTCGGCCTCCTCCTGGCCCTTCTTGCCCTTCTTCTTGTCCTTCTTCTCGTCCTTCTTCTCCTTGGCGGCGGCCGGGGCGGCGGCGCGGCCCGAGCCCATCACCAGCAGCCACACCAGGGAGAAGCCCAGCAGGCACATGAGCGCGAAGAGGGCGATCTGCTGGTAGTCCGCCAGCGCCGTCATGAAGGGAAGCACGCTGCAGACGGCCACGACCTCGAGGCCGCCCTCGAGCGCCCGGCGCGAGCCCACCGCGAGCGGGGCCTCGCTGCTCTTGAGATCATCGGAGCGGGTGAACAGCGGCAGCTTCACCTGCGGCACCTGGGAGAGCCACCCGCGCACGCTGCCACTGCGCACCACGTGGCCGTACTGGCCCTTGCGCAGCACCTGGATGCCCTCGGCGGCCAGCTCCTTCTGCGCGCCCGCGGTGCCCAGCACCTTGTCGCCCTGTACCAGCGCGAGCGCGGCGACACCGGAGGACAGGGCCGCACCCTCCAGCGCCTTGACGTCCACCAGCGGCGCACCCACCACCAGCGTCGCGGCCACCTGGGACTGACCGCCCTCGGCGTTCCACAGCACCGGCACGGAGTAGAAGACGTGGAGCGCGTCGAACGCGTCCACCAGCACGCCCTCGCTGCCCGCCTTCAGCAGCGCCCGTACGTCCAGCGTGTCGTCCGACACGGGCTCCCCGTCGGCGCGCGCGTACAGCGAGCCCTCGGTGGTGGAGAGCGCGAGCACGAGCGAGCCCGCGAGCGGCTCGGGCACCAGCTCCCGGGCGGCGGCGCGCAGGTTGGTGAAACGCTCACCCGTGGGCGGCTCCACGACGCGGATGCCCTTGCCCCTGGGCAGCGGCACCACCTGCGGCTGCACGGCGGTGGCCACATCCGGACTGGCCGCGAGCTTCAGCGCCAGGCCCTGCACCGCGAGCCGGCGCGCGTCGAATGCTCGGGAGACCTCGGCGATGGCCGCCGTGGCGGGGGCCGCGGCATCCTGGGTGGCGCGCTCGCTCAGCGCTCCCGAGACCAGGGGGAGATGCGCCACCCCGAGTCCGAGGACCAGAAGTGCGAAGACGAAGAACTTGAAGCGGACCATCGCCGACCTTTAGCCCGGGGGGGGTGTGAAGTGTCCGCTTATAGCTTCCACCGCTCGGGGCCAGCAAGAAACCGGGAAGGGTCCGCCCGGGAGCCCGGACACCAGGCAAGGGGTCCGGGCTCCGTCCGCGCGCTAGAAGCGCACGTCCTGGGGAAGCCCCTGGCTGCCCTGCTCCCGCCGCTTCTCCAGCGTCCGGGTGATCATCTTCTCCAACGTGTCACGCGCCGCGTCGATGGCGTGGAACATGGTCTCCGCCGTCTCCGTCACATGCATGCCCGCGAAGCCCGGCATCCGCACCGTCACCCGGCACTCCTGGTCCACGCCGCCCTTGGGACCATTGATGTCCACCATGGCGATCTCGATCTCGGTCGCCTCGTCATCAATGAACTTGACGAGGGGATCCACCAGGTGCCGGTTGGCGTAGTCCCGCAGCTCGTCCGTCAGTGACAGGTGGACACCTCGCATCAGTACCTTCATCGCGTCACCTCCCCTTGGACCCTCAAGATGGGCAGCCCGCCGACATTCGGTGAGCGTCGTTCTCGCCCGCTCTCTTGCCCGCTCCCCGGGCCAGGGACGGAGCCCTCGGGAGGCGCGGACGTTTCTGGAGGGCTCCCGGGTTGCTCAGTCGCATGGGAGAGCGAATCAAGGTGTTGCTGGTCGAGGATGACGGCGACAGCCGGGAGCTTCTCGCGGAGCTGCTCGAGATGGACTTCGACGTCGTCACGGCGTCGGACGGTCTCGCCGGACTGCGGGCCTTCGAGAACGATCACCCCGATGTGGTTGTCACGGACGAGTCACTGCCCGGCATGTGTGGCACCGAGCTCGCCCAGGAGGTCAAGCACCGCCAGCCCAAGGCGGGCGTCATCCTGGTGTCCGGTTACACCAATGTGGACGCCGGCTGCTGTGACGTGGTGCTCCGCAAGCCCATTGATGTCGAGCGCTTGTCAGCCGCCGTGGGAAGCCTGGGGGAAGCAGCCAGGCATTGAGGCCGCACGTGCTAACCTCGGGCCCGGTTGCCAGGGTGTGGATCCTGGAGGGAGGCACGATGAAGTACTGCACGCAGTGCGGTTCCGAATACCAGGATGGCGTGAAGATGTGCGCCGATTGTCCCGGCAGTGAGTTGGTGGACGCGGAAGCCATGAGCCAGCGCCACATCCCGCTGTCCAGCGAGAGCGACACCCGCAAGTTCGTCCGGGCCACCACCGCGGAGGATCCCCTCACCGCCGAGGACTACGTGCGCGTGCTGGAGGCCGAGCGCATCCCCGTCTTCGTCCGGCCGCGCCGCGGCGGCGCCGTGGACGTGCTCACCACCGGCGCCCTGGAGCCCTGGTGGGAGATCATGGTCGGCGAGGAGCACCTGCAGCGCTCCCTCACCCTGCTGGCGCAGGAAAAGGCCCGCCTGGACTCCACCGCCGACGAGGCCGCCCGCGCCGCCGAGGAGGAGGAGCGCGAGACGGAGGCCACCGCGCCCCCGCCTGGCTCCCTCTGACTCCGGGCCATCCAACAGGGGCTCACTCGTAGTCGACTACGAGTGACAGGTGAGACATCCACCCACACCACTCGTAGTCGACTACGAGTGGGAGTGGAGTCATCACGGAGAGCGGACGAGCTCGCCGCCGCCCGCCTCGGGGCGGCGCGGCTCGTAGAGGCTCACGCCGGAGACCTTCCACTTGTCGTATTTCGCGTTGCGGGCGAGGAAGGTCTCCAGGTCCTCGTCCACCACCCGGCCGTTGCCGTCCACGCCGCGCCGGGCGTGCCGCAGCCAGGTGCGCTTGCCCTTCTGCACCACGAAGCCCAGGTGCGTCACCCGGGTGGCCTTGAGCGGCAGATCCTCGCGCAGCACCACGAGGATGGTGCCCGAGGGCACCTGGCGCGCGTGCGCCATCACCCGCTCCAGCGGAATCATGTCCAGGTTGTAGGTGCCCCGCGGCTGGTGCGTCCTGGGCAGCGCCAGCGCCTGCGAGGAGCGGGACGTCCACGTCACCGCGGTGAGCGTCTTCTGCACCCGCACGGTGTCCTCACCGCCGTAGCGCCGCGTCACGTCCGCCAGGAAGCCCTTGCGCTGGTTGTTGGGCAGCCACTGCGCCTCCATCAGGTGGTTGCGCTCCTCGTAGGTGGGCGCGCTCGCGTAGCGCAGGCGCTCGAGCACTCCCGCCACCTCGGGCTCGGCGGAGGCCAGGCTCATGGCCAGCGCCTGCTCCACGAAGGTGAGGCAGTCCACCGCGTCCAGCCGGAAGGTCGGGTCCGGATCCACCCCGCTCCCCTCCCCCAGCGGAGAGTGGACGTAGGGCGTGCCCAGGAAGCGCTCGCTCACCCGCAGCAGCCGCTCCTTCAGCGGCAGGCCCGCGTCCCCGGTGATGAAGGAGGCGCGCTCCTGGGGGCTGAGCGAGGCCCACACCACCATGGGCTCCTTCATGGGCGCCTCGAGCGTGTGGCGCGCCGGTGCGCCGGACGGAGCCGGTGCCGCGGGCGCGGTGGCGGCGGCGGGCGTCTGGGCCAGCAGCGCCGAGACGAGGGCGAAGGCCTTCACTTCACGACCCCCGCCTTGCGCAGCAGCGCCTTGCGCTCGTCGTCGGCGAGGTGGAGCGTCTCCAGCTCCTTCTCGTAGGTGAGCTTCTCCTCGCCCTGGGCGTTCCAGGAGGCCAGCACCAGCCAGGACATCATCGTCTTGTCCCCTCCCTGGTAGAGCACCCGGGCCGCGCCGGCCGCGAGCGCGCGGTCCTTGTCCTCCAGCAGCGGGCGGAGCACGGCCGCGGACTGCTTCGCGGACACGCCCTCGTAGAGGGCCAGGCCCTGGCGGCGCACGTGCTTGTCCTCGGAGGACAGCAGCTTGCGCGCGAAGGAGAAGCCCTCGGGGACCCCCAGCAGGCACAGGCCGCGGGCGGCGGCGAAGCGGGTGCTCTCCGAGCTGTCGTCGAGGAAGGCCTTGAGGCCCGGCGCCTGCTTCTTGTCACCGGAGGCGCCCACCGCCTCCAGCATCATCACGCGCGTCTGCGGATCCGACTCCGCCCGCGCCGCGGTGAGCAGCGCCTTGCCCACCTGGGGGTTGCCGGTGGCCCCGAGCGCGCGAGCCGCCTCCCGGCGCGCCCCGAGCGACTTGTCCTCCAGCAGCGGCAGCATCACGTCCACGCGCCGGCTGCGCACCTTGCCCAGCCCCTGGACGGCGTACATGCGCACCGCGCTGTCCTCGTGCCCGGCCAGGCCCACCAGGGCGGGCTCGGCCGTGCGCGTCTCCAGCCCCGCCAGCACCGCCGTCACGTCCCTCAGCCGCCGGGGCTCCAGCACCTGGGGAAGCTCCTCGGCGATCAGCGCCGCGGCGTAGGCCTCCTCCCGCAAAATCCGCAGCCGCGAGACGGCGGTGGGCACCGGGAGCCTCCCCGCGAGCACCTCCCGGGCGAGCGCCCGCGTCTCCGTGCGGCGCTCCTGGCGCTTCTGCACGGAGGGCGGGGCGGCCTGGACGGCCGGAGTGGTGAGGGCAATGACGAGCAGCAGGCAGGCTGGCAGGGTGCGCACGGCCGGCCACGATGACAAGGCCGGAGCGCGGCTGTCAAAACCCCGGCCGGGCCCGCTCCCTTCCTCGGGGATGTACGACTGACCGATTCTTGACCCTCCCCGAGTCGATTGATACGACCCATCTCCTAGTGTCCTCCAGCCCTTATCCCGAGGCTCCTTCCATGAAGCGACTCCTGGTCCTGGTGGCTGCGGCGGGAGCCGTCGCCGGGTGCGGCCCCCTGAGGTCCACCTCGAACCTGCTGGACGCCGAGGTGCAGATCCAGGCGGCCCGCACCGCTGGCGCCGAGAAGCTCGCCCCCTACGAGTGGACGGCCGCCAATCTCTACATCCGCAAGGCGCGCGAGGAGGTCGGCTACTCGGACTTCCAGGCCGGGGTGGACTTCGCCGAGAAGGCCGCCCGTTTCGCCGCCGAGGCCCGCACCAGGGCCATGGCCAACGCCAACGCGGAAGAAGCCGCTTCCCCCAGCTCCAACCCCTGACGCGAGAGCACCCACCCGATGCGACGTCTCATCGCCTCTTCGTTGCTGCTGCTCTGCACCGCTTGCGTGAGCGGTAACAAGGTCCGCGCGCAGTCCGAGGTCCTCCAGGCCGACATCGAGCGCGCCCGCCGCGGCGGCGCCATGCGTTGCGCCCCGGTGGAGCTCGCCACCGCCGAGGCCCACCTCGACTTCGCCCGCGGCGAGCTGAGCCAGGGCACCAGCTACCGCGCCTCCGAGCACATCCGCGTCTCCGAGGAAGCCATCAAGAAGGCCCTGGAGCTCTCCAAGGGTTGCGCCCCCGCGAAGGTCACGGTCAAGGACGGGCCGGACGGCACCACGCCCCCGCCGCAGCAGCAGACGGACCCGCAGCCCACCCAGGTGGAGATCACCCCCAAGCCGCCGCAGCAGGTGGTGGTGCAGATCGAGGAGAAGGACACCGACGGCGACGGCATCCTCGACAAGGATGACCCGTGCCCGGACCGTGCCGAGGACCGTGACGGCTTCGAGGACACCGACGGCTGCCCCGAGCCGGACAACGACCGAGACGGCGTGCTGGACGGCAACGACAAGTGCCCGCTCACCGCCGGTCCGCTCTCCAACCAGGGCTGCCCCGAGGAGGCCCCCGGCGACGCCGACGGGGACGGCATCCCCGACAACCTCGACAAGTGCCGCGACCAGCCCGAGGACAAGGACGGCTTCGAGGACTCGGACGGCTGCCCCGAGTCGGACAACGATCAGGACGGCCTCATCGACAGCGCGGACAAGTGCCCGGACGCCTCCGGCCCCATCCAGAACCTGGGCTGCCCGCGCACCGACAAGGACGGGGACAACGTCGAGGACTCGCAGGACAAGTGCCCGGACGAGCCCGAGGACAAGGACGGCTTCCAGGACGAGGACGGCTGCCCGGACCTGGACAACGACTCGGATGGCATCCCCGACGGCCTGGACCGCTGCCCGCTCAAGAGCGGCCCGCTGGAGAACGGCGGCTGCCCGGACGATGACAAGGACGGCGACGGCATGGTGGACCGCATGGACGTCTGCCCGGATCAGCCCGGCCCCAAGGAGATGCGTGGCTGCCCGGATCCGGACAAGGACAGCGACGGCATCCCCGACCGGTTGGACCTGTGCCCGGATGCGGCCGGCCCCCAGGAGACGCGCGGCTGCGCGGACGTGGACACGGACAAGGACGGCCTGGTGGACCGTCTGGACGTGTGCCCCAACGAGGCCGGCCCCAAGGAGATGCGTGGCTGCCCGGATCCGGACAAGGACAACGACGGCATCCCGGACCGCGTGGACGTGTGCCCCGAGGAGCCCGGCGTGAGTAGCGAGCGCGGGTGCGCCAAGAAGTACAAGATGGTCGTCGTCAAGAAGGACAAGGTCGAGATCAAGAAGCAGATCCTCTTCGCGTCCGGCTCGGCGAGGATCATCGGCAAGCAGAGCACCGCCGTGCTCGACGACGTGGCGCAGGTGCTGCGTGACATGCCGAGGATCAAGAAGATCCGCATCGAGGGTCACACGGACTCGCTCGGAAAGGATCTGGCCAACCTGAAGCTGTCCCAGGCGCGCGCGGACTCGGTGATGGCGCAGTTGCTCAAGCGTGGCATCGACCCGGGCCGCATGGAGGCCGTGGGCTTCGGTGAGGAGAAGCCCATCGACAACAACGCCACGGCGAAGGGCCGCGCCAACAACCGCCGCACCGAGTTCAACATCGTCGAGCAGTAGTCCCCTCCCCCACCGGGAGGGACCCAAGAGGGTGCCGCGAGCCTCCGGGCCGCGAGCACCCTCTTCCTTTTGCGGGGCCTG
>NZ_JPMI01000228.1 GCF_000733295.1 Archangium violaceum Cb vi76 | reverse complement strand
GACACAGAAGCCCACCGTGTCATCCCTGGAACTCCATGGGGTCCATGACTTCCAGCAACATGGAAGTAACGTGAGAAACCCGTATTGACACATCCGATGCGTTCCAAATATATGCGCCACGCTCGAGCCGCTGAGGCCCGGGTGTTCCCGCAGTGATTCTGGTCCGGCAGCCGACGCAGCCCCGCCGGGGGGCTGTCATCAGTGGCTCCGGAGAGCGTGTCGCATCGAATGCCTTAGACGACTGAACGATGGGCCGGTGGCCCACGGTGGGGGGATGTCCCGCACAGCCCGTGCAGTGCCTGACCACGTCTGGTGTTGACGTGGAGAGGCACACGTGTGCCTTGCCACACCGTATCCGCGCCTCCGGCCCTCTTTCATTGCATCCCTGAGCCACTCGTGTCGCACACCAGAGGCGACAGCGGGACATGTGTGTCTTTAGAGGGGAAGAACGTGCCGCGATTGAAATACAGACAGTGGATGGTTGTAGGACTCTGGATAACGCTGCTCGCCGGCTGCGGCGTGGAGCTCCCGGGCAACGGAGAGCCGGGCGCCGGAGAGGTGGCCACGGAGTCCCAGGAGCTCATCGTCGACATCGAGGGGGAGCAGTGTGCACCGGCCACCCTCGATTCCACGACGTGCTCGGGCCCGTACGAGTACCAGATGCAGTGCTACGCGTTCCGGACGAACTCCTCGTACTGCGGGCGGTATCCGCAGATCAACTGCTGGAATGAATGCACCCTGAGCGCCAGCGTCAATGAGACGTACTCCACGCCGGTGGCCCCCTATGTCTATACGGTCGAGGTCTGCAACGAGCCCGTCTACGAGTGCGACTACGACCGGAAGCCGCCCTGCCAGTGGTCGGAGCAAATCTGCTGGGACGAGACGCGGTACGACTACAACACGCCCTGCCAGCAGTTGGCGCAGTCGGAGCTCAACAGGCTCTATCCCAACCAGCCCGGCGTGACCTACAGCGCCAGTGTCAGTGGCAATACGTGTACATACACCCTCAGTGGCACGAGGAACTACCCGTCGGGCCCCAACAACCCCTCATGTGGTGACGCCTACAAGTACCTCTGCGACGACCCGAACAACCCCCTCTACTATGACTGCCGCCACTCCGCGCACGGCCCGGCGCCCCTCAGCGAGTGCGCCAACAGCACGCTCATCGGCACTGGATGGAGCCACACCGACTCGGGGCTCACCGCCGAGCAGGCCACCACCCAGGCCCAGGCTCGCTGGTACGCCCTCGGCAACAAAGAGGCGCCGAGCCACTTCGTCTCGCCCCGCTGCGTCACCTGTGAAGACCAGACGGACGCGTCCGAGAAGCTCACCTGCCTGAAGCGAGGGATTCAGGAGCGCAACTGGCAGAACAACTATGGCAACACCCACCTCAATGACACGCGGCTCAAGCTGCGCCAGCGGCTCATCCTGCTCCACGAGCTCCGCGGGCACGAGCTGGACGCCACGGAGCTCTCGGAGCTGCGCACCCTGATGGAGCAGGAGCCGGTCCCCAACATGTGCGGCCGCAATCTGGAGAACAGCACGGAAGCCAACCCCGACTGCGACGCGCTGAAGGCCTGGCACTCGGAGCTCAACAGCTGCATCCGGCTGATGTCTCCTCACGTGCCGATGACGATCAGGCACGCCTTCTACGAGTACTGCGCCGGGCTGGAGTCCACCGTCTTCAACCAGAGCTACGGCACCTGCCAGACCACGGACACCTGGCACCAGGACTACGTGGAGAGCCTCCGGACGCTGGCCGCCAGCATCGTGACCGAGCCAATTCCCGCCGGCACCGAGTTCACAGAAACGCAGATCCAACTGCGCCTGGAGGCCATCCAGCGCTGGTACGACGCGGCCCACGGCTACTACGGCTCCGGCCCGACGGCGAACCCCCTCCTCTGGAGCAAGCTGGACGGGCTGATGGGGACGTTCTGGATGACGATGTACGACCAGGAAGCGCCGTTCGACTCCAATGGCTCCGCGGCCGGCGGCATCCGCCCGCCCAGCGAGTTCATCCAGGACAGCCTGGAGGTGGACCGCAAGGTGCTGAGCGCCGCCATCACCAGCATGTCCCGGACGACCGGCACCCGCCTCGAGGAACTGCCCCTGCTGATGACGCTGGGCGGCGGTCTGCGCGCGCTGTCCAACCGCCTGGACGACATGACGGTGCTGCACGACCTGGGCTGCCGCTTCCGTGACTGCAAGCTGCTCAACTCGCGCACGATGATCAGCGAGACGATGGGACTGATCGGCTCGCTGCACGATGCAACCGAATTGAACACCCGCGTTGGCCGTCTGGCGACCTCGGGAGTGCTGAGCAGCGGGTGGCGCGACGTCTTCTCCGGACTGAACACCCACCACGCCTACCTCCAGGGCGCGCTGAAGGCGTGGATGGGCGAGCCCACCAGCCCCGACACGGTCGCCACGCTCTTCCTGAAGGCCCCGGACTCCGTCTGGCCCTCGCTCGCCCTGGACTTCGTCCAGCTGGTGAAGGACGCGGCGCAGCGTACCGCCAGCTATGACACCACCGGCCGCTTCGCCCCGGGCCAGAACAGCGTCCTCCACACCGGCATGCAGGACTCGCAGTTCCAGGTGGCGCGCGGCCTGCTCACCCAGTACCGCACTGCCCTGGCGAACTCGGTCACGGACTACAACCAGAACGAGGAAGAGTACGTGGAGCGGCTCCTCGCCCAGATGGGGAACGAGACGGAGCAGCGCAACCTCAAGGCCCAGTTCGAGCAGCGCGCCCTGCAGATGGCCCAGCTCTACGAAGACCTGGCGGGCTTGAAGATCAGCTCCGCCCAGGACGAGGCCCGTTTCGGCGACTTCATGAAGACCTTCGTGGACGCCGCCCAGGCCCAGCGTGCGGGCCGGCCCGCGTACCAGCTACTGCTGGAGGACCAGAACCACTCCCTGACGGCCGCCTCGGCCGCCCGCTACAAGGCAGTGGTGGACAACCAGACGGTGGACGGCTCCGACATCTCCAAGCTGGCGGTGCCTGGAATCCAGCCCGTGAGGCTGAAGGCGGGCGATGTGCTGTACATCAACACCTCGGGAGCCTGGTCTCCGACCTGTGCGCTGAGCAAGGTGAATGCCTCCACCTATGGCGCCTTCGCGGGCTTCGACTTCGCGAGTGTGCAGACGACGCCCACGGGACCAGAGGGCTACCTCATCCAGCGGTCCACGAGCGGGACGACCGCCGTCAGCAACCAGGCCGTGGCTTCGGCCGAGGTGTACGGGAACGTGTCGGCCAGCGTCCGGGCGTGCGCGGGTGCGCGTGCGGACGTGACGGCCAAGAGCCCGGATCCGTTCGGCGCGGCGCCCGTCGTGGCCTCGGCCTCCGTCTATGGAATGATCGAGACGTGCGAGCAGGCCGAGACCGGCGTGAGGTTGGGCGTGAGCGCGTCGATGAGCCAGGACACCACCAGCCAGATGGGGATGTCGGCCAGCTTCTCCATGGGCATCCGCTCCAAGGAGGCGCCCTTCACCCACCTGCCCACCGGAAGCCTGCTGGCCGTCCTCATGAATCCGGTCACCTCGAGGGCACCCAGCCAGATCAAGAACATCCACCTCGTGCAGTCCCCCAGCACGTCCATCGTCGCCAAGGACGAAGTGGATGTGTTCCTGGTGGCCAACGAGCTGGCGGTGGGCTGCGGCGGCCTCGATTCGACCCGGGCGCTGTCGGTCAACCTCCGGCAGCTGCGCCCGGAGACGGCCAGCACGCTGGAGGAGGTGGCAACGGCCGCCATGGCGGAGCTGAAGACGCTCCGGCAGGCCGCCCTGCTGAAGCAGGCCCAGGGACGGCTGATGCCCGAGGATGCCACCGGCCTGCGGCAGGACTTCTGGGTCAACATGAGCACCGTCCAGGGCGTCACCGTCCCGGAGCCCCTCCGGGAGCTGGTGGAGCAGTGGGTGACGCGTGAGCTGGCGGAGCTGAGCCGGGCGGTGGAGCGTCAGGCCATCCAGCGCCAGCTGGAGCTGCTGAAGCTGGAGCAGCGCTCCATCAACGAGGGCCTGCAGGACAGCGCGCGCAAGGCGCCCCTGCTTCAGTGGCTCCCGCGCCGCGCGCTGCAGAACATGGACGCGGAGGAGCTGCGGCTGAACGTGCGCAACGTGTCGGTGCTGCTCAATGACTACCTCTACCCCATCTTCGAGCTGCGCTACCCCGTGGTCCTGCAGACTCTGCGCAACCAGACGGGCGTGAATGGGACGATGGACCTCATCGACGACTTCATCCACGTGGACTTCACCACGTCCTACTCGGCGCTGGCGGACAAGCTGGCGGATGTCGCCGCGCTGGTGGAGTCGGAGACGAACCTGATGGGCCTGCAGCAGAAGGGCAACCCCACCATCAGCTACCACTACCTCAGCATCCCCCGTCCGACGTGGCAGTGGGATCCTGCGCCCCAGCCGCCGCCGGCGCCCCAGCCGCCGGCGACCGTGTACCAGACCGTGACGCCCTCCGTGTCCGAGGCGGTGTGGGATCGCATCAACCGCACCTCCATCGCCACCATCCCGGTGACGCCCGTGGACTTCTTCCACGCGGACGGAGACAGGCGGCTGTCGTGCGAGAAGGACGTCCCCATCATTCGCAACATGATGGTGTTCTTCAACATGCAGCGCTCCTCGGACGTGGAGACCGCCCGCTCGAAGCTCATCGATCTGCCGCTCAGCGTGGACGGAGAGCTGGTGTTCCCGAGGGTGAGCGGACCGCAGCGCTACCGCATGCTGAACGCGGCCTGGCTCAACCAGTCCTATGGACGGCCGCTGTTCGGGCGCTTCAACGAGGCCCCGGCCATCTACACGAACTGGCGCAACACCACCACGGGCCAGCTGGCGTCGGTGGCGGACGGTCTGTCGCCGTTCACCCGCTACGACATCAACCTGCGCGCGCTCAAGAACAACAACCTGCTGCACCTGGTGACGGACATCGTCCTGGTGTTCGAGGTGGAGACGCGCTCCGGGACGCCGCCGATCTTCCCGTGGATCGAGTCCTGCCAGCAGACGTCGAGCACGTCGTCCCTGATGTCCCCTGTGCAGGTGGCGCCGGAGCTCTGAGCCGCCCCTGCTGAAGCATCCCTCCCCCGGGCGCGCGTCCATCCGCCCGGGGGAGGGCGCAGTCCCCACACCATCCCTCGAATGTCCAGGTGCCCGCAGGCCGGTGGGAATCGCCGCGGCACCTCCGTGCGGAGCGAAGAACGTGAAACAACCATCCGTCCTGGCTGGAGTGCTGGCATGTGTATGCCTGGCCCTGGCCACCCCGGCCCTGGCCTCGGGCCCCTTGGAAGACATGCTGGTGCAGCCGCCCCAGCTGTCGGCGCCTCAGCGCGGCAGCCTGGTAGGCCAGCTCGCCAGCACCGCCTTCGGCCCCGCCGACGTCAGCCGCGGCGCCTTCTCCCTGCCCTCGCCCTTCAGCGTCCCGGAAGACCGGGGCATGCTGCTGGCCTCCGTCATGCCCACCTACTCTCCGGACTCCGGCGCCTCCGAGTGGGGCGTGGGCTGGAGCAACTCGCTCTCCCTGGAGCGCTGGCGCGCCAAGGGTGACCCCGACTACCTCACCGACGACCTCTCCAGTCCCTGGGGCCGGCTGGCCAAGGGCACCGACGGCGCCTGGTATCCCCAGGGCCTGTCCACGCTGGCACGCGTCGTGGTGGACGGCTCCACCGCCACCGCCTACCTGCCCGATGGCTCCACCTGGACCTTCGGCGGCACTGCTCGCGTGAACACCCCGCGAGGCACCTATGCCTGGTACCTCACCGACGTGGTGACGGCCCTGGGCCGCCGCACCCGCCTGGAGTGGGCTCCCAATGCCTCCGGCCGGCTCTTCCTCCAGCGCGTCCGCTACGGCGGCACCGGCACGGACTTCCAGTACCGCCTCGAGCTGCAGTACCAGCCCGTCGCCATCCCCTTCGTCGACTACCGCTCCGGCGTGGGCCTGTCCCTGGACAGGCGCGTGGCCTCCCTCACCGTCTTCTCCCGCGACCAGAACACCGGCGCCGACGCCGAGCGCTGGAGCTACACCCTCACGCACGAGGGCGACGGCTTCGGTCCCGCCTTCTTCCTGACGCAGGTGTCCCAGCGCTTCGCCTCCGGTGAGACGCCGCCGCCCACCCGCTACACCTACCACTCGGCCCGCCAGAAGCTGCTGCAGCCCGAGTGGTTCACCAACCCTCGCCTCGACGCCGTACTCCAGTACTTCGGCGAGGACGCCTTCCAGCCGCAGAAGGCCACCTTCCTCGACGTGGACGCCGACGGCCTGCTCGACTTCGAGCACGCCTATGACGGCACCCTGGTGCGCCAGAGCACCACCGGCTTCACCCTCGAGCCCCTGGATCCCGCCTCCTCCAGCACCTTCTACGGCTGCCGCTCCCCGGCCTCCCACAACAACCTCCCCCGACACCTGGCGCAGATGTTCCCCGACCAGCGCTCCTTCCAGGTGGTGTGGCTCGAGTTCAACCCCGTCTCCTCCTCCACGGACCTGGCCGTCTGCGAGCGCTCCGGCCAGTTGCTGCACGGCTCCCAGCTGCCCGGCATCTGGGAGCTGGACGCCAACACGCGTCTCGTCGACCTCGATCGCGACCACCGCCCGGAACTGCTGCGCGTGGAGGCCGGCGGCTTCGAGGTGCTGCCCAACACCACCACCGGCACCACCATCTCCTTCGGCGCGGCGCGCCAGGGCACCCTGGCCAGCGCCAGCGGCGGCACCTACCAGCCCCTGGCTTCCTGGGTGCAGGACATGAACGGCGACAGCATGCCGGACATCGTGGTGCGCCACTCCGGCGGCCTGGCCGTGTGGTGGGGCCTGGGCCAGCTGAGCTTCGAGCCCATCGCCCAGGAGTACTCGCTCATCAACCTCTCGGACAACTACGTGTCGCCCGAGGGCTACGCCTTCCACTTCATGGACGCCAACCGCGACGGCCTCACGGACGTGCTGCTGGTGGCCCAGGCCGACGTGCGCCTCTTCGTGAGCTCGGGCCTGTACTTCAAGGAGGTGGATGTCCCCTCCCTCTACTACCTGGGCTACGGCTCCACGCCCCCGGTGGTGGGTGACTTCCGCGGCAGCGGCAACACCGAGGTGGCCTACGCCTACTACGGCCTCGGTTATGGCGTGGCGCTCGAGGCTCCCGAGACGGGCCTCATGGCCACCGCCGATGACGGCCGCGGAACGCTGGTGCGCTTCACGTACGCGCGCGGCCCCGCCGGCCTCGACGTGCGCCAGCGTCCCGCCGTCCTCTCCTTCCTCACCGTGGAGTCTAGCGGCTACGACTCCGTCCAGTACGGCTACACGTACGCCACCCCCACGCACCACTCCGTGGGCCGCTTCCTGGTGGGCTACGACACGGTGGTGCGCCAGGACGGCGTCGTCACCGTCACCGAGGACTTCCTCAACGGCGACACCTACGCCGGCCTGTCCTCCTCCTCCACCGAGCAGGACGCGCGCACGCCCGACCTGCGCACCCTGGCCTCGCGCAAGTACGAGGATGTCTTCTTCCGCGGCCTCCCCTGGAAGAGGCTGGAGGAGGAGCACCAGGGCTGGACCAATGGCGCGGGCACCACCACCCTGAAGGAGCACACCGAGTACCTCGACTACGAGGCGGACGTGTGCCCGTCCTACACGGTGCGCCACACCTCGTCCGGGACACTCACCACCCAGCGCCGGCGCGCCGTGGTGAGCGGCCTGTCGCAGCACCTGCACTGCCTGGAGGACCGCCTCATCCTCAGCGGGCGGCACTCCGACGACACACTCAACTTCGACCACGAGGCGTGGCTGACGCGCAACACGGTGGGCCTGGTGGAGCGGGTGGAGAGCCTGGGCGAGGACGGCCTGCTGACGCTGCAGGAGGTGCACTACCGGCCGGATTACTCGGTGGAGTACGTCTCCCAACCCGGCCGCGGCAGCACGCTCTTCGAGCTGGAGCCCGGCGGCACCCTGCTGCGCAAGGTGACGTCGCCGGATGGCTCGGTGCTGGAGGTGACGGCGCGGGATGCCCGCACGGACGCCATCCTCGCCCTGGCCAGCCGGCACGGCACGCAGTCCTATACCCAGTTCTTCCGCCATGACGGGCAGGAGCGCCTGCTGAAGCAGTGGGACAGCCTGGGCAACGCCACGGAGACCAACCCCTCGCTGCTGCTCGCCTACGAGTTCGCCACGGCGCTGGAGCCGGCGGCCGTGCACCTCACCACGCTCGTGGAGGCGCTGTCCGGAGCGAAGCGCCGCTCGGTGGAGTGGAGCACGGCGGGAGGGGAGCAGGTGGCCAGTGCCCAGCTCATCCCCGAGGGCTGGGCGTTCGACGGCGTCACCACGCGCCACCCGGCCCTGCGTGAAACCCGGACGCACAACCGGCCCACGGAGCCGGCCAGCACGAACCTGGGTGGATTCACCCACGCGGCGATGCGCACGGGAATCCAGCGGGTGGGCAGCACGCGCCTCGCCGGCTTCGGCCACGCGGTGGAGTCGCTGTCCAAGCAGCACTCGGACGTGGAGCGCCAGGTGGTGTCGAGCCTCGGCCTGGACGCCGGCCTGCTCCGGCGCGAGTCGCTGGAGAACGCCACCTACAGGACGCGCTCCTGGATGAACGCCTCGGACGAGGTGCTGCGCCGCGAGCAGGCGGATGGCACCACCTATGCTTTCGATCGGGACGCGCTCGGCCGCGTGCGCCGCGTGCACCTGCCGGATGGGAAGACGCACTCCGTCACCCATGACAAGCACGGCCGGGTGAAGCAAGTGGTGCGCGAGGGGCTCGCCACCCTCGTCTACGACTACGCGCCCACCACGGGCCTGCTGAGCAGCCTGCGGCACCTGTCCGCCAACGGCGTGGCCCAGCGCTCGGAGACGTGGACGTATGACGCCATTGGCCGCAAGGAGGTGGAGCTGCACACGGACCTGGTGCTCGGCACCACGCGCAGCTACCGCTTCTACTACGACGGGGCGACGCCGGACGCGCCCGCCCGGCGCACGTACCTCGGCGAGGTGTCCGCGGTGCAGGGCGAGGGCTACCTCAAGACCATGGACTACCGCGCGGACGGCAAGCTCGCCCGGTACGTGCTGCGGCTGGATGGCTGGCGCACGGTGGAGTCGGACCTCGAGTACACCGACAGCGGCGACCTGAAGCAGGAGGCCATCTCCGTGCGCGCGGCGGATGGCACGCTGCTGTCCGTCTCCACCAAGGAGCAGCGCTGGGACACCTACGGCCGGCTGTGGCAGGTCTGGCTGAACGGAAACCCGCTGGCGACCTTCGGCTACAACGCCAACGGGCAGGCCGCCCAGGCCTCCTTCGTCTCGGGCGACAGCGTGCTGCTCGGGTACGATCCACTGACGCGCAGGCGGCTGTCCCAGACGCAGACGACGGCGGGGTGGAGCTCCTCCAACTCCTTCCGGTTCAATGCGCGGGGCTTCCTGGACGTGGAGTCGTTCGTCGTTGGCGGGAAGAACCTGCAGCGGAGCTACGGCTACTCGCCCCAGGGCTTCCTCACGAGCGCGCATGACGCGGAGCACGCCTACGACTACGAGTTCGACGGCTTCGGTCTGCCGATGGCCATCGAGGAGGCGGGCGTCCGCCGGGAGCTCATCCCTGGCAGCGGCACGCTCACCGCGGGGGCCGTGACGTACACCTTCGACGCGCTCGGCCGCACCAGCGCGAAGGGGGACCTGACCTTCCAGTACGGGCCCAACGGACACCTCGAGCGCGCCACGCGCGGCGCCAACGAGTGGCGCTTCCTGTATGACGAGACGGGCCAGCGGCTGCTGAAGCTCACCGGGACCACGCCGGTGGCGGCGTACCTGAGGGAAGGCGCCTACCTGGACGCGAGCGGCCTGGCCGAGCCCTTCAAGTTCGCCGGGCAGCTGGTGGGCCTGGTGCAGGGGGGCGGCTTCCAGATGCTCGCCGCCGACGCGCGCGGCACCGTCATGGCGGATCTGGACGGGACGGCGCGGCTGGCCTCGCCCTTCGGCAACCGGACGGTGCGCCCGGACAGCTCGGCGGTGGTGGACTACGTGCAGAAGGGCTTCGACGCGGACCTGGGCCTCATCCGCATGGGCGTGCGCGACTACGACCCGGAGCTCAACCGCTTCCTCACCCCGGATCCCCTGTTCCTCGCGGAGCCGGAGCGCTGCGTGGACAGCCCCGTGGAGTGCAACCTGTATGGCTATGCGGGCGGCAACCCGGTGGCCTACGTGGATCCGACGGGCAAGGCGCTCGAGTCGATCTGGGACGCGGCGAGCCTCGCCATGGGCGTGGCCAGCATCGCGTCGTGGGACAGCAACACGAGCACGCTGGAGAAGGCGCTCGACGTGGTGGGGGTCGTCGCGGACGCCGCCGCCCTGGCGGTGCCTTTCGTCCCGGGCGGAGCGGGTGCCGCCATCAAGGCCTACCGCGTCGGTGACAAGGTGGTGGACGCCGTCAAGGCCACCGACAAGACCGCGGATGCGCTGAAGGCCGCCAACCGGGCGGAGACCACCGGGAAGATGGCGAGCAAGGCGGACGACGTGGGGGATGGGCTCAAGTCCGCCGCCAAGAAGGGCTGCGAGGGCAAGAGCTGCGGCATCCCCGGACAGTGCTTCGTCGCCGGGACGCAGGTGCTGACGAAGGAGGGGCCCAAGCCCATTGAAGAGGTGCGGCCGGGAGATCTCGTCTGGTCTCGCAGCGACGAGACGGGCGCGACGGACTGGCGGCCGGTGGTGCAAACCTTTATCACGCCGGATCAGCCCGTGCTGAAGCTGGAGCTGATCGAAGAGGCATCAGGACAGAAGAGCGAGCTCGGCGTCACGGGCGAGCACCCGTTCTGGGTGAAGGACCTGGGCTGGGTAGGAGCCGGAGCGCTCCAGCCGGGCCAGCGGGTGGCCAGTGCGCACGGCGGCTGGCTCAAGGTGGGAACCTCCACCTGGGAGCAGACGCGGACCACCGTCTTCAACTTCGAGGTGGCGGAGTACCACACGTACTTCGCGGGAGACCTGCGCGCGTGGGTGCACAACAACTGCGAGCCGAAGCACTACATCCCGGACAGTCCGCTACCGCAGCAGCGGGTGAGGGACGTGGACATCCCGACCCCGGATCCCCGAGCCGAGGGCCGTGCACATACGACGCTTGGAGGACGTGATGGCTCCGACGGGGTCCGGTATCGGCAGTCCGCGACGTTCCCGGAGAACACGTGGCCCAAGGCCAACGGTCAGGATGTGCCCATGAGCCGTGTGGATTGGCATAACCACGGTCGCCCCCAGGACCACACCAATCCGCACCAGCACCAATTCACCTACGACACGCAGAGCAGACAGTGGACGGCGGGCGAACAAAAGCCCTTCTATCCATCGATGTGATAGCGAAGAGCCGTGGCCGAGCGGTGAGCCCATCCGCATGAACGATGGGCTCACCGCCCCTCGAGCCACAGCGGCCCCCGTCGTCTCACCTGGAGACTGAAGAATGGATGCCTGCCTCGATCTGCTGCTGCCACGAATCTGGCCCATGGAGAACCTGCACCATGAGGTGGAGCAGTTCGTATGGGGTGGAGTGGCATACCCTCAAGGCCCTGGCGTCTACCGTTGGGGCCAGCACATCGAGTTGCGGAGGCATGAGGTATGCCCTCCGTATCTCCTGACCTACCTGCCCGAGGGGCTCTTTCAGGCGGATTGGGTCTACCTCACGCTCGGGGGGAAGGGTCTGGACCTCCTGGCTCGCGAGGTGAATGGCGACGAAGTGGATTGGGGCGGTCCTCCCTTCCAAGCCTTCCTACGGGAGCAGCTCTCGCGAAACCCCAGTTGGGCCGTTGTCTTCAGCCCACACTGCGATCAGATCGACAGCACCCTCGAGACGGATGCGGCGGGCGTGCTCACGCTCCTCGACAAGAACCTGTCGAGGGGCGGTGAGCAGCGAGGTTTCGCGGCATGGCATCGAGAAAGAGCCGGGGAACAGCCAGGGTAACTGGAGGCGAGTCCCCGAGCCCGTCCTCCACGCCTCAGGGCGCGCCGTCACCTGAAGTCTGGACGGCCAGCTTGCGCATCACCCGCTCGACGTGCTGCTGATAGGCGGGGT
Source organism: Archangium violaceum Cb vi76 (assembly GCF_000733295.1). GTDB lineage: Bacteria > Myxococcota > Myxococcia > Myxococcales > Myxococcaceae > Archangium > Archangium violaceum. The sequence continues at coordinate 69,122 of NZ_JPMI01000228.1, read as the reverse complement.
GCACCTTGTTGGCCCGGACGCCGAGCGCGAGCGCGCGCTGGTAGCTCTCGAGCGCCGCCTCCCACTGGCTCGCGGCCTCCAGCGCCTCGCCCAGGCTGTCATGGGCGTTGGCCGAGTCCCCGTGCCGCTCGACGTTGCGCCGGAAGGCGGTGAGGGCGGCCTCCACCTTCCCGCGCTGCAGCAGGGAGTACCCCAGGACGTTGATCAGCTCCTCGGGGGGCTGGAGCTCGAAACCGAGCCGTCTGGACAACCGGGCATAGCGCGCCTCCACCTGCGCCAGCTCACCCGTGCGTGCCTCCACCTGGGCGAGCCGCAGATCCTCGAAGGCGGCCTCCAACCCATCGTAGAGCGTCCGGTGGGGCGTGCTGGCGTGGTGATCGTTCGGGAGGAAGGCGTAGCGCCACACCAACCGCGCCGGCCTGGCCTCCTCCAGCGTCGCCGCGAGTTGCTGGATGGGCTTGAGCATCTCCTCCCCCTCCTCGCCCATGGTCATGTAGAGGAAGCGCTCCTGCTCGGGCAGGCGCTCGAGGGACTTCACCGCGCCGGCCACCAGCTCGCCGTTGTTCCACCAGAGGCTCGGGCTGATGGCGATGTACGCGTTGAAGCTCTGGGGGCGGTTCATCAGGGCATGGATGGCGAAGAGCCCGCCGAACGAGTGACCCACGAGGATGCGGTACGGCCGCGTGCGGTAGTGCGCCTCGATGTGCGGGGCCAGCTCTTCCTCCAGGAAGCGCAGGAACCGGTCCGCGCCGCCAGCGGTGGGGAGCGATTGCGCGACGCTCCGCGACGAGGTGTCCCCGGGCATCACGGTGTCACCGTGCACCGGAGGGGTGAGATCCCTCGTGCGTTTCGTGTTCGGCACCCCCACCACGATCATCGGCGGAATGTGCGAGTTGCCCGCGAGGAACTGCACGACACCGGTGGCGTGATGGAAGTGCGAGTCACCATCCAGGAGGTAGAGGACGGGATAGCGCTCCGAGGACTCCGCGTACCCGGGTGGGAGGTAGAGCTGGAAGCCACGCTCCTCCTCGAGGATGGCGGAGCGCAGGCTGTGTTTCTCTCCGAGGAAGATGGGCCGTCCCTCGGGCGGAGGGGTGGAGCCCACGCGAGAGGACATGGACTGGCAGGAGGCGAGGAGGAGCACTGCCCCCAACAGGGAGAGGAGTCGGCGCATGGGCCAAGGCTAACACCGCTCGCGCCCTCCCCTCCCCGGGCCCATCTCTCAGGCCCAGAGCTCCTGCTCGAGCGTGGCCAGCAGGGAGGCGGCGACCTCCGGCGTGGGCACGCCCGCCTCGGTGACGAGCGCGGCGTCCTGCGGCAGGGCTACCTCCTCGCGCAGCGTCACCACGGCCTCACGCTGGGCCTCGCGCAGGGTGGCGCATTCCGCGGCGGTCAGCTGCTCGCGCGCCCAGCGGTCGATGGCCCAGGACAGCTCGGCGTGCCGCGTCTCGTCCTCGGCGATGCGCGTCATGGCCTCGCGCACCTCCGCGTCCCGCGCGTGCAGCGCCTGGTGGTGCCCGACCAGCGCCCCGAACGTCTCGCGCACGCAGCCCTCCACCGCGTTCTCCAACGCCACCTCGAAGAGCGAGCGCAAGGGCAGCTCCACCACCTCGGGCCGCTGGGGCGTCGCGCCGAAGCGGCGGGCGAGCCGCGTGCTGACGTCCGTGTGCATGACCTCCTCCAGGGCGCTCACGAGCGCGGCGTCCCGCAGCGCGACATCCGCGCCATGCAGGGCGAGCTCCTCCCGCAGCCGGAGGAAGGCCTTGATGGAGGCGGCCTCCAGGTGCGCGGCCAACGCGAAGTGACGGCCCAGCGCATCCACGCAAGCAACACCGTCCGAGGCGCGCAGCCCCACGGGCCTCCGGCCGACGACGCAGTTGGGGTGGCCTCGCTCCAGGATGTGGTTGCTCACCTCCTTCACCTCGCCCGAGGCGGACACCTCCAGCACATGCTGCGTCACCGACGTATTGAGTCCACAGGCGTAGCCGGTGGTGCCAATGACGTTGAAGCCCCCCTTGCCGTTCGCCCGGACCGCGCCCCGCTCCAGGTCGCGGCAGGACAGGTTGTAGTTGGACGCGAAGGCGAGCAACGCGGCCTCCTGCGCCGTGTCGATGGAGCCCAGGTAGCCCTTGAGCGCCTCCAACGTCGTGAGGGCCGTCACCTCGTCGCCTCGAGTCGTCGCGAGGTAGTACGCGCTGCACGTCTGCTCGCAGACGGAGCGGAAGCCCGTTCGCGAGGAGAGAGCGTTCAGGGCCGACTCGCAGGCCGCCCGGTCTGAAGCCGTCGCGCACGCCGTCCCCGAGGAGCCGCGCCGCACCTCGTCGAAGAAGCTCTCGTCCTGGCCCATGGAGATGGAGCGCAACTGCACGAAGTCCGGGGAGACCGTGGGAGACAGGCCGCTCACCGTGGGGAAGCCATCATCACAAGCGAGCGCGGAGTAGCCCGTCAGGTCCGCGCCTCCACAGCCCGCGAGGACCAGTGGAGAGGCGAGTGAGGCGCGCAGGGCACGCGAGAAGAGACGGCGCAGCAGGGGCGAGTCCATGGATGGCTCCGGTGGAAACGAGGTGCGCATCCCTGGAGCAATGGGAATGCCATGTCCTCCCCGTCCCTCTGTCCGGAGGCTCGGGCACGGAGGGAGCGCGCGCCTCCGGGCCCGGAAAGGCGCCATACCGGGCTCAGAAACCTGAGGCCGGGTCAGCCGTCCTTCAACAGCTCGTGGAGGACCTCGGTGGCGTAGGAGCCCTTGGGCAGCTCGAAGGTGAGCACCAGGTCCTCCCCGTCCACCTCCAGCGAGGGGTTGCCGAGCCGCACCCGGTAGGGCCTGCGTCCGCCCTGGGTCTCGTCACCGCCGCGCCGGAAGTCGTCCAGCGTGACGCCCTCGTCCGCGAGCAGTTTCGCCTCGGCCTCGGCCACGGCGTGGGCGGCGGCGGTCATCTTCGGCCCGAAGAGGGGCCCGGCGGGGCTCACCTCGAAGGAGGCGGCGCGAGGCCCATCCACCTCGGGCGCCTCGCAGACGAAGAGGCCACCGGAGTCCTCCTTGCGCAGCACGTCCCCCAACAGCGCCGTGTCGAAGGTACCCGCGCGCAGCCGGTCCACGAGGGCCCGGTTGAAGAGGCGGGACTGGAAGGCCGAGAGGTACAGCTTGCGCTGGAACTTGTCCGGGCGGCGCGGCAGCCGCTGGCCCAGCACCAGCAGGCGGCCGAAATCCGCGTTGTCGCCCTCGCGGCCGAAGCGCTGATCTCCGAAGTAGTTGGGGACGCCCCGGGCGCTCAGCCGGGTGAAGCTCTCGCGCGCCGCGCCCACGTCCTTCACGCCCCGCAGGCGCAGCCGGAAGCGGTTTCCCTTCAGGTGCCCGGTGCGCAGCTTGTTGCCATGGCGCCGGCTCCACAGGACGCTCACGCCCTCCAGGGAGAACTCCGGCAGGCGCGCCTCACCCTTCGCGGGCACGGAGAGGAGCTGCCGGGTGATGGCCTGACGGTCCTTCATCCCCGCCACGCCCACGTCGCCCTCGTCCACGCCGAGCGCGGAGGCCAGGGCCTTCACCACCTCACGGGTGTCCCGGCCGCGCTTCTCCAGCCAGAGGTAGAGGTGCTCCCCCTCTCCCGAGGGCGGGTAGGCGGGCAACTCCTCCACCTCGAAGTCCTCGGGGACGAGCTTGAAGGCGCCACCGCACCCCGGCACGTCCTCCGTCAGCCGGGGCCGTTCCGTGCCCATGTCAGGACCCGCCGAGCGAGGCGAGCATGTCCTTCACGCGCCGGGCGAGGTCCTCGTCCGCGCGCGACTCGAGCAGCTCTCCCGCCTGGAAGAGGAGGAAGAACATCACGTCGCTGAGCGCCTGCCGGAAGGAAGCGAGCGGCTCCGAGCCCAGCGAGCCGCGGTACTGCTCGTAGGCGCTCACCAGCTTCGCGTCCGGGAGGCTGCCGTCGGGCGCGAAGGCCAGCCCCGCCAGCACCGGCGAGGAGGACAGCGCCTGTCCCGAGAGCGCGGCGTTGGCCGAGGCGATGAACTCGCGCGCCAGGCCCTGCTTGGACACCTCGGCGGCGATCTCCCGGAAGATGCGGTTGAAGACGTGCACCACCTCGCGCACGTCCACCACCGGGGCCGGTTGGGGCGGCTGGGTGATGGCGCGCAGGCCCGACTGCGAGTGCCTCACCGTGGGAATGCCGGTGGAGGACGGGCGCACCACGGGGATGCCCATGAAGGCCTTGGGGCGCACCGCGGGGATGCCGGACAGCGACTGCATGGAGCCGCCCAGGGGCTTGTCGGACAGCTGCACGAAGCCACCCTCGAGCAGGCCGTAGACGACCTTGGTGACGTCGAACTCGGACAGGCGGGCGCCCTGCCCCAGGTCCAGCACCGTGCGGCGTCCATCCACCAGGGCCAGCACCTTGTCCTCGTCCGGCTCCAGCCGGGCGTTGGCCATGCCCTTGCGCAGCACGTAGAGGCGGCTGTGGGGGATGCGTTTGCGGAAGTGCGCCAGCTCGTCGATCTTCCGGATGCTGTCCATCAGCAGGCTCTGCGTGGACAGCTGGATGTTGTGCCCGAGCTTGTCCTCCACCGGCTGGTCCACCAGGAAGAAGCTGCCCTCCCGGCACAGGACGATGGCGTGGAAGATCTCACTCACCTGGTGGGTGACGCACTTGAACAGGTCGTGCGCCTGGAGCAGGCCCCGCTCCACCAGGGCGCGGCCAATCTTGGAGGGAGGGTGCTCGCGCAGCACCGTCTCCAATTGGGTGCGCTCCAGGTAGCCCAGCCGGACGAGCACCTCGCCGAGCCGGTCCGCGGCCACGTCCGAGGTGGCGCCGCGCACCTCGCCCTCGCGCAGGATGACGGAGCGCTCGCCGCCGGGGGCCTGCACGCGAACGATGCCGCTCCAGCGCGCCTGGCTGAGGAAGGCGATGAGATCGGACAGGGGGAAGCCGGAGGCATCTCCGGAGAGCACCACGCGAGGGGTGGGCAGTGAGCCCCCCTCGGCGGGCGTGCGCGAGAAGACGAGCAGGTCCGGCGAGGTGGGCTGCAGCACGAACGAGCCCGTGCGGCCCGCCAGCGCTGGCGGCTGTGGCTGTTGAGTCCCCTGGCGCTCGTCGGGGACGAGCTGGGTGCCATCGATGCGGAAGCGCTGGCTCATGTCACCGTCAGTCGGCGGCCCACGCGTTGTTGTTCGCGCGCCACTCGAGTTCGTCTTCGAGGCTGTGGGTAAGGGAATCCTCGTTCAGGCCGATCTGCGTGTCGTAGACGCGGCCGTTGAAGAAGAGGCTGGGCGTGCCGCGGATGTTGGCGGCGTTGCCGAGCGCCTTGTACTTCTCCAGCTCCTGGGCGTAGGTGCCGGCCTGCAGGGCCTTCTGGAGGTCCGCGCCCTTGAGGCCCAGCTTGTTGGCGAGGGCCACGATGTTGGCGGTGGACAGGTTGCGCGCGTTCTCGAAGAGCGCGTCGTGCATCTCCCAGTACTTGCCCTGATCCCTCGCCCAGAGCGCCGCCTGGCCGGCGGGCACCGCGTTGGCGTGCATGGGCAGCGGGAAGGGCACGTTGCAGAAGCGCAGCCGGCTGGCGTTCTTCTTGGCGAAGGCCTCCAGGATCGGGCGGGCCGTGCCGCAGAAGGGGCACTCGAAGTCGGAGAACTCCACCAGCGTCACCTGGGCCTTGGGGTCGCCCATGCACATGCGCGGGTCCACCTCGAGCTTCTGCCGGGTGGCGCGGAAGCCGGAGTAGTACTCGGAGAGGGCGACGATGATCTCCGTGGCCGGCACGCCCGAGGCGGCCTGCCGGGCGGCGAGCCGGGCCATGCGCTTCGCATGCTGGCAGGTGGTGTGCCCCTTGAGGCACTGGCCCAGGGTGTGGGGGCAGCCGCAGTAGCAGAACTCGTCCGTGAAGACGGTGGACAGCTCACGCTGGGCGGAGGGCGGCAGGGCGGAGAAGTCCATGCCGGGGATGCCGGAGAGGACCGGGCCCCCGGAAGCGGGAGCGGCCGCCTGGGGGGGCGGAGCCGCCGGGGCCGGGGCGGACGGCTTGGGCGCGGTGGGCTGGGCGGGCTGGGCCGCCTCGGAGTTCTTGGTACAGGCCGAGAGGGCCGTCAGCGCCAGGGTGAGCGCCAGGAGGACGCGATTGCGACGGTCGGGGAGCACCAGCCGGTCTTAGCGATGCGCGCGGGGCTTGTAAAGCGACCCCGGCTCTGACAGGGAGGACCCGCCCTATGCCCAGAATCCTCCTGCTGCACACCGGCGGCACGCTGGGGATGGCCGGAGGCCGGCCGTCCGCGCTGCGCCCCGCGGCCTTCTTCAAGACGCTCAAGTCCCGCTGCCCCGAGCTCTTCCGGCTCGCCGACATCGAGCTGGAGCTCTTCTCCAACCTGGACAGCTCGGAGATGCAGCCGGAGCTGTGGAGCCGCCTGGCCGCCCACCTGCACCAGCGGCTGCCGGACTTCGACGGCGCCGTGGTGACGCATGGTACCGACACCCTTGCCTACACCGCCAGCGCCCTCTCCTTCATGCTGCCCGGGCTGCCCAAGCCGGTGGTGATGACGGGCTCGCAGCGGCCCCTGGGGGAGATCCGCTCGGATGCGCGGCTCAACCTCATCGACGCGGTGCTCTCCGCCCTCCAGGGCCCGCCCGAGGTGAGCATCTGCTTCGACTCCCACCTCTACCGCGGCAACCGCACCCGCAAGGTGAAGGTCTCCGAGTACGACGCCTTCGAGAGCCCCAACTTCCCCCTGCTGGGTACGCTGGGAGTGGATGCCACCTTCGCTCCGGGTCTGCGTCAGAAGGGCCCCTTCCGCCTGCGCGAGAAGCTGGAGCCCCGCGTCTTCCTGCTCAAGGTCTTCCCGGGGTTGGACCCCGCCCTGCCCCTGGCCCTGCTGCCCCACCTGCGCGGTCTGGTGCTGGAGGCCTATGGGGCGGGTAACTACCCCAGCGATTCGTCGCTCGGCCGTTCCCTGCTGCCGCTCTTCCGGGAGGCCCGGAAGCGGGACGTGCCGGTGGTGGTGGTGAGCCAGGCCTACCGCAACGGGGTGGACCTGACGCTCTACGAGTCCGGGGCGGCGGCCCTCCAGGAGGGGGCGCTGAGCGGGGGCGACATGACGCCCTCGGCGGCGCTGGTGAAGCTGATGCAGGGGCTCGCCTATCACCGGGACAGGGAATCGCTCGCGCGCTTCATCGAGACCCCAATTGTCGGGGAGATGACCGAGCGGCCGCCCGCCGTGGTGGAGCCGCCGGCCAAAAAGTCGAGGCGAGCCCGTTAGGAGCCGACCATCCCGGTAGGTCCGTCGTGGGGTCTGCTTGCTGCTGACAATCCTCGACCCATAAGATGGGGGGCACGATGTCCGACGAGAAGACCGCCGTCCATTCGATTTCGGACCTGCTGGGGGACGCCCCCCAGCAGCAGAGCGCGTATCTCATCGTCATCAGCGCGAAGTCCGCGGCCGGAATCGGCCGGATGTTCAAGCTGGACAAGTCCGAGACGGTGCTCGGCCGCAGCGTGGAGGCGCAGTTCCAGGTCGAGGACGATGGCATCTCGCGCAAGCACGCGAAGGTGGTGTCGCTCGGCGAGGGCCGCTTCCAGCTGGTGGACCTGGGCAGCACCAATGGCACGTTCCTCAACGGCCTGAAGGTGAGCGCCGCGCCGCTCTATGACGGCGACAAGATTCAAATCGGCTCCAACACGGTGCTGAAGTTCTCCATCCAGGATCAGTTGGAGGAGGCCTACCAGCGCAGCATCTACGAGTCGGCCACGCGCGACGGCCTGACGCGCCTGTACAACAAGAAGTACTTCATGGAGACGCTGCGCAAGGAGTTCGCGTACTGCCTGCGCCACCGGGTGGCCCTGTCCATGGTGATGTTCGACGTGGACTACTTCAAGAAGATCAACGACGTGTACGGGCACCCGGCGGGAGACTACGTGCTGACGCGGATCGCCCAGCGGGTGAGCGACACCATCCGCACCGAGGACGTCATCGCGCGGTATGGCGGCGAGGAGTTCGCCCTGATGTTGCGCGAGTCGGCCGAGGACCAGGCGCTCGCGTGTGCCGAGCGCTGCCGGGTGGCGGTGGACCGGACCGACTTCATCTTCAGTGGGACGCCCATCAAGGTGACCATCAGCCTGGGCGTGGCCACGCTGCACGACACGGACTTCGCGCAGGCGGAGGATCTGATCTCCGCGGCGGACAAGTACCTCTACCGGGCCAAGCGCGCCGGCCGGAACCGGGTGGACGGCAAGGCCATCAGCGGCCCGTAGCCATCCCCCTCCCCTCCTGTGCTCCCTCTCCCCCTGGGAGAGGGTCGGGGTGAGGGTCTTCGCTACGTCCCCTCGATCTCCAGTCCCGGCGTCTCCGCGAGCATCTCCACGCGGTTGCCGCCAGCGGCCTGGGCGGACTCGAGCGAGCTCTGTGCCTGACGCACGAGGTCGGCGAACGACACCTCACGGCCCGGGGTGAGCGCGGACAGGCCCACGGACACGGTGGGGCGGAGGACCTGGTCGTCGAAGGTGAGGCTGGAGCGGGCCACGCGCTCGCAGACGCGGCGGGCCAGGGTGTGGGCTCCGGCCAGGTCCGTGTGTGGCAGCAGCAGCAGCACCCGGTCCGCCGAGTACTGCACCGGGAAGTCCGTATCGCGCAGCGAGCGCCGGATGGCGAGCGCCAGGCCTCCATGGAGCTGCTCACGCAGCTCGCGGCCCGCGCGCACCGGGAGCGGATCGAACGCCACCAGCGCGAGCGCCAGGGGCAGGCCATGGCGCCGGGAGCGCTTCACCTCGACGAAGAGGAAGTCCTTGAAGTGAGCGAAGACGTAGAATTGGGTGAGCGGATCCAACAGCGGCTCGCCCGGGGCGCGCACCGGCTCGGAAGCGGGAGCGGCGCGGGCCTTGCGCACCGGGGTCCCCCGCGAGAGCGTCCGCAGCTTCACCAGCTCGGGCAGGCGCACCTGGAGGTCCTTCGCGGAGACGGGCAGCGGAAGGATGCCATCCGCGAAGCCGGCCTTGCCGGGCGTCTGCTGCGCGGCCAGCACCAGCGCCCGCGGCAACTGCCTCCGCACCGCGCGAGCCACCCTCTCGGGCCGCTCCACCGAGGGCCCCAGCACCACCAGCGGGGCCCGGCCCGGCGCCTCCTCCCACTCCGACACGGCGGACACCTCGAGTCCCGCCTTCTCCAGACCGTCCTTCAACTTGCGGCGCCCCGCCGCCCCCGGCTCGATGACGATGGCTCGTGTAATCTTCATACGCACTTCTCCAGACCTCGAACCATACCCACCTACCCGGAGCGCCTGCAAGGACTGCCTTCAAGGAGGCCGGAAGCCGAGCCGAGCCAGTCCGCGCCGGGCCACATGCTGGACATGGGAGTCCGGATCCTTCGCGGCGGCCTGACTGAGCGCGGAGGCGGCGAAGGGGCCTCCGAGGACGGCCAGCGTCTCGGCGGCGGCCACCCGCACCGAGGCGACGCTGTCCTGCTGGAGCGTCTGGGCGAGGTGCTTCACATGTTGGGGGCGGCCGATCCACTCCAGTGCGCGGGCAGCGCCCTCGCGCACCTCGGCATGCGGAGAGCCGAGCAGGGTCACCACGCTCTCCACCCGCGCCACCTGGCGTTGCCGCCCCACGACACCGAGGGCGGCGGCCACCACCTCTGGCATGGAGTCCTCGAGCGCGGCGGCGACGGCGGCATCCAGCTCGGGCGAGCGAGGCAGGACGAGCGCCCGCACCGCCCCGGCCCGCACCGCGGCCTGCTGATCCTTCAGCAAGGGAGCCAGGAGCTGGAAGCGGCGCGTGGCATCGCCGTCGCAGTCGGCGAGCCTGGCCGCCGCCTCGCCTCGCGTGTCGGCGAGAAAATCGGTGTCGTGCGCCACCTCCAGGAGGAACGGCTCACAGGTCTTCTCGGTCGCGACCACATCCATCCAGGTACACCGGGTGTCCAGCGAGGCCCCGTCGTCCCAGATCTTCCGGCGAGCGGCCTCCATCAACGACAGGCCCTCGGCCTCGGCGAGTCCCTTCGCCGCCAGCCGGCGCACCTGGGCCTCGGAGTCCACCAGCGCGCGCTCCAACTCCCGCTGCGCCAGGGGGCCGTAGCGCCACAGTGACTGCACGGTGGCGCGCCGCTCGGTGACGTCGAGGGAGGCCAGCCCCTTCTGCAGCTTCTCCAGGTCCGCCGAATAGACGGCGAAGAGGCGGTTGATGAGGGCCTGATCCGGCGGCTTCGCCTCCGCCAGCAGCATCCGCCCCACCGAGGAGCCCTTCTTCTCGGCCACCGAGAGGAGCGCGGAGGCGGCGGCCACGTCCCCCGCCTCGGGGCGCCGGGCCATGGACTCCAGCAGCACCCGGGCGGGCGGCCTGCCCAGGAAGGTCGCGAGGTGGGAGAGCGCCTCGCCCCGGAGCACGGCCTGCTCGGAGTACACCTCCACCTCCAGGGCCTCCCGGATGGCGTCCCTACGGGCCCAGACGCGGGCGGCCGCCGTGCCCCCCTTGGCTCCCGCCTCCTTCAAGTAGGAGGCGGTCGACTTGCCGGTGCTGGCGGCGGCTCGCGCGGCGGTGATGCAGGCGAGCACCTCGTCCCTGGCCGGAGCCTCGGCCACCCAGTCCGCGAGGGTACGCGGCTCGGTGTGCCCCCGGGCCTTCGCCTGGGCCCGCAACACGGCCCAGCGCACCCGCCAGTCCGGGTCCGTCAGCGCCGAGCGGAGGCCCTCCTGGGCGGGGAGCCCCCGGATACGACCCAGCTCCAGCACCCAGGCATCGGCGCGGCCGGTGGTGACGCATAGCTGGCAGAGCCGGGCACGGAGAGCCTGGTCCTGCACATGCCGTTGGCAGGAGGACCAGCAACCCAGGGATCCCTGGCCGCCATGCTGGCCAGCCGACAACAACAGGACGAGGAAGAGGGCGGCGCTCACGAGGGTCCACTTTAGCCTACCCGGCTGATCCTTTTCTGCGGGTGTCCTTGCGTTTTCACGCCCGCTGCGTCATATCGGCGCCCCCTGTATTTCTAGCGCACACGGAAGGAGGTGACAGGCATGCCCGGCATTCGAGTCAAGGACGGCGAGTCCATCGAGAGCGCCCTCAAGCGCTTCAAGAAGGCCACCGAGAAGGCTGGTATCCTCTCCGAGATCCGCAAGCGCGAGCACTACGAGAAGCCTTCCGTGAAGAGGAAGAAGAAGGCTCTCGCGGCCAAGAAGCGCGCGGTGAAGAAGGCGCGTAAGACGTACTAGCCGCCTCCTCGTCCGGGAGCCGGGGCCGCGTCAGTCCAGCGCCCTGGTTCCCGTCCGTGTAGCACCCTTCCACCACATACCTGGAGCACTGCCATGGCTACCGTCAGGGAGCGCATCGACGCCGACCTCAAGGACGCGATGCGGTCGAAGAACGAGCTCACCACCAGCGTCCTTCGGATGCTCAAGAGCGCCGTCAAGTACAAGGAAGTGGAGCCCGGCGCCACCGGCCCTCTCGACGAGGCCAGCATCCTTCAGGTGATCGGCACCCTCATCAAGCAGCGCCGCGACTCCGTCGAGCAGTTCAAGTCCGGTGGCCGCCCCGAGCTGGCCGAGAAGGAAGAGCAGGAGATCTCCGTCCTCCAGAATTACCTGCCCAAGCAGCTGTCCGCGGACGAGCTGCGCGCCGAGGTCCAGGCCGCCATCACCGAGGCCGGTGCCAAGAGCGCCAAGGACATGGGCGCGGTGATGAAGCTGCTCACCCCCAAGCTGCAGGGCCGCGCCGAGGGCCGCGCCATCTCCGAGGAAGTGAAGAACCAGCTGTCCAAGCTGTAGCAGTCCCGGTCTTCCGGCCTCGAACGGCGCCGGGTGGGTTCTTCGAGAACTTGCCCGGCCGCTGATCGGCCATTAAGGGTATCCGGTCGCTTCCCGTCCCCCCATCCGGACGGTTCCCGACGCGCCGAAATGCCCTTCCTTTTCCACATCGTCGAGCCGAGCCGGACCTACAGCGGCCATGTCAGGGGCCGAGCCCATACTCGTCCGCAGGGGCTGGTGTGCGGATCATGGCGGTCCGCTCGCGCCGGGCGGAGGGGGTGGGACACATGATCCCCGACCACAAGATCCAGGAAGTCCTCGAGCGGGTGGACCTGGTGGGGCTCGTCTCGCGCTACGTGGAGCTCAAGAAGGCCGGGCGCGAGTTCAAGGGCCGCTGCCCCTTCCACCAGGAGAAGACCCCCTCCTTCTACGTCGTCCCGGAGAAGCGCTTCTATTTCTGCCACGGGTGCCGCGCGAGCGGGGACGCCGTGTCCTTCGTGCAGCGCTACCTGGGCAAGACGTTCCTGGACGCGGTGAGGGACCTCGCCCGCGAGGTGGGCGTGGACCTGGAGGCGGCGCAGGACCCCGGCGCCCGGGAGCGGCAGCAGCTCAAGGAGGCCACCGACCTGGCGGCCGAGCACTTCCGGGCACTGCTGTGGGAGGAAGAGGGACGCCGCGCCCGCGCCTACCTCGCCAGCCGCGGCATCTCCGAGGAGACGGCCCGGGCCTTCGGGCTGGGCTGGGCTCCGGCGGCGTGGACGTCGCTGGCGGACCGGCTCACCAAGGCGGGAATGGTGGAGTGGGGCCTCAACGCGGGCCTCGTCAACCGGCGCAACAAGGGCGACGGCTACTTCGACTTCTTCCGCAGCCGCCTCATCATCCCCATCCGCGCCCCCGAGGGCCGCCCCATCGCCTTCGGCGGCCGGCTGGTGGACGCGGAGGAGGGCCCCAAGTACCTCAACTCCCGCGAGTCCCGGCTGTACAACAAGAGCGAGACGCTCTTCGGCATGGACCAGGCGCGCGATGAGATCCGCCGCCGCAAGGCCGCCGTGCTCGTGGAGGGCTACTTCGACTGCATCGCCCTGCACCAGGAGGGGGTGAAGCACACGGTGGCGCTGTGCTCCACCGCGCTCACTCCGGGCCACCTCAAGGTGCTCGGCCGCGCCGAGGCCCGGGAGCTCTTCCTGCTGCTGGACGGAGACCAGGCGGGCCTCGCCGCCGTGGAGCGCCTGGCCGGCCCCCTGCTCGCCGCGGGAGCGGCCGCCAAGGTGGCCCTGCTGCCCGAGGGCGATGACCCGGACACCTTCATCCGCCGCGAGGGCTCCGTGGGCCTGGAGCGGCTGCTCACCGAGGCCCGGCCCCTCACCCAGCACGTCTTCCTCACGATCCTCCCCCAGGGAAAGGAGGCCAGCTTCGAGGAGAAGATGGCCGCCCTGGAGCGCCTCAAGCCCGTGTCGGCGCAGCTGCCGGTGGGGCTGGTGCGCTCGGCCTTCTTCGGGGCCCTGAGCGCCTGGTGCGGGCTGCCCGCGGCCGAACTGGAGGCTTCCCTGCGCAGCAAGGCGCCGCCCCCGGCGGTGAAGCCCGCGCCCAAGCCCGGCCAGCCACCGGCCAGGGGAGCGGCTCCCCAGGGCCCGGCGGCGCCCCGCCCGCCCCCGGTGAAGCCCCCGGACGCCCTGGAGGCCCTGTACGTGGCCGCCGTCCTGCGCGAGCCCCGGCTCGTGGTCCGCGACACCTTCCGCGTCTACGACGAGCTGTCCCACCCTGGCCTCCGGCTGGTGCTCGCCCACGCCACCTCGGGCCATGGCGCCGAGGACGCCCTCTTCGAGGCGCACGACACCGTCAAACGCTCCGTGGAGGCCGCCTCCCGCCAGCTCTCCGAGCAGCAGGGCTCCGCCCTGGAGCACTACTTCCTCCAGCTCTGCCGTGCCATCATGCTGCGCCGCATCAATCAGCAGTTGGACTACATCAAGCGCACCACCAGCCAGATGACGGGCGCCATCGACCTCTCCGAGGAGACGAAACAGCTCCTCACCCAGCGAATCGAGCTGCTTTCGCTCAAGAAACGCGTGGAGGAGGAAATCCGCCCGCCCCCCCCGGGAACAAAGGCCCCCATGCAACCGGTTTGAGTTCGCGTTTGTAAGAATCCTCTACTTTGCGATAGATCGGCCGGCTCGCTCCAGGCCAGGTCCCTGTTTTTCCAAGGAGAAGTACCCGAATGCCGACGCAGAAGCCCTCCTCGAAGGTGGCCGTCAAGCCCAAGAAGAAGGTGGCCCCGGAGATCCGCAAGAAGAAGAAGCCGGAGGACGCCTCGGCCAAGGGTACGGAGACCGCTGAGGCCGCCGCGCCCGTTGCCGCCAGGTCCAAGGCCGAAAAGGCCGAGCGGAGCGAGAAGACCGCCGCCGCCGAGAAGGCCACCGAGACGCTCAAGAAGCGCAAGGCCGTGACCCAGGTGGACGACGGCGACGTCGACCCCGAGGAGGCCGCCGAGGAGGCCGCCGCCGCCGTCGAGGTGGATCCCGACGCCGTCGAGGACGAGGTGGATGAGGAGCCCATCGCTGACCGCAAGGAGGTCAAGGATCTCCTGGCCGCTGGTCGCGAGAAGGGCTTCCTCACCTACGACGAGGTCAATGACGCCCTGCCCGCGGACATCGTGTCGTCGGATCAGATCGACGACGTGATGAGCATGTTCGGCGACAACGACATCGAGATCGTCGACGCCCAGAAGGCCGCCCAGAGCACGGAGATCAAGCCCACGGTCGCGGTGGAGGAAGAGCGCGCCGAGGCCGACGAGGACGAGAAGGACGAGGACGACGAGCCGGGTGGCAAGTCCAACGACCCCGTCCGCCTCTACCTGCGCAAGATGGGCAGCGTGAGCCTCCTCACCCGCGAGGGCGAGGTGGAGATCGCCAAGCGCATTGAGGACGGCGAGAAGGAAGTGCTGCGGGCGCTGCTGGCCTGCCGCGTGGCCATGATGGAGATCCTCGACATCGGCAACCGGCTGAAGAACGGCAAGCTGCGCGTGCGCGACGTCATCAAGGACGCGCCCGAGGAGGCCCAGAGCGAGGGTGAGGAGCCCGAGGTCGAGGCGTCCGAGGAGGGCGCCGAGGGCGAGGGTCAGCCGGCGCAGCTCGCGCAGAGCGAGCTGAACAAGATCGAGCAGATCAACAAGCAGATCGAGCGCATCCGCAAGTTCGCCAAGGACTGCGAGGCGCTCGAGGCGGAGCTCTCCGGCAAGAAGAAGCTCACGGACGTCAAGAAGAAGGAGCTCAAGCAGGAGGTGAAGGATCTCCGGACCAAGATGATGGAGGTCCTGGAGGAGATGCGGCTGAACAAGAAGCAGGTGGACCGCATCGTCCTGAACCTCAAGGGGCTCATCGAGCGCGTGGAGAAGGCGGAGTCGGAGCTGCGCGAGCAGGAGCGCCGCTACGGCGTGCCGATGGACACGCTGCGCGAGCTGCTGCGCGAGGCCAAGGAAGACCCCGAGGCGATGAAGAAGGCGCAGCGCAAGCTGAACGCCACCTCGGAGCAGATCGAGGCGGTGGAGCGCGACGTGCGCACGGCCACGCGCAACATCAAGCGGGTGGAGGAGGAGGCCAACCTCGAGGTGGACGAGCTGCGGCGCAACTACGAGGCCATCCGCCTGGGTGAGCGTCGGGCCGAGCGCGCCAAGACGGAGCTGGTCGAGGCCAACCTGCGTCTGGTGGTGTCCATCGCGAAGAAGTACACGAACCGCGGCCTGCAGTTCCTGGACCTGATCCAGGAGGGCAACATCGGCCTGATGAAGGCGGTGGACAAGTTCGAGTACAAGCGCGGCTACAAGTTCTCGACGTACGCCACGTGGTGGATCCGCCAGGCGATCACCCGCGCCATCGCGGACCAGGCGCGCACCATCCGCATCCCGGTGCACATGATCGAGACGATCAACAAGCTCATCCGCACCAGCCGCTACCTCGTGCAGGAGATTGGCCGCGAGCCGACGCCCGAGGAGATCGCGGAGAAGATGGAGCTGCCGCTCGACAAGGTGCGCAAGGTGCTGAAGATCGCCAAGGAGCCCATCTCCCTGGAGACGCCGATCGGCGAGGAAGAGGACAGCCACCTGGGCGACTTCATCGAGGACAAGAGCCTGGTGTCGCCGTCGGACGCGGTCATCAACATGAACCTGGCCGAGCAGACGCGGAAGGTGCTGGCCACGCTGACGCCGCGCGAGGAGAAGGTGCTGCGGATGCGTTTCGGCATTGGCGAGAAGAGCGACCACACGCTGGAAGAGGTGGGCCAGGACTTCGAGGTGACGCGCGAGCGCATCCGTCAGATCGAGGCGAAGGCGCTGCGCAAGCTGCGTCACCCGAGCCGCTCCAAGCGCCTGCGCTCCTTCGTGGAGAGCTGAGCCACTCCCCTCCCTCTCCCCCCCGGGAGAGGGTCGGGGTGAGGGTGCCCGCCCCCCTGGGTCATGCCCCGAGGGCCGGAGAGTGAGTAAGAAGAAGCCCCCGTTCCGAAGAGGACCGGGGGCTTTTTCGTGTGCGCTCCCCTCTCCCTCTGGGAGAGGGCCAGGGTGAGGGTCTACCCCGGAGCTGGGAGGCCATATGGCGGCGAAACGGAAGACGGCGAGCAAGACGGCACCCAAACCCAAACCCGCCCCCCAGAAACCCCTCCCCTTCCCCGAGGCCGTGCGCCGGGCGGTGCGAGCCATTCCGAGGGGCGAGGTGCGCTCGTACGCGCAGGTGGCGCTCTACGCGGGGAGGCCGGGGGCGGCGCGAGGCGTGGGGCGGGAGCTGAAGACGCTGGAGAACGTGCCGTGGTGGCGGGTCATCCGCTCGGACGGGGTGCTGGCGCCGCCGGTGGCGGTGGAGCAGGCGCGGAGGCTGAAGGCCGAGGGGGTGCGCCTGGAAGGCCAGGGCACGCACTGGCGCGTGCAACGCTGAGCAGCGAGGCACGCGCCCTCTTGCGCGCGCGCGGGGTGCGCGATACTTCCCAGGTCAGTGCGGCGCCCACAGCGCCGTCCGTGTGGTTCTAGGGGGCCCTTAGCTCAGCGGTCAGAGCTGTCGGCTCATAACCGATTGGTCCCTGGTTCGAATCCAGGAGGGCCCACCCCCTTTAACCTCGCGTGATTGCTCAGGGTTTTCGTTTGGCGCTCCGGCCCCGAAACCCGCTCCGGGCGGGTTCCGCACCACCGGCGCACCACGCCGAGCGCCCACGGCCATCGAAATCACCCCGGCAACCGGCACCTCGGACGGCTGGAAGCTGAGTTGCTCCAGGCCCGCGCGCATGTCCTCCACGTCCAGGTGGCCGTAGACCCCCGCCGTGATGGTGGGCGAGGAGTGGCCGAGGATGCGCTGGACCACCGCCAGCGGCACCCGGGCCTTGAGGAGCAGCGTGGCCGTGGTGTGCCGCAAGTCGTGGAAGCGGATGGCGCGCGGCTTGGGCGAGGGCCACAGCGTGAAGCCACAGCCCGCCTTGGAGCAGCGGCGCACCTCGGAGGAGGCCGAGTGCTCGACGTTCCCGCAGCGGCGGCACTTGTGGGCCCACCCCTCGACAAGCTGGGCCCGGTTCAAGGCGGCCCGGAGCAGTTCGGCAAGGTCCACGTTCTGGGAGTGCATCGAGCCATCCGCGCGGGGGAACACCAGTTCCGAGGGGCTCTCCCGCATCGCCTGGACGAGGTAGGGCCGCAGTTCGCTGTGGATGGGGATGACACGGGCCCGCCCGCTCTTGGTCGTGCCCGCGTCCCAACTCCGCGTGACGATGATTTCCCCCTGCTCCAGGTCCACGTCACCTTTCTGGAGCGCCACCAGTTCGCCCCGGCGCATCCCCGTATAGACGGCAGTGGCGAAGAGGCACCGCCACTCGGCGGGCACCTCGGCGAGCACGGGAGCCACCTCCTCGGCCTTGAGATAGGACGGCGCGCGCTTGGGCACCTTGCGCCGAGGCACGGCATCCGCCGGGTTGGCGCCCTTCCAGAGCCCGCGTTGGATGGCCTTGGAGAAGACGGTCTGCGCGAAGCCCCGCAGGTTGTTGAGCGACTTCGGCGAGAGCGCATCCGCAGCGGCCGAGAGCGCCTCATCAATGCGGGCCGCTGTCACCTCGGGAAGCACCAGCGAACCCAAGCAGGGGCGGAAGTGCTTCTCAGCCGCGCGCCGGTCTCCCTGTGAGCGGAGCTGTCCGGCGAAGTTCTGCGCGTACCAGTCGAGCAGTTCCCCGAAGGTCAGGGAGACAGGAGCCTCGATGGGCTCCAGCCCGAGGCTCTGAAACTCGGCCTTGCGCTCCAGCTCGCGCGCCAACGACTGGGCTTCGAGCTTCGTGGCGCAGTCCGTCCGGCGCTGCATCCACCGGCCCGCCCCGTTCTTCCACTTCACCACCCAGGAACCATCACGCTTGAAGATGGAAGCCACGGTCAAACCTCCTTGAGACGAACCCGCTTCGAGCCAAAGCGGGCGAACACTTCCAACTCACCCCCGAGCGCTTCGACGTAGCGCCGGAGCGTGGAGAGCCGGTGGTCTGCCCGGCGCTCTGCCTTGGACAGCTCGGATTGGTCCATTCCCGCCCCGGCTGCCGCCTCAACCTGCGTGAGGCCGCGAAGCCTCCGGAGTTCGGCCAGGGTGAGAGCATCGGGAGCGGGAGTGCTGCGCTTGGAGCGTGAACGGCGGGTTGTATCCACGGTGGGGATCATGCACTCAACCTCCTATCGGTGCAACGGGATGACGGCCCCACGGGGGGCGCGCTGGCGCTCAAGGAACGCGCGGATCTCCTCGGGCCGGAACCGGAGCGCCGCGCCGATGCGCACGCAGGGGAGCCGCCCCGCCTCGGCCTCCTTGTAGACCCAAGAGGTGGACATCGAGAGGAAGCGGGCCACGTCCTGCACCTTCCAGAGCGGTTCGGGGTTGCTGCTCATGACTCGCGCTCCTTGGCCGTGTCCGGGGCCAGGATGTATCCGCCCCCTTCCCTCTTGAGTTCGCCCCGCGCTTCCATCGCGTCGATGGCGCGGAGAGCATCTTGCTTCCTCCCACCCACCGACTCGGCCAGCCGCGACTTGTTGAGAGGGGCAGTCGCGGATGCGAGCACCTCCCGCACCTGTTGCGCCTTGTCCTGCGCGACTGCCGCGCTCACGTCTTCAACCATCACCGTGCCCTTGCCGAGAGAGAGCGTGAAGCGGAAGCGCTGCGCCGTCTCCCCATCTCGACCCTTCGCCACCTGCGCAACGAAGGCGACAAGCCCCGAGTTGCGTGGCGTGTCCTCCCTGGAGAGGTTCACCTGCATATCCGCCCACCCCGGTAGCACCGTGCTTCCCCTTGCCGCGTAGATGGGTGGGCCCTCTCCGCGTTCGCCCGCCTTCGAGGTGTGGTGCAAGAGCACGACGAGCGCCCGAGGGTTGACGGTGGCGAGCCGCTGAACGTGTTCCTTCGCCTGGTTCACGGCTTCGGTGTCGTTCTCGTTCCCGAGGAACAGCGAGGAGAACGGGTCGAAGACCACAACGGGCGCATCGTGGGCGCGCAGGAACTCGGCCATCTTCGCGCGGATCGCCTCGTCATCGAGTCGCACGCCTTTGCGGTGAGCGATGAGCACGGGGGCATCCGGGGGGAAGGCGAGAGCGGTGAAGCGGTCGAACATGCTGCGCGGTCGTCCTTCCTCCAGCACCAGCAAGGAGGGCCGTCCTGCCGCTGCCGCCGTCTTGGCGATGACGAGCGCGAGGAACGTCTTACCCGCGCCCGGCGCGGCAACGATGAGGAGGTTGCCAGAGTCGGGCACCACCCCCTCGATCAGCCAGGAGAGGGGCGGCAGGTCCCTGGTGCGTTCGAGGAAGGCCGCGAGGGGCTCGAAGAGGGGGCAACTGGTTCCGCCGGTTCCGGATGGTTCCGGGAACTGGTTCCCGGTTCTGGGGTCTACGGGCGGAACCGGAACTGCTCCGCGCGGGCCGGGCGTGCCTTTGGGCTTCATGCCTCATCCCCCCAGTAGCCAACGTGGTGCAGGATGTAATTGCTCAGGCGGAGCAGCGCGAACTGTGCCCGCTCGAGTTCACCGTGCATCTCGGGGTTACCCAACCTCCCGGGGAGCCCCGCCTCGACGCGGGCCTCTGCCAGGGCCAGCTCAAGCGCCTCGGTGAGCCGCTGGAGCCGCCAGAGGCCGATACGCAGTCGGAGCGGCAACCGGGACGCGGTTGGGGTTGCTTCGAGCGGAGGCGCCAAGGGCCTCGGAGCCGGTGCGCTCATCGCGTCCCCTCCTTCCGCCCGAGGAGCGTGTCCACGTCCGTCGCCAGCGCGTGGGCGAGGAGGTTGAGCGTCTCCGTGGTAGCCGCGCCAAAGCGCTCCGCATCGCGAAGCCGGGGAATGGAGATGCCCGCCCTCGTTGCGAGCACCTGTTGAGAGAGACCACGACTCTTGCGGAGCGATACGAGGCGCTCTCCGAGCCCGGGAACAGTCCGTTTGCGAATGCAGATGAGCATGCGCTCAACGTGCATCCGCCCAGGTGGCTCCGACGAGAACGGAGGTAGGAGCTTGATCGGAGCCTGGAAGGAGGCGGCCAACCTGCGAAATTCCGGAGCGTCTCTAGTCGAGGTGGAATCTACGGTGGCCACACGGAGGGCCATCGGAGGACGACCGGAGGCGGATCGGAGGCTACTTGGGCCAGTTCTTCCGCCGCTCGCTTTCGGCTAGGACCTTGGGCTCAACCGCCGCAGCGTCGTAGATGCGTCGCCCCTTCTTCGCGTGCCCGTCGATGGGTTCGATCCCGGCTTTCTCGATGAATGCGCGCGCTGCGCGATCCGAGCCGAATTCGAGCCCGCGATCCTCGCAAAACTTCATGAACTCCTTGATGCCCTTGATCTGCGAGGAGGCCGCCGCGCCGGTAGAGGCTGGTCCTGAAGAGACCGCTGGGCCGGTAGATGCTGGTTCTGTCCGTCCCGGGGGCTCCAATTCAGGGGGAATTGGGAGTTCTTTCGACCGGGCCCAGCTCAAGAACTCCGACATGAGGACCTCATCCATGCCCGCTCGATGGAACAGGTTGGTAACACGGCATGCGAGTGCTCCTGCGCTCACGCTCGCTTCCGCCATCTCCAGGTAGTCAAGGAAACGCTCAACCCTGAAACGCTCATCCCTGATTCGGAAACGTTTCTCTCCCCAGGAATGATCCACGTCCTCGAATCCTATGGATTCCGGATCGAGACGGATGAGCAACGCGACCAACTGGTAGAGGGGCGCACAGTCCATGCGCCGCCACTTGTCCCACTTCGGTTCTGATGCCATGGCGCCCCCAGCGCGCTCCCCAGGCTCGAAAAGCGCGGGCTGCCACGGCTGGGGACCGTGGCCGGTTGGCCGACCGTGCCCGCACGACGCTCTTTTACCGCGACAGGCCGCCGGGGGTTGAGCGCTGGAGCAGGTAGGTAGCGAACCCGCCCACACGATCAACGGGTAAGGACGAGACCCAGGGGCCTGGGGTCCGTTTGCACCTGTCGCCTGACAGCCGCCGAGCAAGCTCCAAGGGCCTCCGCAACCGAGGGGCCCGGTGCTCTACTTGGCTGCCCGGGTGTCGCACACGGAAGCCGAGCGGGATGCTGTGGGGGTACTGCTGTGTGACTCTGGTTCAGCCTCAGCCTTGACCCATGCATGGCGCACTCAGAGACTCAAGGCTCATTCCGACCCCACTATGAACCCTGCCTATCTCTTCGGCGCTTTTCTGGGCTCCACCATTGCGGTGACCGTCCTGACGCTCATCGTCGGAATGTTCATCAAGCGCCCACTTCTGCCCGTAGTCATAGGGACGAGTGCGGCATTTACTCTGGGCATACTAGGTGCTGACCGTCTGGACCCCGACCTCTTTGCTGTCACCCTGCTGGCGGGGACTCTCGTGGGAGCGTGGCGAGCTATCCGGCATCAACTCACGGAACCGAAGCCCTCCCCTGTGCGGCACCGGCTCACTGAACCGGAGCCGTATCAAGAGGCTGAGCCGGAGGCTACCCGCGTCCTGTCTCGGCGTACTAAACCGGAGCCGTATCAAGAGGCTGAGCCGGAGGCTACCCGCGTCCTGTCTCGGCGTACTAAACCGGAGCCGTATCAAGAGGCTGAGCCGGAGGCTACCCGCGTCCTGTCTCGGCGTACTAAACCGGAGCCGTATCAAGAGGCTGAGCCGGTGCCCTATCGAATGGCGGCATCGCGAGGTGATTCGCGGCCACAGCGGAGAGTGCTCCACAAGCTCTACCTGACCGCATTTTGGGGTCTGGCCGTGGTGTGTGGGTGTATTGCCTTCGGTGTCTTGTTGGTCAACCTCCACGACTACCTTGCCGTAGAAGGGGATCTCTCCTGTTTGGCCGCTACGAAATCCCTCAAGGAATGCGGCTTGGAACTGGTCTCAACATCGAGGAGTGAGAGCTACCTCCTTTCCTCCAGAACGTGGGAGGGGAGGAGCACCAAAGCGGCCTCACAGGAGACGCGGCTCTGGTTCGTGCTGACATCCCCACTTTGGCTAACGCCTCTTGCCCTGCTTGTGGGGATGCGGCGTTGGCTGTCGTGGCTGATGCGCTCGGAGCCGGGGGGGTCGAATTCTAAGGGGTGACGATTTTCCCGGTCCTGCCGAGCCCTAGCGATGCCCTCCAGAGCCTCCAGGCGCCCCGTGAGTGGTCTTTGGCGGCTCCCCCTCCGGTGCCCCCGGGTTCCGCAAGTTGTCCCGCTAGCTCAAGTCCCCTCTTCTTCCTCGGGGAACAGCTCGCGTAGGGGGACCTTGTAGGCCACGGACGCGGCAACCAGGGTGGCGATGGTGAAGTTCGCGCCGCCCTGTTCCATCTTGATCATGTGCTTCGGGTGGACCCCGATTGCTTCGGCGGCCTGCTCCTGCGTGAGTCCGCGCTCTAGCCGAAGCTCCCGGAGCCGTTGCCCGATGCGCCGCAGCTCCCGCTTGATGGCACGGGCTGTCGGGCCTCGGGTCCAGACCTCCGAACGTCCTCGTTTGTGGGGCGTCTTCCCTGCTGTGGGCACGGGGTCGGCTTACCCAGTGCTGCTCTTGAGCTACACAGTTTATGAACTACGTGACTCATGTAGTTCTTGAGCTACGTAGCTCATGGGCTACCATGGGAGTAGGCCCTTACCCAGGAAAGGACGGCCCGCATGCCCACTCGTAGGAAGAAAAAGGCCCCGGAAGAGACCAACGCCCCCGAGGAGAGCAAGCCCCCCGAGGAATCCGAAGAGAACGTTCCCGAGGAACCCGAGGAGACCGGGCCCAAGGTGGTCAGCCTCAACAGGGAACTGTCCGTCATCGGGCTATCTGTCCGGTGCGCTCAGATCGCAGCGACCATGGAGGCTCACGGCTTCATGGATGAAGACATGAAGGCGGACTCGCCCCATGGCGTTTCATCCGTGCTGGCTCTCGTTGGGGCACGCCTGGACTTGTTGCAGGCGGTGATTCGACGGGAGGTGAATCCGGCTGTTCTCTGGGGTTCGCACAACGCGGTTGGGGAGCACGAAGCCCGAGTAGATGAAGACGTGCTGCTTACCGAGTGGAACCGCGCCTAGGCCCCACTAGGCACGCGGAAGTGGACCGATAGAGCGCGCCGGGATGCTCCATCGGGCTCTGCTCCAGGGGCCAGGGATGCGCCAGGAGTGATGGGCAGCCACACCCCCACGCCATTCCCTGGACCGTGGCACCACAGGGCAGCCAGAGGTCATAGAGGCCGCCCGGCATCACATCCGGAACCGTTCCGGCTCCAGTGCCATGCGGCGAGGTGCTCAGGCAGTTCCGGTTCCCCCTATAGGGGCGGGAACCGGGAACCACCGGCCGAACCTCAGCGCCGCCCCCGGGCGAGGAGCGCCTCAAGCGACGCGGCCGGGATGCGGATGGAGCGCCCGACCCACACCCGCTCCAGTTCCCCGCGTTCGAGGAGCGCGTAGACCGTGGCCCGACAGACGGCCAGCTCTTCCGCCACCTCGCGAACCGTGAGCATCGAGGGTCCCACCGGCCGCACCAAGGCGCGCACCAAGGTCCGCACCACCGGCGCACCACGCGGAGTCGAAACGGTGGAAACGGTGCCAACCGGCTCCGTCTCCGCGCCACTGGAAACCCCAGTCGTTTCCGCAGGTTGCGAGCCGGTGACAGAGGATGCGAACCCCTGCCAACCCGCGCCCTCCCGGCTCATAACCGATTGGTCCCTGGTTCGAATCCAGGAGGGCCCACTCCCCTTCCCCCGCCCCGCGCCTCGGGATTTTCCGCTGAGGCGCGGGAGCGCAATCCCGCCCCTCCTCAGAACTCCGCACCACCGGCCCACCATGCGGGCCGCCCACCGCCAGCGGGAGCACCTCGGCAAGGGGCTCTTCGGTCGGATTGAAGCAGAGCTGCTCCAGGCCCGCGCGCATGTCCTCCACGTCCAGGTGGCCGTAGACCCCCGCCGTGATGGTGGGCGAGGAGTGGCCGAGGATGCGCTGCACCACCGCCAGCGGCACCCGGGCCTTGAGGAGCAGCGTGGCCGTGGTGTGGCGCAGGTCATGGAAGCAGATGGTGCGCGGCTTAGGCGAGGGCAAGAGTGTGAAGCCGCAGCCCGCCTTGGAGCAGCGGCTCACCACGGAATCTGGATCCTCAGCGAGCTCAACCACTACAGTGCTCACGAGTTCGCACCATGGCAGTAGGGAGCGAGAGTAGGAGCTTACGGAATGGTCGGACTATGTGTTCTCGCCAGTCTCGCGATCCTCGCGATGGTAGTGGTGTCCTTGCTGCGCCGACCGTCTGGAGACACGGCGCCAACCGCAACCAGTGACACGGCACCAACCAGGGACACAGCACCAACCAGGGACACAGCACCAACCGCATCTCCCCTCGTGTCGACCACGAGGACCGTCCTACTACCCAGGGGTAGCACCGTCCATGTGGTGGGTGAGTCACACTATCAGCGCGCATTGGAGCGGATTGCTGGCGGACGCTCTGATGCGAGTGCGCGAGTGGACGTGGTGGCCACATTGAAGCGCGAGCCGCACAATCGATACGACGCGAACGCCGTGGTCGTGCTCATTGAGAGCCACCAAGTAGGCTACCTGTCACGAGATGACGCGCCGGTCTTCCAACCGTTACTGAAGGAGATCGAAGCGCGCAAGGAGGTAGCCACCTGCTCGGCGGTTATTGTCGGTGGGTGGGATCGCGGCGCTCGGGGGACTGGTAGCTTCGGTGTCCGGCTGAGACTCGCCCGTCCAGGACAGGCACCGGCCGCCTCACCACCACCACCATCTGACTCAGAATTGGTCTCTGGCGCGGTGGAGCGGATGTGGATGGCCAAGGGCCCCGCCGGACGCAGGGGGGCGCTCAAGGCCGCATTCGATAAGCTCGCAACGGAAGAGGCTCGACAGGAATTGCTGGCTGAGGCCTCGCTTATCGAGGTAACGGCAGCGCTGGAGAAGGCCGCTTCTCTGAAAACACCGGCGGCCAAGCGGCGCCGACTAGAAGAGGCGCTTGCGGCAATTCGCGAGGATTCGGTGCCGGACGAACTCCAACAGCAGCAGATTGCTTGGTTGGAAGCCGCCTTACGCGAGTTGGAAGCACCGCGTGCCACTGACGAATAGCTGCGCCGCGCTGGCCGCACACCTCCCAATGTTCTGCGACACACTGTCCCAGGGGCCAGGGCTGAGCGTAGCGCTGAGCTGCCCCACGACGAGAGCCGACCAGTCCCGAGGAAAAGCCGCGCTTGAGTCGGCATCTTGTTCCACACCGCCCATTCCGGTTGGGGGGAGTCGGCCTGCATACGCTGCCCGAATCCGGCTTGCCTCCGCACGCCCACGCCCCTGGCTGCGCGTTGGACAGCAAAGCTGGACGGGAGGGGTGTACCCTGCCGCTGGGTGCGCTACCGCGCGCATCCGGGACAGCTTCCACTTCGATGGCCTGGACGGGCTGCGCGAGCGCAGCTCGGCTCCTTTCGCCGCGACTCCTTCATCCCCACGGCGGGGAGTCGGCCGCCTGTGGAGCGAGAGTAGAAACGGCCCCCCTTGCGTCACCAACGTTGACCCCTTGGGCTCGTCGCTCGGCGCCCTGCCTCATGTGCCCCGCTCCTGCGGCGCCATCCAGGGCAGGCTCGCTTTCACGAGTCGCTACGCGCCCCTGGACAGCGTCCTCACGGAGCGGTGGGCCGACCGCGTGAGGCCGGAGGCCTCACCGCTGGCGGAGTCGGGTCAGAGCTACTTCCGCCGAGGGCATCAATCTTCCTGTCGCCTGACACCGCCCCCCCTGTAATGCACGAGTCCCCCCCGGACCCATCCCCATCACCCACGGTGGCACACCACCACCGGCGTGATGCCCATCAACCAGTTCGCTCACGCGCCCATCAACCAGATTGCGCGTCAACACTCCGCACCACCGGCGCACCATGCGGGCCGCCCACCGCCAGCGGGAGCACCTCGCAAGAGGCTCCTCGGACGACTGGACGCTGGGCTGCTCCATTCCCACTACGTCGAACCAAGCCTCATGAGGACTTCGGCAACTTCACCCGGGTGATGCTGGGTCTCCTTGCTCAGGAAGCCACACTTCTCGAGGACGCGGATCGACGCGAGGTTGTGGAGAGCGACCCACGCATGAAGCGGCCGCACGGGCTCGAGCTCGAGAAACCCAGACAGGGCCCGAGTGGCGATGCCTTTGCCCCAATGCTCGCGACCCACCCAATAGCCAACGAGACGCCTGGCATCCTGTTCCCAACTGCCGATGTACCCAACGACCACTCGGCCCATGACGATGGTGCGGGTGACGTTTTCAGGGCGGAGAACATTTGTGCGCCAGTGGGTCATGAAGGCATCGCGCTCCCGCGATGGAAACGCGGCCATGCGCAGCGCTTCCGGGTCGCGCTGGTGTTCGAAGAAGATGGGAAGGTCCTCATCCGTGACGTTGCGGAGGATCATTCTGAAGAGGCTCCTTCCAGTCCGCGCCTCGAGGGAGAGCGCGAGGCGAATGGCGGAAGGGTTCTATCCCGCCCCCTGCGGAACTCCAGTCCGTCCGCAGGTCGCGAGCCGGTGACAGGGGCGGCGAACCCCTGCCAACCTTCCCCACCGTCAGGCCTTGGCGCCCTCGCGGTTCTTCTCCTTCTCGTCGCGCCCGTGCACGGAGGCCGGCGGGCTGGTGGCCTCCACCGCCGTGAAGGCCTCGAGAATCTTGTAGGTGTGGCTCGCGCCCCTCGGCACCAGCCATGAGTCCCCCGGGTTGAGCACCAGCACCTGTCCCTCCAGGTGCAGCTCGGCGCGGCCCTTGATGACGTAGCCGACCGTCTCGTAGTCACGCGTCGTGGCGGGCAGCGGCTCGGCGGGTTGCTCGTTCTCCCACAGACGCATGGAAACCCGGATGCCTCCGGCCAGGTACTTCTGACCCATCTCACCCTTCGGGGAGAATTGGGAGTCGACCTTCTTCACACTCGTGTCGCCCATCTCGTCTCCTTCGCGGACGCTGGCGGTTGTCCTTTGCCGGACAAGGTAAGGAGCACCGGGCGACACGTACCCCGCAACGACACGCCCGCTCCCCCCTCGAAGGGAAGAGCGGGCGCGAAGGACACGGCCCTCAGGCCGTGGAGGCGAGGCCTGTCACCCCGCCGGGCGCACGTTCTGCGCCTGCAGGCCCTTGGGGCCCTTGGTCACTTCGTATTCCACCTTCTGGCCCTCGGCCAGGGAGCGGAAGCCATCCATGTTGATGGCGGTGTGGTGGCAGAACACATCCTCACCACCGGCATCCGGCGCGATGAACCCGAAGCCCTTCGCGTCGTTGAACCACTTCACGGTACCAGTTGCCATGTACTTCCCTGCTTTCTGCACTTGCGTTCCACGGACTACAAACGGGCACTCCTACCCATGAAGTGCCTGTGGGGGTTAACGGTCCGCGCCTCCCCCCCATTCCACGGTGGCCTTCACACTTCTTCATAAGTACTGGGCGCCCCCTTCACACCCCCCCCGTACCTTCTGCACCAACCGATGGATGCCGGGTCCCTGACTGCCCGGCCGCTCACGGAAGGAGCAGCACATGTTCGGATTCGTCTTGGGTACCGCCTGCCTGGCCGGTCTCTTCTACACCCTGCGCCGCGGCCGCTGGCACCACGGCCACGGCGGCCCCGGCCGCTGGAGCTGGCGCGGCCGGATGCGTTGGCTCTTCGAGCGCCTGGACACCTCGCCCGGCCAGGAGAAGGTGCTCGTCCAGGCCGCGGATGAGCTCACCGAGGCCTTCGCGAAGATGCGCGATGAAATGAGCGCCACCCGCGCCGCCCTCGCCCGCTCGCTCCGGGGCGAGGCCTTCGACGCCGCCGCGCTGCGCGAGCTGGACGCCAAACACGACGAGCTCATCGACAACCTGCGCAAGACGCTGCGTGCCTCGCTCTCCAAGACCCACGAGGCGCTGGATGCGAAGCAGCGCCGCGAGCTGGCGGACCTGCTCGAGCACGGCTGGGGCCACGGCTACGGCTACCGCCACTACGGCTACGGAGGCGGCTGCGGCGGCTGGCGCGGCGCCCGACCCTGCTGAGCACTCCGTCACCCGGAACCAGGAAAGGAACACACCATGCGCCGCCGCTTTCTCATCGCCCTGCTCGCCCTCGGCACCGTCGCGGGCTACTCCTCCGGCTTCGCCAGCCTCTACCGCTGGCACCGCTACGGTCACCCCTACGGTGGGCACTGCCGCCAGGGCCGTGCCCACCACGACGGCCACTTCCGCTCCGGTCACCCCTCGTGGGCGCCCGCCCAGGCGCCCCAGGGACAGCAGACCCAGGCCCAGGCGTCCCAGGGTCAACAGGTGCAGTAGAGTCGGACCCCTCCCATGGCCACCCGCGTCCTCCTCATCGACGATGACACCCGGATGTACGAGCTGCTCGCGCAGTACCTCGGGCAGAACGGCATCACCGTCACCCACGCCCCCGATGGAGGCCGCGGCCTGGCCGCGCTGGAGGCCAGCACCTACGACGCCGTGCTGCTGGACGTGATGATGCCGGGCATGGACGGGCTCGAGGTGTGCCGGCGCATCCGCGCGAAGAGCACCCTGCCCGTCATCATGCTCACCGCGCGCGGCGACGAGACGGACCGCGTCGTGGGCCTGGAGCTCGGCGCGGATGACTACCTGGCCAAGCCCTTCAGCCCCCGCGAGCTGCTCGCGCGCCTGAGGGCCGTGCTGCGGCGCGCCCAGCCCGCGGCCGTGGCCGAGAAGCTGGAGTCCAGCGGCGTCTCCATCGACGTGTCCGCCCGGGAAGTCCGCGCGGGCGGCAGGCTGGTGGAGCTCACCGGGCTCGAGTTCGATCTGCTGGTGGCGCTGGTGCGGCGGGCCGGGCGTGTCATTCCCCGCGATGCACTGCTCGGCGAGGCCGGACGGAGCGACACCGTGGTGGGCGAGCGCACCGTGGACGTGCACATCTCCCACCTGCGGCAGAAGCTGGGAGACGAGGGCAACCGCCTCATCAAGACGGTGCGTGGCGTGGGCTACCTCTTCGCCAAGGAGGGTCCATGAGAGGGCCCATGAGACGCCATCCGCACGGGCACCCGGGCCATCCCCGGCACGGGCCACGGCACGGGCCCATGAGCCGGTTGGGGAACTTCATCCGCGCGCGGCTGCGCCGCCGGCTCTTCCTCTGGTTCGGCGTCTCCATCCTCACCACCGGCCTGGTGGTGGGCACGGTGGTGAGCGTGATGGGCGGGCTGATCGGGGATAACGCCTGGCACCAGGAGGTGAACCGCGCACGCACCTTCGTCAGCAACCGCCTCGCCGAGGTGTGGGACGACCCCGTGCGTCGAGACGCGCTCGTCCGCTCCGTCTCCGAGGACCTGCTCGTCAGCGTGGAGCTGCGGGATGCCTCCGGTGCGCTGCTGGTGCGCACGGGCGGGCACTGCCCTCCGCACGCGGAGGTGTCCATGCCGGTGGAGCGCGGCGGGGTGAGGCTCGGCACGGCGCGGGCCTGCTTCGGACACGCCCGGCCCCGGGGAGCGCCCTGGCGTGGGCCGATGGTGCTGATTCTCGCCGGGACCACGCTGTGGATGGCTTCGGGGTGGCTCGCCCGGCGGTTGTCGCGGCCCCTGGACACGCTGGCGCAAGCGGTGCAGCAGTTGGGCGAGGGCAAGCTGGACACGCGCGTACAGCTGGGCCGCCACGCCACCGGGGAGATGTCCGTGCTGGCCGACGCCTTCAACGAGATGGCCGCGCGCATCGAGCGGCAGATGGCGGACCAGCGCGAGTTGCTGGCCGCGGTGTCCCATGAGCTGCGCACACCGCTGGCGCACCTGCGGGTGCTCGTGGAGCTGATGCGCGACGCGGGAGGCCCGGAGCGGACGGCGGACCAGATGGAGCGCGAGGTGGTGGAGCTGGACGCGCTGGTGGGCGAGCTGCTCGCGAGCTCGCGGCTGGACTTCGGCCAGCTGACGCCCCGGGATCTGGACGGGAAGGACCTGGCGGCGCGGGCACTGGAGCGGACGGGGCTGCCCGCGGAAGCGCTGTCGGTGGAGGCGCCCGAGGCGAAGCTGGTGGGCGACGCCACGCTGCTGGGGCGCGCCCTGGCCAACCTGCTGGACAACGCGCGCAAGCACGGCCAGGGGGTGGAGGCACTGCGGCTGCTCGAGCGGGACGGACAGCTCGCCTTCTGCGTGGACGACCGCGGCCCGGGGCTGCAGCCCGGCGAGGAGACGCGCATCTTCGCGCCCTTCTACCGGAAGGACCGGGGCGGCGAGGCCCGGGAGGCGGGCTCACTGGGACTGGGGCTGGCGCTGGTGCAGCGGATCGCCCGGGCGCACGGCGGAGACACCTTCGCGGAGAACCGTCCGGGAGGAGGCGCCCGGGTGGGCTTCACCCTGAGGCGAGAGGGCCCGGGCTCGACCCAGACGCCACCGGCATCATCTCGCGCCCAGGCGTAGACACTCCGTGGAACCGCCACTCCCTCTCCCCTCGGGAGAGGGCGGGGGTGAGGGTATCCGGGCCCCGGGTTCCCACCGGCGCCCCGGACCCGTGCCTACTTCACGCCACCGGAAGCGGTGCCCTTGGCGTCCTCGGCGGAGAACTCGAAGGAGGCCGTCACCGTCTCGCCCTCCTTGACGGTCACCTCGGCCGTCTTGGTCCCGAGCGTCTCGTGCCAGGCCTCGAGGGTATAGGTGCCGGCGGGCAGGTGCTCGATGGAGAAGGCGCCATCCGTGCCGGAGGTGGCGAAGTACGGATTCGGGTTCACCACCACCCAGGCGGCCATCCACGGGTGGATGTCGCACTTGAGGCGGATGACCTCGGCATCGGAGGGCAGGGGGCGGGGCACGGCCTTGGCGTTGGGCGGCTGGGCCACGTTGAAGACGGTCTTCGTGCCGTTGAGCGCGCGCGCGTTGTGCAACGTGCCATCGCTGTTCTTGATGAACACCTGCTGCCCGGCGGTGACGCCCTGCACGCGTGGCGTATAGGTGCACTTCTGCTGGTCGATGAGGGCGGGCTGGGACGGGTGCGAGTGGGGCACCAGGCCGCGCACGCGCACGAGCGCGTTGGCCAGCTTGCCTTCCGTGACCAGCAGGGACTGGTCCTTCAGCGCCATGCCGTCACAGGCGGGATCATCGCTGGGCTTGACGGCCGCGGGCGCGGGGACGGCGCCCTTGAAGGCAACGGTGCCCTGGACGGTGCCTCCACCGGTGACGGGCGCGGCGGGCGCGGGAGCGGGAGCCTCGACCTTGGGAGCAGGAGCGGGGGCGGGGGCCTTGACCACGGGAGCGGCCGGGGGGGCCTCCTGCTTCTGGCAGGCCGGCACGGTGGCGAGTCCCACCGCACCGAGCACCGCGACGCCCAGCGTACGCAGCTTCATGTGAACACTCCTCGTGCCACCGGCGCGTGTCGGAGCGCGCATGGGCGGCCAGATGTCAGGGGGACCCCTCGTAACAGAAGAGAGGTCCCGGAACCAACGGAACGACGGCTATTCCGGCTATTCGCGTCGAGTGATGCTCAGGGCGGCGAGCCCCAGGAACGCAGTGGCGAACACGAGCAGCACCGGCACCTCGAGACCCGCGCCGGAGGAGGCGGTGCCCACGGCGAGCGAGGCCTCGGCGCCGTACAGCGCGCGCCGCACGCCCTCCACGGAGAAGCGCATGGGGTTGAGGCGCATCACCCACGCCAGCAGCGGCCCGGCGCCCTTGAGAGGAAACATCGCACCGGAGAGCACCCACATGGGCAACAGGACGATGCTCATCACCGCGTGGTAGCCGGCGGTGGAGCGCACCCACCAGGCCAGGGCGATGCCCATGCCGGTGAGGCCCAGAGCGGAAAGCACCATCACCGTCAGGAGCAGCGGCACGTCCAGGGTGGCGGCCTTCACTCCGGCCAGCGGGGCGAAGAAGAGGAAGAGCGAGGCCTGCAGCAGCGCGATGGCCGAGGAGCCCAGCGCCTTGCCCAGCACCACCGACAGGCGCGAGCCCGGCCCGGCCAGCACCGACTGGAGGAAGCCCTCGCGCCGGTCCTCGATGACGGAGATGGTGGCGAAGATGGCGCTGAAGAGCACCACCATGGTGACGACGCCCGGGAAGGAGAAGCGCTGGTAGTCCAGGCCCTGGGCGCCCTCGACGCGGAAGGAGCCGGCGAAGCCCGCGCCGATGACGAACCAGAAGAGGATGGGCTGGGCGAGCGCGCCAACAATCCGGCTGGGCTGGCGGAAGAAGCGCACCACGTCGCGCGCCAGCAGCACGCGCACGGTGGACCACTGCAGCGCGAGCCCTCCCGGAGCACGCTCCTCGGCGGGGGCAGGAGCATCCACGCGGGATACCTCCTGCTCCGCCTCACCCGAGGTATCGGGAGTGGGAAGAGTGGTAGCGGGGACGTTCATCGACGGCGACTCCTGCGAGCGGGCTCGGCGGTGGGCTGGTCCGCGCCGAGCACCCTGCCGGTGAGTTGGAGGAACACGTCCGCGAGCGTGGGACGGCGAAGGGACACCGAGGCGAGCCGGCCGGCCGGGAAGGCCTCCACCAGCCGGGGCACCAGCGCATGCCCCTGCTCCACCTCCACCTGCACCCTCCCCTCCACCACGCGGGCCTCCAGGCCCAGCCGCTGGCGCAGCTCGGCCGCGAGCGACTCGGGCTCCCGGGCCTCCAGGGTGAGGATGTCTCCGCCCACCCGAGCGGCCAGCGCCGCGGGCGTATCCGTGGCCACCAGCCGGCCCGAGTCCAGCACCGCGAGCCGGTCACACATCTCCGCCTCGTCGGCGCGGTGCGTGGTGAGCAGCACGGTGAGGCCCTCGGCATCGCGCAGGGCGCGCAGGTGGGACCAGAAGGAGCGGAAGGAGGCCTCGTCGAGCCCCTGTGTGGGCTCGTCCATGAGGACGATGCGCGGCTGGTGCACCAGGGCACGCGCCAGCTCCAGCCGCCGGCGCATGCCGCCAGACCAGGTGGAAACGCGCTCGTCGCCGCGGTCCTGGAGGCCAATGAGGCGGAGCATCCGCTCCACGCGCTCGTGGGCCCGCGCGCCCGTCAGCCCGTACAGCCGGGCGCCGAGCCGCAGGTTCTCCCGCGCGCTCATCAGGTCATCCAGACTGCCGCGCTGGAAGATGATGCCCATGCGCCGGCGCAGGGCCGGATCGTGGAGAGACAGGGGCCGCCCCTCGAAGAGCACGCGCCCTGCGTCCGGGGAGAGCAGGCCGGCGAGCAGCTGGAAGGTGGTGGATTTGCCCGCCCCGTTGGGGCCGAGCAGACCGACGATTTCGCCCGCCCCCACCGAGAGGTTCAGCCCCTCGAGCGCCACGCGCGCCTTGAAGCGCCGGGTGAGGCCGTCGAGCTGGAGCAGGGGCACCGCGGAGTGCGTCATCCTCGAATCAACCGTGTCCCCCACTGTCGAGCATCAGCGCGGCGAAGAGGCCGGCCAGGTACAGCAGGCTGAACAGGAACGTCTGGCGCGCCCAGGGCCTTCCCAGGCTCCGGAAGAGGCCGGTCGCTCCCAGCCCGAGGAAGGACAGGCCCAGCACCACCGCCGCCGCCAGGTACCACGCCCCGGCGATGCGCAGCTGGAAGGGCAGCAGCGTCATGGGCACCAGCGCCACCAGGTAGAGGACGATCTGCAGCCGGCTGGAGTCCTCTCCGCGCTCCAGCGGCACGGTCTTGAGGCCGGCCGCCGCGTACTCGTCCTGGCGGAACAGGCCGATCGCGATGGAGTGCGGAATCTGCCACAGGAAGAGGATGGCGAAGAGGACGTAGCCGCCCGCGTCGATCTGCCCGGTGACGGCCGTCCAGCCCATGAGCGGAGGCAGCGCGCCGGGCACCGCGCCCACCAGCATGGAGGCGGAGGTCCGCGCCTTGAGCGGCGTGTACGCGAGCACGTAGCTGAGCAGCGCCACCAGGCCCAGGCCCGCGGTGAGCAGGTTGGCGCCCAGGGCGAGCGCCGGCAGGGAGAGCGCCGCCAGGGCCAGCCCGAAGCCCAGCGCCACGCCCGGCTCCATGCGTCCCGAGGGCAGCGGACGGTTGGCGGTGCGCGCCATGAAGCGATCGCTCTCCCGCTCCCAGTAGCAATTGAGCGCGTTGGCGGCGCCCACCGTGCCCGCGGTGGCCAGCAGCGTCACGAGGATGCGCGGCACCGTCAGCTCGCCGGGCGCCAGCCACATGCCGCCCGCGGCGGTGGCGATCACCAGCCCGGACAGCCTCGGCTTGGTGAGGGACAGCAGATCCGAAGCGAAGCTCGACTCACTCAAGGCACGCGCGCTCACGCAGGACTCCCCAAGGCACGTCAAGCTCGCTGCTGACGCGGTGGGAGGCGGAGCGGACTCCGCCCGGGGTGGAAAACGCCCCTCCCCTTACACAGGGGGGAGTCGCACTTCAAGCAAACGGGCGCGGGATTTTCACCATCCCCGCGCCCGTCGCTATCAGAACCGCTTGTTCCAGGCGGCAGCCTGGCTCACAGCGCGCCGGCCTGCGCCACGTACTCGCCCTTGGGCGCGCACGTGATGTACTGCTGCGCCAGCGGCCTGGCCTTGGAGGCCTGCTTCGGGTCCTTCTTGAGGAACGCCGCGTAGAAGTAGTAGGCCGGGCAGTAGTTCTCGTCCGCGTTGAGCGCCTTCTGGTACGTCTCGTCGGCCTTGGCGGGGTCGCCCTTGCCCTCGAAGACGCGCGCCAGCTCGAGCAGCGCGGTGGCGGCCCGGTCCGGCTGGCCGATGAACTCGGTGCTCGCCTTCTCCAGCGTCTCCTGCGCCATCGTCCACTCGCCGCGCTCGCGGAAGATGGTGCCCATGGCCAGACGGGCCTCGGGGTTCTTCGCGTTCGGCTCCTTCACCGAGCGCTTGTACGCGTCGATCGCCTCGTTGAGCTTGTTCTGCTTGCGGTAGGCGTTGCCCAGCATGGTGAGCAGCTTGGGGCTGTCACCCATGGTCTTGATGGCGGTGACGAGCGCCTCGGAGGCCTCCTTCTCGCCGCCCTGCTTGCCCATGAGGGCCTTGGACAGCTCCACGTAGAACTGGGCGCGCGTGGGGTCGATCTTGATGGCCTTGCGGATCTCCTCGGCGGCCTTGTCGTACTCGTTCTCGGAGAGCAGCCGGCGGCCCTTGATGAGCGACAGCTCGGGGCTCGCCTTGTCCAGCGTGAAGCCCGTGTCCTCGGCCTTGACCAGCTCCTGGCGCGCCTTCTCCTTCTCGGCGGGCACCCCGGTGGCCTCGGCGAGCTTGGCCTGCTCGTCGGGCTTGAGCTTCTCCATGGACGCGGACACGCGCGAGATGAGCAGCGAGCGCGCCAGGTTGGCCGCCGCGAGCTGACGCGGCGACGGGGGCGGCTCGGCCTCCAGCAGCTTCTTGATCATCACCGCGGCCAGCCCGAAGTTGGCCTCGTCCTGCTCCAGCATCAGCAGGGACTTGCCGAGCAGCGACTCGTGGTGGTCCTTCTCGTAGCGCAGGGCGAAGTCGTAGTTCTTCCAGGCGATGGCGTCCTGGCCGAGCCGGCGGTACGCGGCACCGAGCGCGGCGTAGATGCGCGGATCATCCGGAGACAGGCCCTGGGCCTTCTCCAGGTTGTCCTTGGCGCGGTCCAGGTCACCCGCGTTCATCTGGATGAGGCCGAGCGTGAGGTACAGCAGCGAGCTGCGCTTGCCCTCCTCGTCGAACTTCTTGACGCGGCCCTCGAGCTCCGTGAGCGCGTCCTTGCCCTTACCACCGTACGTCTTGATGAGCGCCTCGGCGGCGTACAGGTGCGAGCTGATCTCCCCGCTCTTCTGGGCGGATGCCAGGTGCTCCTCGGCGCGCTTGCGGGCGTCGTCACCACCGCCGTGCTCACCCCAGCGGATGGCGTAGGCGTAGGCCAGGTAGCCGTGGGCGGCGGTGGAGGTGTCATC
Organism: Archangium violaceum Cb vi76; assembly: GCF_000733295.1. Lineage (GTDB taxonomy): Bacteria > Myxococcota > Myxococcia > Myxococcales > Myxococcaceae > Archangium > Archangium violaceum. The sequence goes on along the minus strand of NZ_JPMI01000228.1, from coordinate 33,201 downwards.
CACCTCGAGCGCCTTGTCGGCCGCCTCGCAGGCCTTCTTGTAGGAGGCGAACGAGTCGTGCTTGAGCTGCTCGGTGGCGGCGTCGAGCTGCTTCTTGATCTCCCGGTTGCGCTGGGCGGCCAGGCGCCCCTGCCAGAAGTAGCCGCCCAGGATGAGGGGGACGGCGATCACCAGGCCGAGCGTGATGAACTTGGCGCTCCCGCCAGAACCCTTCTTGCGCGACTTGCGAGGCGCGTCCTCGTCGTCATCGACGTCATCGTCCTCGTCGATGACTACCGGCGCGGCGCGGCGGGCCGGGGCCGCGGGCTTCTCGGCGCGGGCCTTGGGACGCGGAGCCTCCTCCTCATCCTCCTCGGCGGCCACCGGGCGCTTGCGGGCGGCGGCGGGAGCCGGAGCGGGCTCGGCGGCGGGAGCGGGCGCGGCGGCCACGGGAGCCGGAGCAGCCACGGGCGCGGCGACAGGAGCGGGCGCGGCGACAGGAGCCGGAGCGGCCACGGGCGCGGCGGCCTGGGGCGGCTGCACCTGGAACTGCTGCATCGCCGCGAGGGTCTCGGCGTCCGCGGTATCCGCCGCGTAGGCCTTGAGGAGGTTGGCCCTGCCAGCCTCGCCCTCGCCGGTCTTCAGTTGCAGCGTCCCCGCCATGCGCAGCGAGGCCTTGTCGTTGGGCTGCACCTGGAGCGCGCCGAGCACCTCTTCCAGGGCCTTCTTGTCCTTGCCCTGGTCCGCGTACACGCGGGCCAGGAGGAGGCGAGGATCCGCACGATCAGGGTGGGCCTTCACCCCTTTCTTGCAGACCACCATCGCCTCCATGAAGCGGCCGGCGGCCAGATACGCCTCGGCCAGCGGCTTGTACGCGTCGGAGGAAGGGTCTGAAGCGAACGCTTGCTCCAGCTTCGTAATCTCGGCCGGGCTCAACTTCGATGAGGGAGTAGACATTCCGATGGGCAGCGCCTGATGGGAGGGGGTTCTTATGACACCCTGAGTTGCCGCGCGTCAATCGCGCAAGGGACCCGGAAGATTCCCGGCTTGACACCTGGAATAGGGTCCTGTATCTGCCCGTTCGTCTTTCGGCGGCGGAGAAAAAGCCCCGCCGCTGAGACACGTTGGGACACATAGTGGTTGCGGGGGTGTAGCTCAGTTGGGAGAGCGTCGCGTTCGCAATGCGAAGGTCGTCGGTTCGATCCCGTCCACCTCCACCATGCAACAGAGAAGGGCCTCACTGGAAACAGTGAGGCCCTTTTCATTTGGGCTACGAGTGAATTGAAAAGCTCCAGGGGTCTGTTATCCGGAGCCGATGACCGACCAGCCTTCGCTCTCGTTCTTCGCTCGTTTCTGGCTCGCGTTCGTGTGCTTCTGGCGGATCTGGTTCGACCAGGCGTTCGCGCAGGCCGTACTGCCCGTGCGCGAGGCCGACAAGGCCGGCCAGTTGCCCGCCGGGACGCCCACCGGGCTGCCCGCCGGACAGGCCACCCAGGAAAAGGCGCCAGAAAAGAAGGAGCCGGTTGCTCCACTGCCCCCCGAGCGGGAGCACGCTCCGGCCCTCCAGTTCCTCGCCATGCTGCAGCGCGAGGGGCGGCTCATCGACTTCCTACAAGAGGACGTGGCGGCCTTCCCGGACGCGGACGTGGGCGCCGCGGCCCGCATCGTCCACGAAGGGTGCCGCAAGGTGCTGCGCCAGTACCTCACGTTGGAGCCGGTGCTGCCCCAGTCCGAGGGCGACCGGGTGGACGTGCCCGCCGGCTTCGACGCCCAGCGCATCCGCCTCACCGGCAACGTGGCGGGCCAGCCTCCCTATAACGGAGCACTCAAGCACCACGGGTGGATGACCACGGCCGTGAAATTCCCGTCCACCAGTCCAGCGATGGATCCCCGGGTGCTGTCGCCCGCTGAAGTCGAGCTGTCCTGACACCAGATTGGAGCGCATATGGCCCGATACGCGATTGGAATCGATCTCGGCACCACGCACTCCGCGGTCTCCTACTTCAACCTGGAGGAGGCGAAGGCGCGTGGCGCGGCGCAGTCGATGCTGCCCATCCCGCAGCTGATAGCGCCCGGCACCGTGGAGGCCCGGACACTGCTGCCCTCGTTCCTCTACCTGCCTGGCGGCCAGGAGTTCCCCCCGGGGAGCCTGGCGCTGCCGTGGAACCCGGCGGCCACGAGCATCTCCGGTGAGTTCGCCCGCGTGCACGGGGCCAAGGTGCCCACCCGGCTGGTGTCCTCGGCGAAGAGCTGGTTGAGCCACCCCGGGGTGGACCGGCGCGGCGCGCTGCTCCCCTGGCAGGCCCCCGAGGAGGTGCAGCGGGTGTCTCCGGTGGAGGCCTCCACGCGCTACCTGCGCCACCTGCGCGAGGCGTGGGACCACACCTTCGCCCGGACGAAGGAGGACGCCGGCAACGCCATGGCCGCGCAGGACGTCATCATCACCGTCCCGGCCTCCTTCGACGCCGCCGCGCGCGACCTGACCCTCGAGGCCGCGAAGGCCGCGGGCCTGGAGAACATCATCCTCCTGGAGGAGCCACAGGCGGCGCTCTACGCCTGGTTGGAGGCGCAGGGAGAGACCTTCCGCAAGCAGGTGAAGGTGGGCGAGGTCATCCTCGTTGTGGACGTGGGTGGCGGCACCACGGACTTCTCGCTCATCACCGTGCGCGACCGCGCGGGCGACGTGGAGCTCACCCGTGTGGCGGTGGGGGACCACATCCTCCTGGGCGGCGACAACATGGACCTGGCGCTGGCGCACACGCTCAACCAGCGCCTCACCGCCGAGGGCAAGAAGCTCGACGCGTGGCAGTTCAACGCCCTCACCTACGGCTGCCGCATGGCCAAGGAGACGCTGTACGGCGATCCGTCCATGGCGAAGGCGCCCATCGCGATTCCGGGCCGCGGCTCGTCGCTCATCGGCGGCACGCTGCGCACGGAGCTGGCCCGCGAGGACCTGGACCGCGTCCTCACCGATGGTTTCTTCCCGCCCTCCCCCGTCGCGGAGCTGCCGCGCGTGGCCCGGCGCACCGGCCTCGCGCAGATGGCGCTGCCGTACGCGCAGGACCCCGCGGTGACGAAGCACCTGGCCGCCTTCCTCACCCGGCAGGCGCAGGCGCTGGCCAACTCGCCGGACTCGCCGGTGAACGTGGGCGGCAAGTCCTTCATCCACCCCACCGCCGTGCTCTTCAATGGTGGCGTCTTCAAGGCGGGCCCGCTCAAGGCCCGGGTGATGGAGGTGCTCAACTCCTGGCTCACCGCGGACGGTGGCCAGCCGGCCCAGGAGCTCGCGGGCGCGGACCTGGACCTGTCCGTGGCGCGCGGCGCGGCCTATTACGGCTGGGTGCGCCAGGGCCACGGACTGCGCATCCGCGGCGGCACGGCTCGCGCCTACTACGTGGGCGTGGAGACGGCCATGCCCGCCGTGCCCGGCATGGAGCCCCCGGTGAAGGCCCTGTGCGTGGCCCCCTTCGGTATGGAAGAGGGCACCCAGGCGGATGTGCCTCCGCAGGAGTTCGGCCTCGTCACCGGCGAGCCCACCAGCTTCCGCTTCTTCGCCTCGTCCGTGCGGCGCGACGACAAGGTGGGCGTGCTGGTGGACGACGTGGACGGCAACGACGAGTTCGAGGAGCTCGCCCCCATCGAGACGACGCTCCCGGGCACGCCCGCGCCCTACGGGGATCTCACCCCCGTCAACCTCCAGGCCGCCGTCACCGAGGTGGGCACGCTGGAATTGCGATGCCTGCAGAAGGACGGCCCCGGGAAGTGGAAGCTGGAGCTCAACGTCCGCATGAAGGAGTAGAAGGAGCCCCGCGCGGCCAGCAAGGGCCGCCCGCACGCCTATGCACATCGTCGGCATCGACCTCGGAACCACGCACTGCGCCGTCGCCTCGGTGGACCCCTCGAAGGGCCCCACCGCTCCCGTGGAGGACTTCCCCGTCCCCCAACTGGTGCGACAGGGCGAGGTCAGCCCGCGGCCCCTGCTGCCCTCGTGTGTCTACGTGCCCGCCGGCCATGAGCTCGCCGCCGGGTCGCTCCGTCTGCCCTGGGGCGACAGCGGCTCACAGGTGGTGGGCGAGCTCGCCCGCTGGCAGGGAGCCCGGGTGCCGGGCCGGGTGGTGACGTCCGCGAAGAGCTGGCTGTGCCACCCGGGCGTGGACCGTTCCGCGCCCATCCTCCCGTGGGGCGCTCCGGCGGACGTGGCGAAGCTGTCCCCGGTGGAGGCCAGTGCCCTGCTCCTCCAGCACATGGCCCGGGCGTGGAACCACGCCCACCCCGAGGCCCCGCTGGCACAGCAGGAGGTGGTCATCACCGTGCCCGCCTCCTTCGACGAGGCGGCGCGCGCCCTCACGGTGAGCGCCGCGCGCAAGGCGGGCCTGGAGAAGTTCACCCTGTTGGAGGAGCCGCAGGCGGCCTTCTACGACTACACCGCGCGCCACCGGAAGGACCTGGCGCAGTCGCTGGAGGACGTGCGGCTGGTGCTGGTGGTGGACGTGGGCGGTGGAACCACGGACTTCACCCTGGTGCACGCGGGCGTGTCTCCCGAGGGCCCCATGCTGCGGCGGCTCGCGGTGGGAGAGCACCTCATGCTCGGCGGCGACAACATGGACGCCGCGCTCGCCAAACGCGTGGAGGAGAAGCTCTTCCCGGACGGCAACCGGCGCCTGTCCGCCACCCAGTGGACCCAGGCCATCCAGGCGGCGCGCACCGCCAAGGAGGCCCTGCTCGGCAACAACCCTCCCGAGCGGTATGGCGTGTCACTCGTCTCCGAGGGCAGCCGGCTGCTGGGCGGCTCGTTGTCCACGGAGCTCACGCGTGAGGAGGCGGAGAGCCTCGTCATGGACGGCTTCTTCCCGCGCTCGGGTGCGCAGGAGCGGCCGCGGCGCGTGTCGCGCATGGCGCTGCAGGAGCTGGGACTGCCGTACGCGCAGGACGCGGCCATCACCCGGCACCTGGCGGCCTTCCTCGCTCAGCACGCGGCGGCGGGCTTCACGGCGCTGGGCGAGACGGCGCCCGCGGAAGGTGCCCTCCCCCGCCCCGACGCCATCCTCCTCAATGGAGGTGTCTTCAACTCGCCCCAACTGGCCGAGCGGTTGGTGGAGGCGGTGAGCGCGTGGTGGCCGGGGGCTCCGCGCATCCGGCTGCTGAAGCACGAGTCGCTGGAGCTGGCGGTGGCGCGCGGCGCGGCCTGGTACGGACTGGTGCGGCGCGGGCACGGCCTGAAGATCGGCGGCGGCGCGGCGCGTGCGTACTACGTGGCCCTGCAGCGGCCGGCGGACAGCACGGAGCAGCCGGTGCTGTGCCTCATCCCTCGAGGCTTCGAGGAGGGCAACCAGGTCGACATCGGAGAGCGCTCCTTCACGCTGACGCTGGGGCGGCCGGTGCAGTTCACGCTGTACTCCACCACGAGCGACCGCATCGACAAGCCGGGCGACGTGGTGCCGCTGACGGAGGAGCTGAAGCCGCTGCCGCCCATCCATACGGTGCTCAAGGGCGCCGCGGGGAAGACGGCGGAGGTGCCGGTGCACCTGCAGGCGGGGCTCACGGAGATTGGCACGCTGGAGCTCTTCGCCGTGTCGAACGTGGCGGACGAGCGCTGGCGCCTGGAGTTCGAGCTGCGAGGCACGAGCGGCGAACGGGAGCTGACGGTCACCGAGTCCATGCCGGCACGCTTCGCCGAGGCGAAGGAAAACGCCGAGCGGGTATACGGCAACAAGCCCCTGCCGATTGGCCCCAAGGACGTGAAGCAGCTGTCGCGCACGTTGGAGAAGGTGCTGGGCCCGCGCGAGACGTGGCGGGTGCCGGTACTGCGCGAGCTGTGGAGCACGCTCTTCGCGGGAGCGTCCAAGCGGCGGCGCACGGCGGACCACGAGCGCGTCTTCTACAGCCTGACGGGCTACACACTGCGGCCGGGCTTCGGCTACCCGCTGGACCACTGGCGTGCGGAGCAGACGTTCACGCTCTTCGAGCCGCTGGTGCAGCACCACACCGAGAAGTCGGTGTGGATCGAGTTCTGGGTGATGTGGCGGCGCATCGCGGGAGGCCTGAGCGAAGCGCAGCAGCGGAAGCTCTACGACTACCTGAAGCCGCACCTGGCGAGGAAGGTGCCGCTGGACGCGCCCCAACCGCCGGGCAAGCTCAAGGGCATCCAGCCCGAGGGCCTGGACGAGATGGTGCGCACGGCGGCCTCACTGGAGCACCTGGAGCCAGGAGACAAGGCGGAGCTGGGCGGGTGGGTAGCGGCGCGGCTGAAGGCGGAGAACAAGAGCGGCGGCCCGTGGGCGTGGGCGCTGGGACGTCTGGGCGCTCGAGTGCCGCTGTACGGCAGCAGCCACAAGGTGGTGGACGTGGAGGTGGCGGAGGCCTGGCTGTCGCTGCTGCTGGAGCTGGACCTCAAGCACATCGACGGGGCGCCGTTCGCTGCGGCGCAGCTCGCACGGCTGACGGGAGACCGCATGCGGGACATCAGCCCCGAGCTGCGAGCGAAGACAGCCCAGGCGCTGCGAGCGGCGAAGGCAGCGGACACCTGGGTGCGGATGGTGACGGAAGTAGTAGCGCTCGAAGCGGCGGATGAAGCGCGAGCGCTCGGCGACACCCTGCCCGCGGGTCTGCGCCTGTAGCCAGAACGTCCGGACGTCACTCGCGCCCTACTTCCCCTCTCCCCCCGGGAGAGGGACGGGGTGAGGGTATCCGGCTCCCGGGTTGTCCCCGCGTCTCCCTCCGTGTGAACCGTTCAAGGAGCCGGAGGCCGCGGTGCGGTGATCTTCTCGAGCATCCCTGATCTCTGGAGCCAGAGCATCAACGTGAAGTTGATCGTATTGAACGCCGCATGCGCCAGCATCACGGAGGGCAACCGGAAGCGGCGGACGAAGACGAAGACGAAGCCGAAGTAGGCCCCGAGCACGGCGGTCTGCACGACAGCGAGGACGCCTTCGTAGAAGTGCCCCAGCCCGAAGAGCGCGGCCGAGAGCACCACCGCGGCGGGCCAATTTCCCAGGAGCAGCTTCAACCTCGGGACGAGGAAGCCCCGGAAGGCGAGCTCCTCGAAGCCCGCCACGAGCACCATCGCCGCGGCGAAGACGGGCACGCTGAGCCCCATCTCCACGAGTCCCGTGGCCACCTCCTTGCGAGCCATGAGCTCCTTGTCGGTGAGCTTCAAGAACACCCCCAGCAAGGCGAGCGGAATGGAGGCGGCGATGTTGGCGGCGTACGCGCCGACAACGACGGGAACGGAGATGAGGATCTCCCGCCCCAGCCCCTCGCGAACGAGCCCGAGCTGAGCCGGCCCCTGCCCGTCCCTCCAGAGCAACAGCCCCACGAGGAGGCTCACCCCGAGCGCACGCAGACACAGCCACAGAATCGCGTCGGGCCTCTTGAAGGGACTGGCATTCGGCGTGGGCCCGACAGGCACCTTCACCTCGCTCATCTCGCCTTTGCGCTGGACGATGAACCGCATCTCGGTGCTGGCCCCGTCTCCCGCCGTCCGGATGCGCTCCTGGAATTCCTCCTCGGGATCCGATGAGGACAACATCTGACCATCCACCCCGAGGATCCGGTCTCCCACCTCCAGGCGGCCGTCCGCCGGCGCTCCCGGCACCACACGAGTGAGCTCCACCACCTTCTGCACGTCCTGCCCGTCCCCCTCCACGGAGACACCCTTGTGCTGCACGCCGAGCCGGGGCGGTGGCACAACCCCCTCCCCTCCGAGCCAGCCACCCGCCATGGAAGCCCCGAGCGCCAGCCCGAAGAGAAGGACAGCGCCCACCGCGCGGGGAATCTGGCCCGCGCGCCAGTCCACCCAGGGACGCAGGAGCGCGAGCCCCCAGGCGGCCAGGAGGCAGGTGATCACGAGGCGTGGCACCAGGTCGAGCAGGGCAAGAGACCCCGGAACGAACACGGTGACGAGCACGAGCGCCGCTTCGGACAGGGCCCGCCGGCGTGAAGGAGCGTTCTGGAAGAGCTGAGCGTCGTTGGACACGCGCCCAAGCTACTATCATCCGCGCCGAATGCCCCTCACCCTGCCCGCCCACGCCGCCGCGATCCTGCCCCTGTGCCGGTTCCACGGGCTGCCCCCGGCCGCGCTCGTGGTGGGGGCCAGCGTCCCCGACCTCGCGTACCTGTTCGGAATGGGCTCGCGCAGTTCCCACACTCCCGAGGGACTGCTGCGCTTCAGCCTGCCCGTGGGTCTGATCCTCTGGGTGTGGCTGGAGGTGCTGGTGCTCCCGGTGCTGCACCGCACGCTGCCCACCGTGGGCGGAGTCCAGTGGGGCCGATTCCTCCGCACCCGGGGACTCCCCCGCGGCGCGCGAGCCTGGGCCCTGGCGATCCTCGCGCTGGGGCTCGGAGCGGCCACGCATGCCATCTGGGACAGCTTCACCCACCGCTACCGCTGGCCCTCGAGCGTGCTCTACCCCGACAACCCGCTCACGCTGGGCCCCTGGGAGCTGCCGCTCGCCACGTGGCTCCAGCACGGCTCCTCGGTGGTGGGCTCGCTGGTGGTGCTGGGATTCCTGGTACGCCACTACGCCCAACTGCCCGAAGCGCCCGGAGGCCGCTGGCGCGACTTCCTCCTGGTGCTGCTGCCCACCGTCGCCTTCGGCGCGTTGCTGCTCGCACTGAGGCTGGCACACGCCCCGCCGTCAGGACCGCTCGACCTGAAGCTGAAGTGGTTGCTGTGGCACGTGCTCGACGGAGTCCTCGCCGGACTCACCCTGGGCTGCGTGCTGGCCCGACGCCGGGCCGCGCCATCTCCTGGGTAGATCCCTCCATCCAGGGTCGAAGCGAAGCGCTCCGCCCCTCGGAGGGACACAGCCAGGCTGGATCAGTTCAGCCCTGCGAGGCGACGGCGACCGGGGCCTCGTCCTCGGCGGAAGCGGCGGCCGGAGCCGGCACCACCTGGAGGTTGGGCGCGACGGCAGCGGGAGCCTCGGCCACGACGTTCATCGTCTCGGTGGCCTTGTCCTCCTTGGGCTTGCGCGTCCCCGCACCCGAGCGGCACCCACGGCACCAGGGCTGATTGCGGATGGCCCCGTCCGCCATCTTGCGCAGACCGAACTGCGCGAGCGGCTTGAGCGTGCGGCACTTGAGGCACATCAGCGAAATGAGCACCTCGTGCCCGTCGGCATCGTAGACCGCCGACTTGCGCCGCTTGCGCGGCTGCCCCGGCTCGCGCGCCGTCTTGGCCTCCTTCGAGGCCGGTGGCGGCATCATCGGGGTAACCTTGTAAAGCATGTGTGTCCCTCCCAGCCGGCGGCCGCGATCGGTGCCTTCCAAGGCTCCCCGGATCACGACGCGCCCGCCCTAGACTAAGGAGGAAAACGGTCGTTGGAAACTGATCCCAGGCCGATTTTTCGGCCCAGGATGGGATCTGCCCGGATCTCGGCCACTTGCGCGGGCTCCCGGGGGAGGCGCAATCGCGCCCGAGCCGATATACCGGCCCGCGCGCGATTCCGGGCCTGTTGTCAAGGCCGCTCGGAGCGGGCCCCGGCGGCGTCCTTGGCGGGGCACACCGCGCCCTCGTCCACGAAGCTGATGCGGCCTGTAGCGGGCACGGAGATGGCCGTGCCCCGGCCCTTCCACCAGTTGGCGAGCCCATCCCGGAGGATCACCTCGCGGTCGCTGCCCAGATCGATGCGCTCGGCGGGCAACTGCGACAGGACCGGAGCCAGACCGCCGGCACCCCGCGCCAGGAAGTCGGGCATGACCACCCGGTAGAGGCGGCCGGACTCGAGCGGCTTGCCATCCGCCAGGGTGACGTCGCGCAGGCGCTCGGGGCCAGGGCAACGGGAGAGCTTCACCTTCAACCCGGACTGCTGGAAGACGCCGGAGCCCGAGCCATAGGCGGCCGTCAGCAGGCGCCGCAGCTCGTCCCCGTTGACGGTGACGATGGACACCGTGTTGTCGAACGGCAACACCTCATAGAGGTCGCCGTAGGTGAGCGTACCGGCCTTCACGTTGGCGCGCAGGCCGCCGGAGTTGAGCAGCGCGATGTCCGCCTTCTCCATCTCCCGCAGGGCGTCCGTGAGGACGTCGCCGAGCGCGCTCTCGGCCTCGTAGTTGCGGCCCAGGGGCGCGGTGACGGCGACACCGAGGGACTGGCGCTGCACCTCCTCCACACGGGCGAGCGCGGGGGTCACCAGCGCCTCCACCGCCTTGTCCGGCTCCACCGTACCGCCGAGGAACGTGGCGGGCACCAGCTGCGCCGAGGCTCCCACGTCCTTCAGCTTGCGTGGATCACAGTGACCCGTCGTCGCCTCCACCTTGCCGCACACCGGAATGGCGGCCTGGATGCGGGTGCTCGCGGGCACCACCTTGCGGCTCACCGGGTCCACGAAGAGTTCCACCACGCCGAAGGAGCGGCCCAGGCCCGAGGTGGACAGGACGGGCACGTCCTTGAAGAAGTGGCCCATGGGCTGGTGGGTGTGGCCGGCGAAGACGGCGTCCAGGGTGCCCGCGGGCAGCGCCTCGACGAGCTCGACGATCTCCGCGTCCTCGCGATCACAGCTCGAGGTGTCGCGCGGGTTGGAGAGGTCCGAGCACTTGCCACCCGCGTGGGCGAGGCCCACCACCACCTCGGCGCCCTGGGCGCGCAGACGCTTCGCGGCCTCCAGCGTGGTGGGCAGCATGGGCTCGAAGCGCAGGGAAGCCACGTGAGTGGGGTTGGAGATGCGCGGGGTGCTCGGGGTGGTGAGGCCCACGACGCCCACCTTCACGCCCTTGAGCGTCACCAGCAGCGTGCCGTCATTGCCGAGCCACGCGGGAGGCTGGCCGGAGGCCGCGTCGCGCACGTTGACGGTGAGCAGCGGGAAGCGCGCCTGGCGGATGCGCGCGGTGAGCGCTCCGACGGCGTCCTCGCCCGGCCCGGGCACCGCGCGGGGGCCCACCGGGCCGTAGTCGAACTCGTGGTTGCCGAGCGCCGCGGCCGCGTAGCCGAGCTGGTTGTAGACGTCGATGACGGCGGCGCCCTCGGTGAGGTTGGAGGCGAGCGTGCCCTGGAAGAGGTCTCCCGCGTCGAGAAGCAGCACCCCGCCCGGGTTGTCCGCGCGCAGCCGGGCCAGGTAGCCAGCGAAGACGGCCGCCCCGCCCTGCTCCACCTCGAGCCCACCGGGCAGCGAGGTCTTCTGGGGCATCAGCCAGCCGTGGAAGTCATTGGTGGCCACCAGGGTGAGCCGCACGGGCTCGGAAGAAGCCTGGAGGGCCTGGGAGGAAGGACGCGGAGCGCTGGCACAACCCGCGGCCACGAGGGCCGCCAGCGCGAAGAGGAGTCGGGAGGTGTGCATGCGGGCGGCGAGTTGAGCCCAGCCGCCCCCCCGCAGGCAACCCGCATCAGGCCCTGGGACGCCGGCGCGAGAGCAGCAGCACGCCCGCCAGCACGAGCAGCACCGAGCCCGGCACGGACACCGAGGAGCAGTAGCAATTGGGGCCGTTGTCGTTGTAGCCCGGCGGCACCGGGCCCGGCTCGCCCACCGGCGGAACGTCGGGGCGCGTGCCCCCGTTCCCCCATCTTCCGTTCCGGCGTCCGGCGTGCCTCCATCCGTGGGCGTGGTGGGATTGCCCGTGTCCACGACGAGCGGCGTCGTGAAGCCGGTGGCGATGGCCTGCCACGGAACGAGCTTGAAGTTCTCGTTGCCTCCCGTGGCGTTGGTGCTGTCGTGCACGGCCACCATCCCCAGCGGGAAGCCCGTCAGGGACCGGTTGGTCACCACCACGTGGCGCGGACGATCCACCGCGTCGATTCCTCCGTCCTGGGCCACGGTGAAGCTGCCCCGGAACGTATGGGCCGAGGGCTGCCGCTCGTAGATGCGCACCGCGCTCGCGCCGCCACTCACCGCCAGCAGGTAGCCCCGGACTCCGGACGCCGTGTAGAGGGCCACGCCGCCCAGCGGTGCATCGAGCCCTCCTCCGGCTCCGGTGATCCCATCCACCAGGACCCGGGCATCCCCGGCGTCGGGCTCGGCGCCGTACTGCCAGATGCCATTGCCCTGCTCGACGGCGTAGAGCGTGCGCTGGGTGTCGTCGACGGCCAGGCCCACCACGGAGTCCCCCACGTCGAAGGTGCGCACCGGGGTGACGTCGACGCCTCCGTCTCCCACCTGGCCGGTGAGCTCGTACTGCGCGACAACGCCCGTGGCACTCCCGGCGAAGGCGAAGAAGCGTCCGGTGGTGGGGCTCACGTACAAGGCCACGCTGTTGGGCACGAAGCCCGTGGTGTTGATAGGGGACAGCCCCGCGCTACGCAGGCCGAGCGTCGTGGGATCCACGATGTACGCCACGAGCGCCTGGAGGCTCGGGTTGGCCACCATCACCAGGGACTGGGAGATGCCCGTCACCTGGACGTTCTCCTGCACGTCCACGCCCGCGGCCACGCCCTCGGAGGACTGAGAGAACAGCAGGGCGCCCGAGGTCCGATAGACGAGCAGCCCGACCTGGTTGTCCGCCACGAAGAGCAGACTGCTGGCCGGGTCCGTGGGATGTATCCACAGGGCCGCGCCCTGCACCACGGCCCCAGCACCGAGCACCTGCGCCGTCTCCAGTGAGGGCGACACCTGGATGTTCTGCTGGGCCAGCGTGGGCAGGCCGGCGAGCAGGCCGGCCACGATGAGAAGTGTGCGAAAACGCACGACGGCCTCCTGGGCGGAATTCGAGCCAACGGGTTGGCCACGCTTCCCTGCCCGCGCAAGGAGGAACGTGCTGGAGACGTTCACCCGCGAGCGCATCGCCCGGGGCTCCGGTATCCTCCTGGACATGCACACCGGTGAGGGGGACACCCAGGGTCTCGCGGGCAACCGCGGCGAGGCGGCACTTCCAGCATCAGGGGCGCGGGCATTGCCCTGGTGGAAGGAGCCCACCCGGGAACAGTGGCGGACGTTCCTGGCGGCCTGGGTGGGCTGGGTGCTGGATGCCTTCGACTTCACCATCTACCTGCTGGTGATGCCGGAGATGGCGAAGGAGTTCGGCGTCGGCGTGACGGTGCTGGCGGGCTCCATCACGCTCACGCTGCTGGTGCGCCTGGTGGGTGGAGTGGCCGCGGGAGCGATGGCGGACCGGTGGGGCCGCAAGCTGCCGCTGATGCTCTCCATCCTCTGGCTGGCGCTGTGCGACGGCGCGGTGGCCCTGGCGCCCTCCATCACCTGGGTGCTGGTGCTGCGTACCCTCTTCGGCTTCGGCATGGGCGCCGAGTGGACGAGCGGCGCCACGCTGGCCATGGAGAACTGGCCCGAGCGCAGCCGCGGCATCGCCTCGGGCATCCTCCACGGGGGCTGGGCCGTGGGCTACCTGCTGGCCGCGGTGGTGTCCGGCTTCGTGGTGCCCCTGTGGGGCTGGCGAGCGCTCTTCGTCATCGCCGCGGTGCCGGCGCTGCTGGTGCTGCCCATCCGCTACGGCGTGCCGGAGAGCTTCGATCGCGAGAAGGCCCTCGCGGAGCGGCGGGCGCGAGCCTCGCGGGGGCGCATGGATCCGGTGCTATTGACGCGGCTCGCGTGGGGCTCGCTGGTGATGGCGTGCAACTTCGGGGGCTATTACGGGCTCACCAGCCTGTACCCGGTGCTGCTGAAGACGGAGCTGGGGATGAGCGTCCAGGGCGTGTCGGTGCTGGTGACGATCGTCAACGTGGGCATGCTGCTGGGGACGGCCATGTGCGGGGCGATCGCCTCACGGCTGGGCGTGGCGAAGGCGGTGGCCATCGCCGCGTTCGGCGTGCTGCCCTTCCTGCCGCTCTACGTGGGCATGGTGCCCGGGCTGATGTGGCTGGGCGCCTTCGCCGGTGGCTTCTTCGGCGCGGCCCCTCCGGGCATCGCCCCGCTGCTGCTCACCTCGCTCTACCCGGCGAGCATCCGCGGCAAGTGCGTGGGGCTCGTCTTCCACGTGGGCGCCTTCGTGGCGGCCTTCATTCCCACCGGCATGGCGGCGCTCGTCGAGCACGCCGGTTTCACCCACGCCCAGGTCATCATGGCGGTGGGCGGCGTGTGTCTGGTGGCCATGGCCCTGGCGCTCACGCTGCGCCCCAGGGCCACGCTGGACGAGGCTCCCTCCGAGGCCCCCTCCCTCCTGCACGGGTGAGAGGGCCTCGCTCCACCGCCGTTACCGCGGGACGAGGGTGAAGGCGATGTCCTTCATGTCGATGCCGGGCCCGCGGATGCGCAGCTTGCCCTCCACCCGGGTGACGCCCTGGGTGGATGCGTCCACCTGCGTGACCGAGCCCACCACCTCCGAGGCATCCGCCACGCTGCTTCCGAAGAGCGGCATCGCGAAGGGCTGCATCAGCCACCGGTCCCCATCCAGCCGCGCCCAGACCCGCTGACGCTGCTGAGTCCCCGAACCTTGGGGAAGAACCGTCACGGTGAGCCCGCCCGGACGGGAGGCCTCGGCCGTCTCGAGCACGAAGTCCACGGGCGTGGTGCCCCCGCGCCCCGGAACCTGGACCGTCATGCGCATGGCCCCCGGCCAGGTGCCCGCGGCCGGCTTCGCGACCGTGAACTCGCTCCCGAGCTCGCCCCAGAGCGCGCCGCCGGAGAGGAACGGCAGGCCCGGCAGCACCCGGAAGCGGTAGCGGGCCCCCTGCGCGAGCGGTGCCGCTGGCACGAACGTCAACCGTCCGCCCTGGACCTCCACCGTGCCGGACACGCGATTGCCGAGCGCGTCCTCCAGCACCACGAACTCCGCCGCCACCTCGGCGGCCGTCTTCCCCTGGGAGTCATCCACCGGGTCCGCGAAGGCCACGGACGGGCGCACGTCCGGATAGACACCTTCGTCGCTGTCGATGTCCGGCCAGATGCCCATCGGCGCCCCGCCCTTCGGCGTCAGCTCGCGCAGGAACGCCAGGAGCTCCGCGCGCTCCTCGGCGCTGAGTGACACCTTCACGTAGTCGATCGCCACGTCCAGGGCGGCCTCCAGGCTCCGGGCCTGCGCGCCCACGAAGTAGATGCCGTGACGATAGACGCCCAGGAGCGTGGGGATGTCGGCCGGCTCACCGGACTTGCCCTGCGTGACATACGCACGAGACGTGTACAGCGGCGGCGTGTGGCACCCCGAGCAGGAGGCCTTGCCCTCGAAGAGCTCTTTTCCACGCAGGGCGGCCTCGGTGTAGCTGCCGTCCAGCCGGGTATGACCCGTGGCCCTGGGAGCCCCGAGCAGCGAGCCCAGGAAGGACTGGAGGCCGAGCGCCTCCTCGGGCGTGGCCGGACGCGACACGATGGACGCGGGCCCCTGGTAGCCGAAGTTGTCGGAGCTGGAAACATAGGCACCCCACTCCAGCGGCGTGGTGGCATCCAGCAACTGCAACGGGCGGACGTTGTGCCAGATGGACGGACCGAAGCGCCACACCATGCCGTCGTTCTGCGTCTCCACATGGCAGCTCGAGCAGGAGTGGTTCGCCGCGAAGCTCCCACCGGGCCGGGTGAAGACGCGCTCGCCGAGCGCCACGTTCGCGGGACGCGGATCCTCCGCGAGCTTCACCTTCTGGAACACCGTCCCGTCCGCGCGCAGCACCCACAGCTCGAAGCTCTGGAAGCAGTGGATGGCCACCGTGCCCGCGGCATCCAGCGCCACCATCTGCCGGGCCCCCGGGCCCACCGCGACCCGGGCCTTCTCCGCGAGCGTGTTCCGATCGAGCGCCACCACCACGTCCGAGGACTCGGAGGAGACCCACAGCGTGTCCCCCACCACGAGCACCCCGGCGGGATTGACCACGGGGCCTCCGGAGCCAGCCTGTCGCGTCAGGTCCGCGCGCCGCAGCACGCTCGGCACCGCCGCGTCCGCATCCACCACCACCACCTCGTGCACGAAGGGCTTCGCCGTGGGCTCCGCCTGCGAGGGCTCGGGGTCTCCATCGGTCGCGGCGACGTACAGCTCGGCACCGTCCGCGGAGAGCGCCAGGGCCCGCAGATCGGCGGACACACCCTCCACGGTGGTGATCGTCGTCAGCGACGCGGTGTCGACCACCGAGATGTCCTGGTCATCCCCCAGCCCGTACGTGCCGCGCGTGTCCTTGATGCGGTTGCCGGAGCGGTACGAGGCCACGAAGAGCCGCCGGCCATCCGCCGAGAGCACCATGGCCCGGGGATCGAACCCCACCTCCACCTGCGCCACGACCTCGCGCACCGTGAGGTCCACCACCGCTACCCGGCGCTGCGTGGCCAGCGACACGTACAACCGCCGGGCGTCCGGCGAGAGCGCCAGACCCGAGGGCTCGTCCCCCACCCACAGTGAATCCACGAGCACGCCGCGCGCCCGATCGATGAAGCCCACGGTGTCGCCGCCGCGCTGGGCGACGAGCACATAGGGCAGCGGCTCGCGCCAGGCCAGCGCCGAGGGCCACGCGCCCACCGTCACCTCGCCATGCTTGCGCCAGTACGTGCCGTCCACCCGCGCGAGGCGGCTCACGGTGTAGGACGCGCCATTCGCGGTCCACAGCTCCTCCCCGACGCGCACCACCCCGGAGAGCGGCGTCAGGTAGTGGTTGCGGAAGCGCTCGGCCGGAGAGCGGGCCACGACATGGAGCGACACCTCGGAGTTGCTCAGCTCGCCTGCCCGGAGAACGTAATCGCCGGGCACGTCGGGGGTGAAGCGCGGCTCGGGGGCTCCCCGCGTATAGGCGGTGTTGCGGCTACCCTCGGGCGCGGAGACGACCTGCCACTCCAGGGTGGAAGGGCACTGCGCGTCCTGCTTCAGCCGGGGCAGGTAGAAGGTCTCACCCAGGGTATGGGAGCGCGGGTTCTGCTGCGGGAGCGGCGCCTCGGTGCAGACGGGCTCCGGGCCCGGCTCCGGCTCATCACGGCACGCACTGGCCGACAGCAACAGCACCGACGCGGAACAAAGGAGGAAACGATTGGCTCGCATGGGACCCCCTGGATAGAGGCCCCACCCCTCGCGAGCAACTCTTCCCGCATGCACCAGGAACCGCACGGTAGGATGGCTCACATGTCGCGAACGCTGAGAATGACGACGTGGGAGCAGGTACGGACCGAGCTCGACGCGCTGGAGCGCTCGGAGGGTGCCTCGGTGCCCGGCCCCTGGACGCTGCCACAGGTGCTCGTCCACTGCGCCCAGAGCATCGACTGCTCGCTCGACGGCTACCCGAGACTGCGCCCGGCGCTGTTCCGCGCGACGATCGGCCGCATCGCGAAGCGGAAGTTCCTCTCGCAGGGCTTCATGTCCCACGGGCTCGATGCGGCCATTCCGGGTGCGCCCGCGCTGGAGGACGCCGGCCTCGCTCCGGCCCTGGCGCGGCTCCGCCAGGCCATCACCCGCTTCGAGACGGCCGATGCCTCCGCGTTGAAGCCCCACCTCGCCTACGGCCCGTGCGACAAACGCGAGTACGAAGCACTGCATGCCATGCACCTCGCCGACCACCTGGGCGCGGTGCAACGGTCTCCGGCCACCCGCGCGGCGTGAGGCGGGTGGCGGTGACCCGTCGCTCCCGAGGCTGTCAGGGGCAGTGGTAGGCTGTCCGGCATGGCCAGCAACATGTCGTGCATCGGCATCACCGCGAGGGATCCGCAGGACTTCGGACGCCGCATGTCGTTGCTGCTGGAGCGCAGCGAGTCCGCGGGAAAGTGGGGAGCCCATGAGCTGCGCGTCTGGTCGGATGCAAGTGGCGCCAGCGTCAGCTTCGTGGTGTCGGAGGACGGCGTGGAGTGCGCCACCCCGGGCTTCCGCGCACGGTCGCGGCTCCAGGCGCGCGCGGCGCGGTTCGCCAGCGATCCGGATTGCCGCTTCTGCGACCCGCTGCTCGTGGAGATCCTGGACGCGAAGGGCGAGCCCTTCTACCCGTTGGCCACGCAGCTCGATGACCTGTTGCTCACGCGCGAGCGGGTGAGCGAGGGGGCGATGCTCGAACTGGGCCTGTGTGCCTTCGCGCGCGGCATCGAGGTCTGGACGGACGAGGCGGCCTTCCTCACGGCGCAGGCGGAGGAGGAGGTGAGGTTCGCCGCCGAGTCCCTCATTCCCTCCGGCCTGTTCTCACCGGAGGGGGAGGAGCATCCCGAGGCGGCCGAGGCCTTCCTCACGGGCCGGGTGCTGGAAGCCGGGCTGAGGGAGAACCTCATGACGGGGGAGACGTTCCAGCACGCCATCGTGCGGACGCTGGGAGGGAACTACGACGTGCTCGCCTCGCCCCGGGACCTGGGGGCGCCGCTGGAGCCCGGCAACATCATCCAGGGCGAGTTCTGGCTGGTGGGGAGGGTGATGTCGGGCCTCACGGAGGCGTCCCGCCCCGGGATGCAACAGCGGCTCGTCCGTGCCTGAGCGTCCGCGCCGCCGAGCGGGTATCCTGCACGGTGAGGAGCTGGCATGGCGAACGGTCACAGGGGTCGAGGCAGCCCGGGGCGGTCCGATGAGACACGCATTGCCCCGCAGGAAGAAGACGAGCGCACACCGCCCCCCCGGGCGAGGCGAGCGGACGAGACGCGCATGGCTCCCGTGGCGGAGGTGGCCGCGGAGCCGGAGGCCGAGCAGCCCGAGGGTGAATACCGGACGATGTTCGCGACCCACGCGGCGCTGTTCGCGGAGAGGCTGAAGGACAGGTTCGCGAAGAAGATCTACGGGCGCACACCGCACCGGGTGCTGCGCATCGACGAGCCCGAGGGACCCAGCACCGCCGGAGGGAAGCTGGCGCGGCAGCCCATCTCGCTCGTCCCGAGGAAAGGCACGGCGCCGACGATCGTCTGCGGCTGGGTGGACGTGGCCAGGAAGGAAGCGCAGCTGCGCGGCCACGAGTCCGTGGCGAAGCGGTACGAGGCCCACCACGGCACGCCGATCGACATCGCCGAGGAGGACTACGAGCGCTGCATCGATGACCTGTCGGAGGCGCTGATCGCGGGCGGCATCAAGGTCCGGGTGATCATCCCGGAGGAGCCCGCCGCGCGCCCAGCGTCATCCCCTGCCCCAGAGGGTGGAGCCCAGGGTTTCCCTCTGTGGATGGTGGGAGCCGCGGGCGCGACGGCCTTCCTGCTCGGATTGATGATGGGGAGGATGACGGGCTGACGCATCAGGACTGCCTCTACCCATGAGGTAGAACCTCTGCCCCATGTCCATGAGGATATTTGTCACCGCGCTCCTCCTCGCCTTGGCTCCCGTACTGACCGCCCTCGCTGGGCCTCCGGACGCGCTCCGGATGGAACGGGATGTGTCCATCAAGATGGGCCCACTGCCTGGGGGACGGCTGAAACTCTCGTTCGAGCTGTCTTCTCCCTTGCAGCGAGACTTCACCGTTGAAGAGGCCCGTGTCATCCTGGCCTTTCACCATCAATCACTGACCGCGCCGGAACCGAAAGGCTCCCTGCTCGCCGCCACGGGCAAGGTGCCATGCGCTTCGGGCTGCGCTGCGGTCACTTGGGAGGAACAGCTCCGCGCGGAATACTTCGCGAAATACGGCTCCCCCACCTTGCATCTGCCGGAAACGCTCGAGAACAGCCGACAGGTGATGGCCCTCCGACTCTCGACCCGGTTCATGGGCAATGGTTTCCGCCATGCGGCGCATGAGCTGTTCAATGACCCGCTCTTCGTCTCGGGAGTGGTCCTCTCCTCGGTCCTCTACATGGCCTCCTGGCTGGCGCCCGAGCCCTTGTTCTCCAAGATATTCGCCGCGAGGCTGACCCTCTTACTCATGACGAGCTTCACCGTGGCCGAGCTCCGCAACGTGGCCGTGACGGTCATGCGGCTGTACAAGGACGCGGAGCAGGCGAGGACGGTGAAGGAGTTGGAGAAGATCGCGGAGCGCTTCGGGAAGGCGCTGGGAGGTACCGGACTGAGGCTGCTGGTGATGGTGGCGAGTTACGGAGTGGGCAAGGCACTTCCGGGCGTCCCGCCGGGCGGCTTGCGAGGCAGACAATGGGCTCCGGCCGGTGCGGCTGCGCTGGATGATCTGCTGATGACCGAGGCGACGACGGTGCAGGTCGTGGCGGATGGCAGCGTCGTCATCGCGGGAGCGACGCTCGGGAACACGGCAGCCTCCGCACGGGCCGAGAGCATCTGTGACGACGGCTCGAACAAGAACGGCGAGTGGCATCACCTCGCCACCATCGGCAACCGGAAGTCATCCGCGCGAGGTGGTCCGTGGACTCCACGGTTCGAAGAACTATTTGAACAAGCGGGAATGATCCTCAATGACCCCGCGAATCTCATCCACATCCAAGGTCACCAAGGACCGCACTCAGAGCAGTACCACCAGACGATCCATGATCGACTCCTCGATGCGCTGCGTAATTGCACAAGCGTAGGTGATTGCAGGCGCGCCTTAACGGATGAGCTCAAGAAGATTGCCGACGAACTCTGTACCCCAGGCACTGCGCTCAACAAGATGCTGATCAAAAAGGCCAGTCCATGAATTTTCGAGACACTTCTCCGCCCACCTATTTCCGGCTCACCCAGAACGTTTACACCCCAGATGGAGCTCACGGCTGGGTGTTTCAAGGCCCTTTCGACAAGCAAGGTGCAAGACTCGATGACCCGTGGCGGTACACGGACGGAAAGCATCTCGATGTGACGGACATAGATGGATCGCCCACGTTTCGGATCGCCCAGCCTGCTGGGAGCCCTCTCGACTTCAACATCTCGGGACTGGGCATCCCCGTGATTCCCGAGCGCGTTGTGCGCATCTTCGAGCGCCTGGGAACAAAGGACGTGCAGTTCCTGCCAGCGAGGGTCACCTCACTCGCAGAGCCCTGGTTCATTCTCAATGTCACCCGGGTCGTGCGCTGCATCGACGATGCTCGCTGCAGTGAGGTGATGTACTGGAAACCCGAGGATGGACAGCCCAAGAAGGTCGGCACCTACCGGGCTGTTTACGACATGCGCATCGATCCGACGAAGACCGAAGGCGCGCGCATCTTCCGGACCTGGGGCTGGCTCGTAGCAATCGTCGTCTCCCAGGACATCAAGGAGGCCCTGGAGCAAGAACATATCTCCGGGGCCAAATTCATCGAGGTGTGAATGCCAGAACGCGGAGCAGCCCTTACGCGCCGATCAGCGCGTCCCACTCTCCACGCAGATACGCCTCCAGCGTCAACTTGCGTCCGAGCCGGTGGTCCGTGACGAGGCCATCCTGGCACCGGATGGTGCGCACCTTGTCCCCGCGCTGGCCGCTGCCCACCTGGCTGCGCCGTTCCGCGTTGGCCGCCCGGGCCGGGCCCTCCTGACGGGCCTGGAGGAGCCGTGCACGCAGCACGCGCAGCGCCGTGTCGCGATTGCGGTGCTGGCTGCGCTCGGACTCGCAGCGAACGGTGAGGCCCGAGGGCAGGTGCGTGAGGACGACGGCGCTCTCCGTCTTGTTCCGGTGCTGGCCACCGGGCCCACTGCCGCGGCTGGTACGCCACTCCAGCTCGGAGGGAGGAATCACGAGCGAGGAGTCCTCGGGCTCTTGGAGGACGGCCACCGTCATCGTACTGGTGTGCACGCGGCCACGCTTCCGCGGGGAGCCTGACGGACTGACACAAAGCCCGCCTCCTGGGCGAACACCCCGCCTTCGATCATCTTCGAGCGGAGCCGACGACGTATGGTTACCGCCGCAGCGCCTGCTCGTAAGCCGCGAGCGTCTCGTCCGCGCAGCGCGCCCAGGTGAACAGGGCCGCCTGCCGCTTCCCCTCCTCCGCCCAGCGTCGCCGCTCGGTGTCCGAGCGCAGCAGCCGATCCATCGCCTCCGCCAGCCCCTCGGCATCATCCGGCCGCACCGCCAACGCGCCCTCGCCGCACACCTCCGGCGTGGCCCCCGTCGTGGACACGATGGCCGGCGTCCCCAGCCGCATGGCCTCCAGCGGCGGCAGCCCGAAGCCCTCGTACTTCGAGGGGAACGCGAACACCGTCGCCCGCCGCATCAACTCGAAGAACACGCCCTCGGACTGGTACCCCAGCGAGCGGATGTCGTGCCCCTCCGAGCGCATGCGCGCCACGCGCGTCTCCACCGCCCCCGAGCCGAACCAGCTCTGCCCCGCCATCACCAGCGCCGCCGGCCGTCCCCGTGCCTTCAGCCGCTCGAGCGCGTCCAGCACCAGGCTCACGTTCTTCCGCACGTCCAGCGAGCCCGCGTACAGCACGTACCGCTCCGGCAGCGACAGCGTGCGCAGGTGGGCCTCGGCGGTGGCATCCGGTGCATGGCGGTCCACGTGGTCCACCCCGTTGTAGACCACCGCCACCTTGCTCTCGGCCTCGGGATGGCGCGCCAGCAGATCATCCCGGGTGCACGCGCTCACACAGAGGATCCGGTCCGCCACCCGGACGCTCCGGGCCAGCCACAACTGGAACTGCCAGCGGTAGGCCCTGGACACCGTCTCGGGCATCAGCAGGGGAATCAGGTCGTGAACGGTGACGACGTACGCCTTGCCCGGAAGGCGCACCAGCGGGAGATTGAAGTTGCCCAGCGCGTGGTACACCCGCGCCTCCGAGTCCCTCAGTACCTGGGGCAACCGGCCCAGCACGTAGGCGGTGCGCCCCAGGTGACCCCGGGGGTCCTCCCCGGAAACCCGGGCGCCCAGCCGCTCCAGGCGCACGCCCCGGGCCTCCAGGCCCTCGGCCAGACAGCGGGTGTAGAGACCGATGCCCGTGGTGGGCTCGTCCCAGAGACTCGCATCGAAAGCGACAGGACCCATTGACACGGTGCGCCTCATAGCACGGTGCTGTGATAGGCAGGGTGCCCCTATGGCGGTCCATCAGCTGATTCCGAGCTTCGTGGCGGGCGACGCCTCCGGACAGGCGGCGCTGCACCTTCAGCTCCTGCTGCGCCGGCTGGGCATCTCCGGCGAGCTCTACGCGGGCGAGGTCGGTGCGGGCCTCGACTCCCTGGCGCACCCCGCCTCGGCGCTGCGTCCCGGGCCGGATGATCTCGTCCTCTACCACCACGGCATCGCCTCGCCGCTGAGCAGCCGGCTGATGCACCTGCCCTGCCGCCGGGGCGTCGTCTTCCACAACATCAGCCCCGCGCGCTACTACACGGGCACCCCGCTGGCCGAGGCGCTCGTCACGGGCCGGGCTCAGCTGGCCGCCATGGCCCCCTTCGTGGACGTGGCCCTCGGCGTGTCGGACTACAACTGCGCCGAGCTGCGCGAGGCCGGCTACCGCAACGTCCACACCGTCCCGCTCTTCGTCGAGCCCCAGCGCTTCTCCGAGTCCAACGCGGACAAGGCACTGCTGGCGCGGCTGTCCGGGACGGGTCCGGTGGTGCTCTCGGTGAGCCGGGTGGCGCCGCACAAGCGCTTCGAGGACCTGCTCGCACTTCACGCGGAGTTGCTCGAGCTGCGGCCCGAGGCGCGCCTGCTGGTGGTGGGTGGCTACGAGCCGGGCAGCCGCTACTTCAAGTCGCTCCAGCGCAGGGCGAGCGAGCTGGCCGGGGTGCACTTCCTCGGAAGGCTCAACCACGCGGAGCTGGTGGCCGCGTACCGCACGGCGGACGTCTTCGTGTCCATGAGCGAGCACGAGGGCTTCGGCGTCCCGCTCATCGAGGCCATGGCCGCCGAGGTGCCGGTGCTGGCCTACGCGGCGGCGGCCGTACCCGAGACGCTCGGGGGCGCGGGCATCGCCTTCGACCAGAAGCGCTTCGCCTTCCTCGCCGAGCTGGTGGTGGACATGTGCGAGGACGCATCCCTGCGCGAGCGCCTGCTCGCGGGCCAGGCCCGGCGGCTGAAGCACTTCTCCGCCGAGGAGACCCAGAAGGCCCTCGCGAAGGCCCTCGGTGAGGACAAGCACCCCAGGCGCCGCGCCCCGTCGGCGAGGAAGAAGCCCCGGGTGGGCGTCGTGGTGCAGCGCTACGGCGAGGTGACGGGCGGAGCCGAGCGCCATGCACAGCAGGTGGTGGAGCAGCTCGCGCCGCACTGGGACCTGACGGTGCTCACCACGTGCGCGAAGAACCACCTCACGTGGGAGAACGTCTTCCCGCCGGGCGAGGAGCAGGACGCGCACGTGGAGGGCGTGAAGGTGCTGCGCTTCCCGGTGACGCGGGTGCGGAACATCCGTCCCTTCAACGCGCTGTCCAAGCAGGTCTTCGACAAGCCCAACGAGCGGCTGCGCGAGGAGCACTGGGTGGCCGAGCAGGGCCCGGTGGTGCCCGGCCTCCTCGAGCACCTGGACGCGCACGGGGCGGATTACGACGGCTTCGTCTTCTTCACCTACCTGTACGCGCCCACGGTGTGGGGCCTGCCGATGGTGGCGAACCGGGCGCTGATCGTCCCCACGGCGCACGACGAGCCGCCCATCCGCTTCGGCGTGTACGCGGACGTCTTCGAGCGCCCGCGAGCCCTGCTGTGCAACACGCCCGAGGAGGTGGAGCTCATCGGCCGGTACTACCCGGACCATGCGCCCGCGCGGGTGGTGGGCGTGGGGGTGGACGTGCCGGAGAAGGTGGATCCCCAGCGCTTCCGCGAGCAGTACGGCGTGCGCAACCCGTACCTGCTCTACGTCGGGCGGCTGGAGGCGGGCAAGGGCATCCCCGAGCTGCTCGCGCACCACCGGGAGCTGCGCGCGCGCTTCCACGACGCACCGGACCTGGTGCTCGCGGGCGAGGCGCACATGGACTTGCGTGGCGAGGGCGTGCGCCACGTGGGCCGCATCGGCGAGCAGGACAAGTACGACGCACTGGCCGGGGCGCTGGCGGTGGCGGTGCCCTCGCGCTTCGAGAGCCTCTCGCTGCTCACGCTGGAGGCCTTCGCCTCGGGCACGCCGGTGCTGGTCAACGGGCACTCGGAGGTGCTGGTGGGCCAGGTGGAGCGCAGCCGGGCGGGCCGGACGTACACGGACCTGGAGTCGTTCATCTCGGGGCTGCGCGAGGTGGGCGAGCAGCGCGCCGTGCTGAGCCGGCGGGCGAAGACGTACGCCGCGAAGTACACGTGGCCCCGGGTGGTGGACGCCTACCGGGAAGAGATGGATCGCATCCTCAGGGAGAAGAGCCGATGAAGCTGATGGGACGGGACATCCCCGCGCGCGAGCTGCTCGCGCGCATCGAGGAGCGCCTGCGCACGAGGGGCCTGCCCACCTCCGAGCCGGCGGACGTGCCGGAGGAGGGCGTGGAGCCGCGGGTGGATCCGCTCTCCTTCTATCTCCAGGCGCTGGAGGAGCACTCGGACGCCACGCGCGCGCTGCCGCTGCACACCCACCGGGGTGGCGCGGGCCAGTTGGTGCTGGTGGCCAAGTGGGCCTTCCGCAAGACGTGCCAGGTGTTCATCAACGAGGCGCTCTCACGCCAGCGCGTCTTCAACGGGCACGTGCGAGACTCGTACGCCCAGCTCTCCGCCGAGGTGATCCGCCTGCGCGCCGAGGTGGAGTCCCTGCGCGCCGCCCAGGCGGGCACCCAGGCCCCGACGCCTCCGTCCGCCGAGGCTCCGGCGCGTCCGCGTCGCACGGCGAAGCAGGCCAAGGCCCCGGACGAGAAGTAGGCCCCCTTCCCACCCCCAGGAAGCGTGCTAGAGAGGGCCGTCCCCGAGGACCTCCGTCCGTACCGGGGGAGGCACCCATGCTCAACAACAAGAAGATCTGCGTGGTGATGCCCGGCTACAACGCCGAGCACACCGTCAAGAAGACGTACGAGGAGATTCCCAAGGACATCGTGGACGATGTGATCCTCGTCGACGACAGCTCCAGCGACCGGACGGCCGAGGTCGCGCGCTCATTGGGAATCCACACCCTCGTGCACCCGAAGAACCGGGGCTACGGCGGCAACCAGAAGACCTGCTACGCCGAGGCCCTCCGGCGTGGCGCGGACATCGTGGTGATGGTCCATCCGGACTATCAGTACACCCCCAAGCTCATCCCCGCGATGGCCTCGGTCATCAGCAGCGGCATCTATGACGTCGCGCTGGGCTCGCGCATCCTCGGCAACACGGCGCTCACGGGCGGCATGCCGCTCTACAAGTTCGTGGCCAACCGCTTCCTGACGGCCGTGGAGAACATCCTCGTCGATCAGAAGCTGAGCGAGTACCACACGGGCTACCGGGCCTTCTCGCGCGAGGTGCTGCTCTCGCTGCCGCTCGAGGAGAACGATGACGGCTTCGTGTTCGACAACCAGATGCTGGTGCAGGCCATCCGGTTCGGCTTCCGCATCGGCGAGGTGAGCTGCCCCACGCGCTACGAGGAGCAGTCGTCCTCCATCGGCTTCATGAAGAGCGTGCGCTACGGCTTCGGCGTGCTGGAGGCAGCGGCCCAGTACCGGATGATGAAGCTGGGGCTCCTCCACCCCCGGTTCCTCGCCGACGACGGGCGCAGGCTGCAGATGGATCCCGAGACCGCCCAGGGCGCTCGGGAGGCGAGTTGACGTGACGCCCGGTACCCAGGAGCGTTCCCACCTCGCGCCCCTGCTGTCCGTGGCGGCCGTGACGTTGGGTTACGCGGTCCAGTTCGGCAATGGGGCCCGCCACCCGGACTCCATGGTCCTGCTGACGGTGGCGCTGGTGGCCTCGCTGCTGGCCGTGGTGCTGCCGGAGCCCCGGCACGCCAGGCTCGTCCAGCTCGCCGAGCGGGCGACGATCCTGCTGCTGGGCATCGGGCTCATCGGACAGTTCATCTTCCTGGCCACCAGCTCGCCCGCCGTACACCTGCGGCTGGGCCGCGGTGGCTTCACGTCCTTCCTGACGGGCATCGCGGTGGCGGCGGTGCTGGCCGGAGCGGGACTGAGCGGGAAGCCCTGGCTGGGGAGGCTGCGGCTGCCCGTGCTGGTGGGCGTCCACATGGCGCTGGGCTCGTGGATCATCCACTACTCGCCCCACCCGTTCATCGACGTCTACACGTTCCACGTCGAGGCCTTCAAAGCGCTCTCCCAGGGCATCAACCCCTTCGCCATCACCATGCCGAACATCTATGGGCACGAGCAGTTCTACGGGCCCGGGCTGGTGGTGAACGGGCGGCTCCAGGTGGGCTTCCCCTACCCTCCCTTCAGCCTGATGCTGTCGTGGGTGGGTCACCTGCTGGGCGGGGACTACCGCTACACCAACCTGGCGGCGATGGCGCTGGCCGCGCTGCTGATGGGCACCTGCCGCCCGGGACAGTGGGCCCAGGTCGCCGCCGTGGTCTTCCTGTTCACGCCTCGGACGTTCTTCGTGCTCGAGCAGGGGTGGACGGACGCGTACGTGGCGCTGCTCGTGGCCGCCACCGTCTGGAGCGCGTGCCGGGCTCCCCGTCTGCTCCCGGTGGTGCTGGGCCTGCTCTTCGCCGTCAAACACTACATGGTGATCGCCGCCCCACTCGTGGTGCTGCTGTATCCGGGTCCCCAGCCGTGGCGGGAGACGCTGCGCACCCTGCTGAAGGCCGCGGGGGTCGCGGCGGTGGTGACGCTGCCCTTCGCCGTGCTGGATCCGGTGGCCCTCTACAATGATCTGCTGGGGTTCCAGATGCGCCAGCCCTTCCGCATGGACGCGCTCAGCTACCTCGCCTGGTGGGCCGCCCGGACGGGCCAGCAGCCGCCCTCGTGGCTCGGCTTCGCGATGGTGCTGCCCGCCCTCGGGCTCTCTCTCTGGCGCGCGCCCCGGACCCCCGCCGGCTTCGCCGCCGCGATGGCCATGACCTTCACGGTCTTCTTCGCGTTCAGCAAGCAGGCGTTCTGCAACTACTACTACTTCATCATCGCCACCCTGTGCTCGGCCATCGCGGCATGGACTCCTCCGCGTCAGGAGCAAAGGGCCGCACAGTGAACCCGGGAACGCTGAACGAGACAGGGCCCGACAGGTGGCGGGTACTCGTGACGGGCGTGCTGCTGGCGCTGGGCACGCTGCTGTTCCGGCTCCCGGCGTTCCTCAACTCCGACGCGGCCGACTCGGACATCACCGTCGTCGGGCTGCAGGCCTGGCACCTGGCACGAGGGGAACGCTCCCTGCTGTTGTGGGGCACGGACTACCAGGGCATCACCGCGTCCCTGGCCGCGATGGTCCTCCAGACGCTGCTGCCCGTGCGCCCCTCGCTGGCCCTGCTCCTGTCCTCGGTGCTCGGACACGTGGTGTTGGTGCTCTCCCTGTTCGGAGTGCTGAGGCGGGTGCTCCCGCTGGCCCTGGCGGTGCTCGCCGCGGGCTGCGTCGCGGTGTGTCCCGAGCCGCTCAACTACCTCACCTACAGCGCCTTCCGGATCTGGTCCTTCGCCCTGGTGTTCCTGGGGCTGTACCTCGCCGAGCGGGCCGCGGGGGAGTTCCGCCCCCGGTGGCACATGCTGCTCGCCGGGCTGGCGGGAGTGGCGGTGGGGCTGGGCTACTACTCGGACCTGTTCACCATGCAGTTCCTGCCGGGGCTGGTGCTGTACCTGCTCTGGTGGACCTGGGGCGCGGCCCGTAAGCCGAGGTGGCTCGCCCTGGGCGCCGTGGTGGCCGGCTTCCTGGTGGGCAGCATTCCCCGCTTCCGCGCCGACATGAAGCCGCCCGCGCTCAGCGAACTCTCCCTCGAGCAGATGAAGCGGGTCTGGCCGCTCTTCTGGGAGCAGTGCCTGCCCTACGTCACGGGGGCGAAGCTGTTCTCCTCGCTGGACGGATTCCATCGGCCGGAGGTGCGGCCCGAGGGATTCTGGTTCGTGTTGATGGTGCTGGGATTGGGCACCTTCCTCCTGCTGGCGCTCGCGGGGGGCCTCATCGCCCTGCTGCCCATCGCGGACAGGACGGCCCGCCGGCTGGCGTGGTGTGGCGCGGGCTGGATGGGGGTTTCCCTCATCGGCTTCCTCTTCACCGGCCGGGCCGTGGACATGATGAGCGCGCGCTACCTGGTCCCCGTGCTGCTCGGCTTTCCGCTGCTGGCGGCACCGGTGCTCGACAGGCTCGTGCGCAGCGGGAGGACGGCGGTGGGGATGGCCCTGCTGGTGCTGGTGGTGGCGCACTTCGGGGTGGCGGGCTGGCGGGGCTATGGCGGCTGGGTCGACGGCCCCCTCCCCCATGTCACGCGCTACGGCCGTGGAGAGGACGAGCAGGCCCTGCTCCAGGAGCTCCAGCGGCGGGGCGTGGAGGCGGCCACGGGCGACTACTGGGCCGCCTACCGGCTCACCTTCCTCTGGAAGGAGCAGCTCCTGATGCCGCCGTCCTTCGGAGCGGAACGCTACGGCCCGTACCAGCGGAAGTTCGCCACCGCCCGCCGCAAGGCGTTGATCTTCTTCCCGGCCATCCCGGTGACGAGCTTCAAGGTGCCCGAGCCGTGGGAGGAGCGCTTCCGCCGCGAGCGGCGCCCCTACGAGCGGGTGACGGTGGGCCCCTACACCGCGCTCATCATCCAGTGAGAAAACGCCCCCGGGCCCTCTCGCCCGTGGGGCAACCGGCCGTAGGGGATTTCCGTCACCGGACCGGGGCGGGCGCTCCATCAGCCCGAGCCGATGTGGATGTGGCTCGCACGTTCTGCGCGTTGAAGAAGGTGCACGGCCGGGTGGAGGGGCCCCAGTAGCCCATCTGATCGAGTCTGCTTGCTTTCCAGTCGGCGGGCCGCGAAATAGGGCCCGCCAGGCAGCCGTTCTGCCCTGGTTGCTTTCCAACACTCCTAGTGACATGCGCCCCTTGACCGCTCTTCCTTCCAACGACGGCCCCACGCTGACCCTCGGCATCTCCGGCTTCAGCTTCGAGGATCTGTACCGCCCCCGCGGCCTGCGGCGCCTGGCCGAGCGCTTCGACGAGCAGCTCGCCGCCGACGAGCCCGAGCTCTTCAAGGCCTTCGAGGCCTACCGCAAGTCCGGAGGCGAGAGCCTCGGCGGCCCGGCCGAGTCCGAGCTGCTCATCCGCGTGTCGCGCCACGTGTCGGCCTTCATCACCCGGCTGTTCGGCCTGGAGACGGAGACGGAGCGGCTGGCGCGCCACCTCAAGGGCGAGCTGCCGCTCTTCGACTTCAAGCGCGAGTTCATCACCCGCCGGGTCTTCAAGAAGGGCGCGGCGGACCGTCCGTCGCTGTCCGAGTACCCGTCGCTGGACGCGCGGATGCGGCTGATGCTGTCGCTCGCCTTCCCGGAGGCGCTCGCCAGTGACGACGTGGAGCGCGCGCTGGCCGAGTCCATCCTCACGCTGATGGACCTGGAGCGGCTCTTCTCGAACACGTCCGGCAACCTGCCGCCGCTGACGCCCGAGCAGGGCGAGGCGCTGCGGGCGAAGTGGACGGGCATCCGCGCCGCGCTGCTGTCCGGGCCCGAGGGCAAGGAGGCCTTCGGCTCCAGCCTGGTGACGCAGGGGGACGACGCGGCGGAGCTGCAGTCGGTGCGCAACCTGCTGGCACTGGCGGACCGTTGGACGTACGCCCGCGCGCTGCACCCGGAGATGAAGGAGCTGTTCCACAAGTGGCCCACGCACCGGGTGCCCAAGCCGCTGGTGTTCGACCAGCTGGTGCACCTGGAGCGTCCGGACGAGAAGCTGCCGGAGATCACCCAGGGCTCGGACCACCACCTGCGCTACCGCGACGGCTTCAAGCTGACGGATCCGCGGGGCACGCCGCGCGAGGTGATGGGCGAGGTGGACTACTGCGTCATCTGCCACGAGCGCGAGAAGGACTCGTGCTCCACGGGCTTCAAGGCGAAGGACGCGGTGGCCGAGGGCCACACCTTCAAGAAGAACCCGCTGGGGATTCCGCTCACCGGCTGCCCGCTGGACGAGCGCATCTCCGAGGCGCACGCGCTCAAGCGCGAGGGCAACTCGCTGGCGTCGTTGGCGGTGGTGATGGTGGACAACCCGATGTGCCCGGGCACTGGCCACCGCATCTGCAACGACTGCATGAAGGCCTGCATCTTCCAGAAGCAGGAGCCGGTGAACATCCCCATGGTGGAGACGGCCGCCCTGACGGACGTGCTGAACCTGCCCTGGGGCTTTGAAATCTATGGCCTGCTCACGCGCTGGAACCCGCTGAACGTGCGCCGTCCGTACGCGCTGCCGTACGTGGGCCGCAACGTGCTGGTGGTGGGCCTGGGGCCCGCGGGCTACACGCTCTCGCACTACCTGCTCAACGAGGGCTTCGGCGTCACGGGCATCGACGGCCTGAAGATCGAGCCCTTCGAGGACGAGCTGGTGGGCCGCAACGGCAAGGCGATGAGGCCCATCCGTGACTGGAAGGCGCTCACTCGCGAGCTGGACGAGCGGATTCTCGAGGGCTTCGGCGGGGTGTCCGAGTACGGAATCACCGTGCGCTGGGACAAGAACTTCCTCACGCTGATGCACCTGACGCTGGAGCGGCGGCAGAACCTGCGCATCTACGGCGGCATCCGCTTCGGTGGAACGCTGACGATCGAGGACGCGTGGCAGATGGGCTTCGACCACATCGCCATCGCGGCGGGCGCGGGCAAGCCGACCATCATCGGGATGAAGAACAACCTCATCCGGGGCATCCGCAAGGCGAGCGACTTCCTCATGTCGCTGCAGCTCACGGGTTCCTTCAAGAAGGACTCGCTGGCGAACCTCCAGGTGCAGCTGCCGGCCATCGTCATCGGTGGCGGCCTGACGGGTATCGATACGGCCACGGAGCTGCTGGCCTACTACCCGGTGCAGGTGGAGAAGACGCTGGAGCGCCACGAGAAGCTGGTGGCGGAGCTGGGCGAGGAGGCGGTGCTCGCGCGTCTGGATGCCGAGGAGAAGGTGACGTACCAGACCTTCCTGGAGCACGGACGGGCGGTGCGGGCCGAGCGTCAGGCGGCGCGGGACGAGGGCCGGGCGCCGGACTTCATCCGGCTGGTGCGGAACTGGGGCGGTGTGAGCCTGGTGTACCGCCGTGGCCTGACGGAGTCGCCGGCCTACCGGCTCAACCACGAGGAAGTGGCGAAGGCGTTGGAGGAAGGCATCCGCTTCATCGAGCGCATGAGCCCGGTGGAGGCGTTGCCGGACGAGAAGGGAGCGGTGAAGGGCATCCGCTTCGAGCGCATGGTGACGAAGGAGGGCAAGCTGCGGGGCAGCGGCGAGTTCTTCGAGCTGCCGGCGCGCACGGTGTGCGTGGCGGCGGGCACGGCGCCCAACGTGACGTACGAGAAGGAGTACCCGGGCACGTTCGAGCTGGACGAGAACGGCGAGTACTTCAAGAGCTACGAGCTGGCGGAGCAGGCGGACGGCTTCGGGCTGGCGCCGGTGGAGCCGGTGGAGGACATCGCGGCGAAGGTGGGCTTCTTCACCTCGTACCGGAAGGACGGGCACCTCATCTCGTACTTCGGCGACAACCACCCGACGTACGCGGGCAACGTGGTGAAGGCCATGGCGAGCGCGAAGGACGGCTACCCCGAGGTGGCGCGTCTGTACGCGAAGGAAGTGGCGGCCATGGACTTCGACGACGAGCTGGCGCAGGCGCGGCGGGACGAGAAGCTGGCCGAGCACTTCGCGAAGCAGGACGAGGCCTTCCTGGCGACGGTGGTGACGGTGAACCGGCTGACGCCGACCATCGTGGAGGTGGTGGTGAAGGCGCCGTTCGCGGCGAAGCACTTCGAGCCGGGCCAGTTCTACCGGCTGCAGAACTTCGAGCGGAGCGCGACGGTGGTGGACGGGGTGCGCCTGACGATGGAGGGGCTGGCGCTCACGGGCGCGTGGGTGGACAAGGAGAAGGGGCTGATGGGCACCATCGTGTTGGAGATGGGCTCGTCGTCCCGGCTGTGCGCGGCGCTGAAGCCGGGCGAGCCGGTGGTGGTGATGGGTCCCACGGGTGCGCCGACGGAGATCGGCCACGACGAGACGGTGCTGCTGGTGGGCGGAGGCCTGGGCAACGCGGTGTTGTTCTCCATTGCCCGCTCGCTGAAGGCGGCCGGGTGCAAGGTGGCCTACTTCGCGGGCTTCCGTCAGCGCGCGGACGTCTTCAAGCGCGAGGAGATCGAGGCGGCCACGGACCAGGTGGTGTGGTCGGTGGACGCTGGGGAGCTCATCGAGGCGAAGCGGCCGCAGGACACGTCGTTCCGGGGCAACGTGGTGCAGGCGATGCTGGCCTACGCCAAGGGGGAGCTGGGCGTGGCGCCGGTGGCGTCCTTCAAGGACGTGAACCGGATCATCGCGATCGGCTCGGACCGGATGATGAGGGCGGTGCAGGAGGCGCGGCACGGGGTGTTGCAGCCGTACCTGAACTCCGAGCACGAGGCGATCGGCTCCATCAACTCGCCGATGCAGTGCATGATGAAGGAGATCTGCGCGCAGTGCTTGCAGCGGCACGTGGATCCGCGGACGGGCAAGGAGACGTGGGTGTTCTCCTGCTTCAACCAGGATCAGCGGCTGGACCAGGTGGACTTCGTGAACCTGAACCAGCGCCTGCGGGGCAACACGGTGTTGGAGAAGGTGGCGGACCTGTACCTGGCGCAGCTGCTCAAGAAGGCGCCGAACCTCCGCCGCGTCTGACGCACGCCCCCGCCCT
>NZ_JPMI01000227.1 GCF_000733295.1 Archangium violaceum Cb vi76 | reverse complement strand
CCCCCTACTGCGCCTTCCCGCCGAAGGACTTGAGCATGTCCTGGTAGTTCCGCATCAGGTCCTGCTCGCGGGTCAGCACGAGGTCCACATTGGCATCCCCGTGGATCTTCCGGACGGAGACGAGCTTCTCGGTCTCCTCCACGCGTTGGCGCATGACCTCGATCTGGGGAGCCAGCTCCTTCTGCTGCTCGGGCTTGAGGCGGGCCTGCATCTCCTCGAGCTTCTCGAGCTCGCCGGCGAGGTCCAGCATGGCGGCCATGTGGCGCTGGGTGATGACGTCCGTGATGAGGGAGCCGATGCGGTTGACGTCCTCCTCGGAGAGGCCAGCCGCGCGGCGGGCCTGGGCCTCGGACTCGGCCTTGCTCTCGATGGCCTTCATGGACTCGGTCATGCCCACGGGCCTGCCCTGCGCGTCCAGCGTGCCGGCGGTGAGCCGGGCCTTGGCGGCCTGGAGCTCCCGGGCCATGGCGGCGTAGGCGTCCAGCACCTGGCGCTGGTAGCCGACGTAGGCGTCCAGCTTCGCCTGGGTGAGGGCATAGGGCTTGCTGTCATCGAACGCCTCGGGGGCCTCGGTGGGGGCCTCCCGCGAGCCCTCTCCGGCCTCCGTCCCGGCGGCCTGCCGGGCAGGCGCGGGGGCCTCCTCCTTCTTGCAGCCGGACAGCACTCCCGCGGCGAATAGCACCCACAGCAGCTTGCGCATCCACACTCCTCCAGGGGTCCTCCCCGGTCACACGAGGGGCGGAGTATACGTCCACACACAGTCGGCCACGGACGGGATTGCATCCGCTCCGGGCGGAACGGCCCCAGGCTGCCTGCCCACCGGCGGGAGGGGCCGCCACCAACCAACAATCGCCGTATTACCTTTGACCAACCCGGGCGCGGTCGTGTACGAACCGCGGTCCGTTCAGAGCGGTGGAGGCACCTTGAGGATCTTCCTGGTAAGGCACGGCGAGGCGGACGCGGAGGCCCCCGAGGGACTCGGTGACGAGGCACGCGCGCTCACTGCCAAGGCCCGAGCCAGCACGGCCGCGCATTTCGCGTCGCTGGCGGAGCGTATCGGTCCGGTTTCGCTCGTGCTCACGAGCCCGTTGGTGCGCACGGTTCAGACGGCGCAGTTGCTCTCCACCATCCTCAAGCACGAGGGCACCCTGCGGGCCCACCGTTGCCTGTTGCCGGACATGCCGGTGGGCGCCGTGACCCCCGTCCTCGACGATCACACGGGTGAGAACATCGTGCTCGTGGGCCACCAGCCGTCCATGGGCGCGCTGGCCACCCACCTGCTGGGCATGCAGTCCTTCCCCAAGCAGGTGAACCCGGGCACCATCATCGCCATCGAGCGCCCGGACTCCACCGAGCCCGGCGTCGCGCCCGCCCCGGCGAAGCTGCTGTTCTTCGCCGCTCCCGGCCAGCAGGTGCTCGACGTCATCCAGTAGCCGCTCCGTTTCCTGGAGGCTCCACCGATGATGGACGAAGCGAGCTACAACCAGCTCGTCTCCGCGGCGTTCAAGCGCATCATGGCCGCCGCGGATGCGCTCGACCCGGATGACCTCGAGGCCGAGAGCATGGGTGACATGGTCACCCTGACCACGCCCTCTCGCGAGAAGTGCATCGTCAACACCCAGCGCGCCGTGCGGCAGATCTGGGTCGCGGGCCGCTCGCAGGGCATCCACTTCTCCTATGACACCGCCAGCGGCTCCTGGCTGGACGACAAGGGGAAGGGGCTCGAGCTGTTCCGCTTCGTGGCGGACGTGGTGCGGGACATCTCCGGTCAGGAGCTGGTGTACCCGGGGTAATCCCGGCTCGACCCGAGATGCCCGACACCCTCACCCCGACCCTCTCCCAGAGGGAGAGGGAGGAGTGGGGAGCCTGGGTTGAGAGGGTGGGTTACTCGGCGGCGGGTTCCGCGGGCGTCTGACGGCCGCCCTCGACGCGATCTCCGCCCGCGGCCTGAGCCCGGCGCAGCGCGTCTCCCGCCTCCTTCATGAGGCTGCCGAAGCTCACCTGCGCCTGGCCCTTCTGCGCCGACGGCTCGAACACCGCCAGGCCCATGGACGCCGTCAGCCCCGGCACCGACTCCACTTCCTTCACCCGCTGCCGTAGCCGCTCCGCCACCACCATCGCTCCCTCGTGCGGCGTGTACGGCAGGAAGACGATGAAGCGACCCTCGGCGAACGGCACCGCCACGTCGATGTCTCGCAGCGCCTCGGAGAGCCGCCGGAGCACCTCCGCCAGCGCGGACGTGCGCTGGGCCGCCGGCAGCGTGGCAAGCCGCTCCGCGTACCGGTCCGGCTCCAGCAACAGGTAGGAAATGGGGTAGCGGTACCGGCGGCTGCGCTTCACTTCCATGAAGAGCAGCCGCTTGAGGAACTCCAGGTCCGCTCCGGACGAGCTCGGCTCACGGCGGGGCCCCTGATGCTGCATCAACTGCATCTCGGTGCGCACCACCGACACCGTCTCCCGGGCCTGCGCCAGCTGCATCATCAGGCTCACGCAGGACACCACGGTGGCCCGTTTCAGCGGACCCACCAGGCACGCCTCCGCGCCCGCGGCGGCCGCGCGCGCCTCCGGCTGCTCCTCTTCCGGCAGGTACAGCAGGAGCACCGGAATCGTCGGTGCCTCCTCCTTCACCTGCCGGCAGAGCGTCTCGCCGTCGAAGCTCTCCGTGACAGAAGCCAGCACCAACGCGGGCGCCAGCTCGCGCACCCGCTCCAGCGCATCCCGGACCTCGGACGCGACCGTCACCTCATGGCCGGCGTTCTCCAGGAACTTGCGCAGCGCCCCGGCCACCGAGGCGGATGGCTCCGCGACGAGAATGAAGGCCATCTCAGACCTCCATCACTTCCTTCTCCTTCTTGGAGATGATCTCGTCCACCTTCTTCACGCCGTCGTCCGTCTCCTTCTGCACCTTTTCCGTCAGGCGCTTGGAGTCGTCCTCGGTGATCTTCTTGTCCTTGAGCTGCGCCTTGATGGCTTCGTTCGAGTCGCGGCGGATGTTGCGGATGGCGACCTTGTGCTCCTCGCCCTTGGTCTTCACCTGCTTGGCGATCTCCTTGCGCCGCTCCTCGGTGAGGGGCGGGAAGGGCAGGCGGATGACCTCACCGTCGTTCATCGGGTTGATGCCGAGGTTGGCCTCGCGGATGGCCTTCTCAATGTCCTTGAGGACGCTCTTCTCCCACGGCTTGATGATGATGAGCCGGGGCTCGGGCGAGGTGATGTTGGCCACGCCGCTCAGCGGGGTGGGCGTGCCGTAGTAGTCCACCCGGATGCCGTCGAGCAGGTTGGGACTGGCGCGGCCCGTGCGCACCTTCGTCAATTCCCGACGGAGATCATCGAGCGTCTTGTCGATACGGCCCTTCAGTTCGGTCACGGCGTCTGCCATGTGCAGGTCTCCTTATGAAGTGAAGCGCGTCCGTGCTTCTCTCAGGCCCAGGCCGTCTCGCCCACGCCCACCACGGTTCCGATCTCGCCCGCGTCGCCCAGGATGGCCTTGCCGATGTTACCGCGCTGGGTCAGATCGAACACGATGATCGGCAGCTTGTTGTCCATGCAGAGCGAGATGGCCGTGGAATCCATCACGTTCAGATTCTGCTTGAGGACGTCCATGTACGTCAGCGTCCGGTAGCGCCGCGCCGTGGGATCCTTCTTCGGATCCGCGCTGTAGATGCCATCCACCTTGGTCGCCTTGAGGATGACCTCGGCGTTGATCTCCATGGCGCGCAAGGAAGCGGCGGTGTCCGTGGTGAAGTACGGGTTGCCGGTGCCCGCGGCGAAGATGACGATGCGGCCCTTCTCCAGGTGGCGCACCGCGCGCCGGCGGATGTAGGGCTCGGCGATCTGCTCCATCTTGATGGCCGAGAGCACCCGGGTGTGGCAGCCCTGCTTCTCCAGCGCGTCCTGCATGGCCATGGAGTTGATGCAGGTGGCGAGCATGCCCATGTAGTCGGCGCTCGCGCGATCCATGCCCTCGGTGGAGCCCGCCACGCCGCGGAAGATGTTGCCGCCGCCGATGACCACGGCCAGCTCCACGCCCGCCTCCGCCACCTCTTTGAGCTCCGAGGCGATGCGCGACAGCGTGGGAGGATGGATGCCGTACTTCCCCTCCCCCATCAGGGCTTCGCCCGACAGCTTGAGGAGGATGCGCTTGTAACGACGGGCCGTGGCTGGAGCGGACATTGGCCCCGCTTGTATCCCTCGCCCCGGCGGCGATCAACGCCCGAGTGCCTCGGCCGTCCGCCAGTAGCCCCTCCCCTGGCTCCCGGCCCCACGAACGGCAAGGGCCGCGACGCCCCGGGGAATACCGGAACGTGCGGCCCTCGGCACGGCGGGCGGCGGACGGCTAGGCCTGGCCCAGCGTCTTGGCCACCTCGGCGGCCAGGTCATCCTTCTTCTTCTCGATGCCCTCACCCACCTCGTAGCGGACGAAGCGGCGCACGGCGACCTTCTCGCCGATCTTCGCCGCACGCTCGGTGATCATCTCACCGACCTTCTTCTTGTCGTCCTTCACCCAGAGCTGGTCCACGAGGCACACCTGCTCGTAGTACTTCTCCACCTTGCCCACGAGGATCTTCTCCCACATGGCCTCGGGCTTGCCCGCCTGCTTGAGCAGCTCGCGCTGGATCTCCTTCTCCTTGTCCAGCTGCTCGGTGGGGACCTCCTCGCGGCTCACGAACTTGGGGTTGGCCGCGGCGACCTGCATGGCCACGTCCTTGACCAGGTCCTGGAAGTCCGTGTTGCGGGCCACGAAGTCCGTCTCGCAGTTGACCTCCACGATGACGCCGATGCGGCCACCGTGGACGTAGGTGCCGATCATGCCCTCGGCGGCCACGCGGCTGGCCTTGCCCGCGGCGCGGGAGATGCCCTTCTTGCGCAGCCACTCCTCGGCCTTGGTGAAATCACCGCCGGTCTCGGCGAGGGCCTTCTTGCAATCCATCATGCCCGCGCCGGTCTTCTCGCGGAGCTCCTTCACCATCGTGGCGCTGACCTCGGCCATGTTCGTCTCCAGGGACCCACCCCGTGACTGGGGGGGAATTGAGTTTGAAGGTACTGCTGGGGTTGAAAAGGAAAAGCCGGGCAGCGACCAAGCGCCGCCCGGCTGGACTCCAGGCGCTCCTCGGAGGGAGCGCGGCGGCACTACTCGGCGGTCGTCTCCCCGCCCTCGCCACCCTCGGAGGCCTCGCCCGCGGAGGCAGGGGCAGCGCCCTTCATCTCCACGAGGGGACCGCGGCGCTCGCCGCCCCGGTCACCACCCCGGCGCTCACCACCCCGGTCACCGCGGCGCGGCCCACGGCGGTCGCCCCGGTCGTCACGGTCGCGGCGATCGCCACGCTCCTCACGGCCCTCATCCTCCTCACGGTCGGCCGCCCCGCTGGCGCGGTAGCGAGCCCCGCCCTCGATGCACGACTCGGCGATCTTCGAGGTGAAGAGCTTGATGGAGCGGATGGCGTCGTCGTTGCCCGGGATGACGAAGTCGATGCCGTCCGGGTCGCAGTTGGTGTCCACCACGCCGATGACCGGGATGCCGAGGCGGTTGGCCTCGTGCACGGCGATGTGCTCCTTCTTCGGGTCGATCACGAAGATGCACTTGGGCAGCTTGGTCATCTCCTTCACGCCGCCCAGGTTCTTCTCCAGCTTCTCGCGCTCACGCTCGAGGGCCGCCACTTCCTTCTTCGGGAGGCGCTCGAAGGTGCCGTCCTCGGCCATCTTCTCGAGCGTCTTCAGGCGGTCGATGCCCTGCTTGATCGTCTTGAAGTTGGTCAGCGTGCCACCCAGCCAACGGCTGGTGACGAAGAACTGACCGGCGCGGCGCGCCTCCTCCTGGATGACGTCCTGCGCCTGCTTCTTGGTGCCCACGAAGAGCACCGAGCCGCCGCGGCCGGTGATGTCCGACACGAAGCGGAAGGCCGCGCGGGCCATGTTGACCGTCTTCTGGAGGTCGATGATGTAGATGCCGTTGCGGGCGCCGAAGATGTAGGGCTTCATCTTCGGGTTCCAGCGCTTCGTCTGGTGGCCGAAGTGAACACCGGCCTCCAGGAGCTGCCGCATCGTGATGCCGCTGGCGGCGGCCATGGCCTGCTGCTGAGTCGTATTGTCTTGCGTTTCCATCTCGGTTCTTCCTCCACGTTCCGTAAGGATTCCGGCCGTTTGCTCCCGAACAGGAGCACCGAGGGCCGGCAAGAACGTGTGTGTAGTGGGTTGACTGGAACGACAAACCCACCACCAGCCAGGGGCTGGCGGCGGGCGGGCTTCTCTAACAAAACCCATGCCGCCGGTGCAAGCTTCGCGACGCGGGGTGGGAAATGGTGGACGGAAGCCGGGCACCCAGGAGGGCTGGGGCCCGGCCCGCCGGGGGGCGCCTAGACGCTGGCCTCGCTCGCCCCGTGGCACTTCTTGTACTTCTTGCCGCTGCCGCAGTGGCACGGATCATTGCGGCCCAGCTTGGGGCCTCCGGCCGGAGCGCCCTGGCGGGTGGCGGCGGCCGGACGGGGGGCGGCGGCCTCGGCCAGCTTGCCCTCGGAGTCCGCACGGCCCTCCTGCATCTGACGCTGGCGCTGGGCCATCTGCCGGGCCAGCCGGGCGGCCTCCTCGGCCGCGTCGGAGGCGCCCTTGGCCTGCACCCGCATCATCTGCATCGCGAACTGGGTGCTGATGGCGCCCAGCATCTGCATGAAGCCGTTGTAGCCCTCCTTCTTGTACTCCTGCTTCGGGTCCTTCTGGCCGTAACCGCGCAGGCCGATGCCCTGGCGCAGGTGGTCCATCGCCAGCAGGTGGTCCTTCCACAGCGTGTCGATGGTGACCAGGTAGCGCACCTGGAGGAAGCGCAGGAACTCCTCGCCGAACTCCTGCTCACGCGTCTGGATGACCTTCTCCGCCGCCTTGTAGATGTCCTCCTGCAGCTGCTCGCGCGAGCCCACGTTCTCGAAGGACAGCTCCAGGTTGAGCGACTCCTTCACCCCGCGGGTGAGCGCCTCCAGGTCCCACGACGCCGGGTTCCTGGACGGGC
The DNA here is from genome assembly GCF_000733295.1 of Archangium violaceum Cb vi76. Taxonomy (GTDB): domain Bacteria; phylum Myxococcota; class Myxococcia; order Myxococcales; family Myxococcaceae; genus Archangium; species Archangium violaceum. The sequence continues at coordinate 106,440 of NZ_JPMI01000227.1, read as the reverse complement.
AGTAGGTGTCGGTCTGCGAGACGATGACGTCCTCGACCGCGTCCAGGAGCAGCTCCCGGTAATCCGCCCAGGAGACGATCTGCTCGGAGCGGATCTTCGCGCGGGTCTTCTTGTCCTCGTCGTACTCCACCAGCGGGATGCCGGCACCGGCGGCCAGCACCTTGCGGCGCAGCTTGTAGATGGTGCGCCGCTGCTGGTTCATCACGTCGTCGTACTCGAGCAGGTTCTTGCGGATGTCGAAGTTGTGACCCTCGACACGCCGCTGGGCGCTCTCGATGGCGCGGCTGAGCCACACGTGCTCGATGACCTCGCCCTCCTCCATGCCCAGGCGCTCCATCAGGCCCGAGATGCGCTCGGACCCGAAGATGCGCATCAGGTCGTCCTCGAGCGACAGGTAGAAGCGGCTGCCACCCGGGTCACCCTGGCGGCCGGCGCGGCCACGCAGCTGATTGTCGATGCGGCGCGACTCGTGACGCTCGGTGCCGATGATGTAGAGGCCGCCAGCGGCCACCACTTCCTCGCGCTCCTTCTGCGTCTGCTCCTTGTACTTCGCCAGCGCGGCCTCGAAGCGCTGCTTGTAGTCGGCGAGCGCCTGCTGGTAGCCGGTCATGTCCACCGGCTGGCCGTCCGGCGTCGTCGTCACGGCGGGAGCCTGGGGCTCGGCGCCCACCTCGGACTTGGCCATCACCTCGGGGTTGCCACCCAGGAGGATGTCCGTGCCTCGGCCGGCCATGTTGGTGGCGATGGTGACCGCGCCCTTGCGGCCCGCCTGCGCGACGATCTCCGCCTCGCGCTCGTGCTGCTTCGCATTGAGCACGTTGTGGGGGATGCCCTGAGACTTGAGGAAGTTGGCCACCACCTCGCTCTTGGCGATGGACACGGTCCCCACCAGCACCGGCTGCCCCTTCTTGTGCAGCTCGACGATGTCCTTGGCCACCGCCTCGAACTTCTCGCGCTCCGTCTTGTAGACGACGTCGTCCTGATCCTTGCGGATCATCGCCCGGTTGGTGGGCACCACCCGGACCTCGAGGTTGTAGATCTTCGCGAACTCCTCGGCCTCGGTGTCGGCGGTGCCGGTCATACCCGAGAGCTTGGAGTACATGCGGAAGTAGTTCTGGAACGAGATGGTCGCCAGCGTCTGGTTCTCGTTCTCGATGTTCACGCCTTCCTTGGCCTCGACGGCCTGGTGCAGGCCGTCCGACCAGCGGCGGCCCGCCATGAGGCGGCCGGTGAACTCATCGACGATCATGACCTCGCCGTCGCGCACCACGTAGTCGCGGTCACGCTTGTAGAGCGTGTGGGCGCGCAGGGCCTGCTCCACGTGGTGGAGGGTCTCGATCTCTCCCGGATCGTAGAGGTTGTTGATCTTCAGCCGCTGCTGGATCTTCTCGATGCCCGCGTCGGTGAGGGACACCGACTTGTGCTTCTCGTCCAGGATGTAGTCCTGGTCCGGCACCAGGCCCGGAATCACCTTGTCGACGTTGTAGTACTTGTCGGTGGTGTCGTCGGTGGGACCGGAGATGATGAGCGGGGTGCGGGCCTCGTCGATGAGGATGGAGTCCACCTCGTCCACGATGGCGAAGTTCAGCTCGCGCTGGACGTAGTCCTGCAGGCGGAACTTCATGTTGTCGCGCAGGTAGTCGAAGCCGAACTCGTTGTTCTGCCCGTAGGTGATGTCCGCCCGGTAGGACTCCTGGCGCTGACGATCGTTCAGCTCGTGGAGGATGCAGCCGGTGGTCATGCCCAGGAAGCGGTGCACGCGGCCCATCCACTCGGCGTCGCGCCGGGCGAGGTAGTCGTTCACCGTCACCACGTGCACGCCGCGGCCGGACAGGGCGTTGAGGTACGAGGGCAGCGTGGCGGTGAGCGTCTTGCCCTCACCGGTGCGCATCTCCGAGATGCACCCCTGGTGGAGGAACATGCCGCCGATCATCTGCACGTCGTAGTGCCGCTGGCCGATCACCCGGCGGGCGGCCTCGCGGGTAATCGCGAAGGCGTCGTACAGCAGCTCGTCCAGCGGGCGGCCGTTCTGGACCTCCTGCTTCATCCGTGCGGTGGCGGCGGGGAAATCCTCATCCTTGAGCGCCCGCATCTTGCTCTCCAGCTCATTGATGCGGGCTACCTTCGGGTACGTTTTCTTGAGCTCGCGCTCATTCTTCGTCCCGATGATCTTCTTCAGCGTCCATTCGATCATGCGATTCTGACTCTCTCGCCGGAGAATCCTCGAAGGGACGCGGCGAGTGAAGGGAAATCCCTGGATTGTAGGTGGGATGCAGGAAGGAAACCATGCGTTTCTCCCGCGTCATTCCACCCGATTGGCCGCCGCGCGAGCGGCAGGACAGAGTAAAGCGGAACCGAGGCCACGCAATGCCCTCCCGTCGAAAAGAGACCCATCGTCCCGCAAGGCGCCCAGCTCCACGCCCTCAGAAGGGTTCCCCCCCTGCTCGGGGGGCGAAGCCGGCGCCCATGCCACATCCCGCGGTTCCACCCCGGGTGAAGCCACCGCCCATACCGGCGCCCACTCTCCCTTCACAACCCGGGCGGTGGCTCTGGACCTGCCGTGCCGGTTTCGAGCCCCACCTGTTCGAGGAGCTGGCGTGGGCAGGAGCGTCCCCCCGGCTGCTGGGCGAGGTGCTCGTGGAGAGCGAGAAGCGCCCGGCCGAGCCCCCCGTCTTCGCCCGCACGGGCATCCGCGTGCAGGCCTCGCTGCCGTCCGATCAACCTCCCGAGCAGCTCGCCGAGTCCATCTCCGCCCGGGTGCTCGAGGCGGTGCCCACCGGCTCGCTGGTGCTCCAAGCGTTCACGCCGGACAGCCCGGCCGGCAACCGGATGGCCGACGAGGCGGATGCCCTGCTGGAAGCGGTGCGGGCACGACTGCCCCCGGAGCGGCTGCTGGAGGAGACATGGCGGGCGCGTGAGGCCGGGGCCACGCTCGCCGAGCTGTGTGTGGCGCCCGGAGTGGTGCTGGTGGGCACGGTGCCCGCGCGCGAGGCCCTGTCGCTCTCGCCAGGTGGACGTCAGCGCATGCGGCGCTCGGCCGACTCCCCCTCTCGCGCGGCGATGAAGCTGGAAGAGGCGCTCGTCAACCTGCCCTTCGAGCCGGGCCGGGGTGAGGTGTGTGTGGACCTCGGCGCGGCGCCCGGCGGGTGGACGCAGCGGCTGGTGGCTCGCGGCGCGCGGGTGATCGCCGTGGACCCGGCGAAGCTCATGCCCGAGCTGGCCCGGCAGCCCCGCGTGGAGCACATCCAGGAGAGCGCCTTCGCCTACGCCCCCGAGGAGCCCGCTGACTGGCTCTTCTGCGACATGGCCTGGCGGCCCATCGAGGTGGCTCAGCTCCTGGCCAAGTGGGGCCGGCGCGGCTGGGCCTCGCACCTGGTGGCCAACATCAAGCTGCCCATGAAGGACAAGAACCCCATCCTCGTGCGGGTGCGGCACATCCTCACCCAGGAGGGCGGCTGGCAGGGCCTGACGATGCGCCAGCTCTACCACGACCGCGACGAGGTCACCGTCACCGCGCACAAGGTGACCTAGAGCGCCCCTCGCGGTTAAAGAACGGCCATGCCCTACGCCATCGACGAAGCCATGGCCACCGCGCTGGTGACCCTCTACCCCCGGCTCGTGCAGCGCTCGCCCGAGCCCGTGAAGGTCGCGCTCCAACGCCTGCTCGACGAGGAGCACGCCCGCCGCGGCGTGCCGGATGCGACGGGCGCGCTCAATCCCCTCGCCCTCACGCAGGGGACCCTCCTCAAGGAGGAGTTCGACCTCTCCACCCACGCGCACCACGCGGGTTGGACGCTGGGCGCGCTCATCGCCGACGTGAAGGGGATGATCCACGTCAACGCGCGCCACGGTTTCCCCGCCGGCGATGCGATGCTGCGGGCCGTGGTGGAGTCCCTGCGCTCCCAGTTTCCCGGAGCGAAGCTCGTGCGGCTGCAGGGGGACAACTTCGCCGTGCTGCTGGTGCCCACCTCGGGCCTCACGGTGACGGAGGCGCTCCGCGAGCCCACCCGCTCCCGGCTCTCCGCGGACGCTCGTGCGGTGCTGCCGGCGGGCGCCGAGGCTCCGGACTTCACGCTCGCCCTGCTGGAGCTCACCATCGAGCAGCCCACCCACTGGCAGGTGCTGGGGCCTCTCGTGTGGGGCGAGCTCGAGCGCGCCTATACCCTGGAGCGCATGGGGAACGCTGGAGGGCTACAGAAGCGGCGGCTTCAGCTCGGGGGGTTCGTTCCCGGACGCTCGGAGCCCTGAAATGCGAATGGGGTGAAGGTCCGATGACCCTCACCCCAACCCTCTCCCAGAGGGAGAGGGGGCTTCCGCGGGATTCAACCTGAGGGGTGATTACTCCTCGAGGATGAACTTGCGCGGGTTCTGCGGGATGCCGTTCACGCGCACTTCGTAGTGCAGGTGCGGACCCGTCGAGCGGCCCGTGTTGCCCACCGCCGCGATCAGCCCGCCACGCTTCACCCGGTCACCCGCCTTCACCAGGATCTTCGCCAGGTGGCCGTAGCGCGTCTTGATGCCGTACCCGTGGTCGATGACGATCACGTTGCCGTAACCGCCCTCCAGGCCCGCGAACACCACCGTGCCGTCCGACGGCGCGAAGACGTCCTTGCCGTGCGGCGCGGCGATGTCCATGCCCGCGTGCATCACCCGGTCCGCCGTGTACGGATCCAACCGCGAGCCGAAATCACTCGTCACCCAGCCACGCGTCGGCCACAGCGACGGCGTGGAGGCCAACAGCGACTTCTGATCCTGGAAGTACGCCTGCAGCTCGTGGAGGCTCTGCTCCTGCCGGGTGGCCTCGGCGCTCAGCCGGTCCAGCTTCCCCGTCAGCGCCTTGGGCGACTCCATGCTCGCCAGCTCGGTGAACGCCGTCTCCGCCGCCGGAGAACCCACCCCCGGCTCCTGCTCCACCGGACCCATGGCCAGGTTGCGTTGCGGATCCGACAACAGCGTGATGGCCCGCAGCTTCTGGTCGAACCGCTCCACCCGGTCCAGCGTGGAGCCAATGTGCTCGATGCGCTCCCGAACCGACTTCAACTGCCCGCGCAGCGTCAGGTTCTCCTCACGAAGAATCCGATTCTCCGCCGCGTCCCGAGCCACCTGGAAGTAGTGGAAGGTGGCCCCCAGGGCCAATCCCGCCAGCAGCAGAGCCCCGCCCCCCACCTGGAGGAACAGCGACTTCTGCACGCGGTAGCGCTTGACCGGAGATTCGTGGTCCGGGACCACGATCAGGGTGTAGGACTTTTTCGCCAATGCCAGCTCCCTTGTGCGCCTCAGCGCTTCGGCGTGCGCACCCGGGGCCAGAATCTAGGTCATGCCCGAGTGCGCTTCATCTCCCCCACGCCCCGACACCCGCCCATCCGTCATCCATCGTGCCTCTCAGGACACAGGAATCGTTTGGGCAGCTACCACCCGACTTCTCAGGGTGTCAAGTGAGGACACACGACACCCGACGTTCCACGTCCAGTCGCGTGGAACAATTCCAGGCGCCCACTCGGAGCGCCCTGATTTCAGGCTGAAACCTGAACGACGATGACGGTGATGTTGTCGTCGCCGCCACGCTCGTTCGCCAGGTCGATGAGCCGCTTGGGAACGTCGGCGAGGCTGGCCGAGGACTGCACCGCCTCGTGCAGTTCCCGGTCCTCGACCATGTTGGCGAGACCGTCCGAGCACAGCAGGAAGACGTCTCCTGGCTCCGCCACCACCCCCATCACGTCCACCTGGACTTCTTCCTCGAAGCCCACCGAACGCGTGATGATGTTCTTGTAGCGGGAGTGCTTGGCCTCCTCGGGGGTGATCATCCCGGCCTTGATCTGCTCGTTGACCAGCGAGTGGTCCTCGGAGATCTGCTGGATGAGGGGACCCCGGACGAGGTAGGCGCGACTGTCGCCCACGTGCGCGAAGAACGCCTGGTTGTCTCGCACGACGAGCGAGATGACCGTGGTTCCCATGCCCGAGAGGCGCGGATCCTCCTGCGCGGTGGTGAAGATGGCCAGACAGGCCCTCTCCACCGCCGTACGCAAGGCATCCGGCAGGAGCGCGTCCTGCAGGTTGGAGGTGGTGACGAACGGGTTGTCCCGACCTTCACGGGCCCGTCGAAGCTCCTTGTCGATGGTCTCGACGGCGATGCGGGAGGCGGTACCGCCCCCGGCATGGCCGCCCATGCCATCCGCGACGACATAGAGCTGTAGCTCGTCGTCGATCAGGAAGCTGTCTTCATTATGGTTGCGCTTACGCCCCACATCCGTGAGGCCGGCCGAGACGACCTTCATGCGGGGAGCCGCGGTCTGCCCTGCGGTTCTGGACACGGGCTGGATGCTATGTGAGGGACCTTATCGGAGCAAGGAGGCGTTGCACGTACCCGGCTACGCACTGCGGCGCAGCCTGTTCCGGGGGCCACCATCCGGGGCCGGCTCCCTCCGGGACCGGGGGGGTCCCGACGCCCGGTGGGCCGAGCGGACCAGGGCCTCGGCCGCTCCCAGGGCCTCTCGCGTCACCTCGACACCGGACATCATCCGCGCCAGCTCCTGGGTGCGCGCCGCCCCCGCCTCCAGAGGCACCACCTCCGAGACGGTCCGCTCGCCCTTGAGCCCCTTGCGGATGAGCAGGTGGGCATCCGCGTAGGCCGCCACCTGCGGCAGGTGGGTGATGCACAGCACCTGACGGTGCCCGCTGACGTCCCGAATCATCCGGCCCACCACGTCCGCGATGGCGCCGCTCACCCCCGAGTCCGCCTCGTCCAGGATGTAGCAGCCGCAGCCATCACTGTCCGCCAGTGCACGCTTGAGGGCCAGCAGGAGGCGCGAGGCCTCACCGCCGGAAGCCACCTTGGCCAGCTGCCGGGGAGGCTCACCCGGGTTGGCGCTGAAGAAGAACTCCACCTCGTCCAGGCCCTCGGCCTTGAGCTGGGTGCCGGGCGTCACCCGCACCTCGAAGGCGGCCTTGCCCAGCGCGAGCATCCCCAGGCCTTCCCGCACCTGCGTTCCAAAGGAGACGGCGCACGCGGAGCGCGCCCGCGACAGGGCCTCGCCACTGCGGCGCGCCCGCTCCTCCGCGGCCTTGCGCTCCCGGGCGAGCTGCTCCAGCACCTCCTGCCGGTTGTCCAGCGTGGACAGCTCCGTCTCCAGCGCGTCGCGCTTCTGCAGCACACCGTCCAGCGTGGTGGCGTGCTTGCGGCACAGCCGCTTGAGGGCGTCCAGGCGATCCTCCACCTCGCTCAACCGGGCCGGGTCGGACTCCAGACCCTCCACGTACCGGCCGAGCCGGCGCTGCGCCTCCTCCAGCTCCGCGAGGGCAGACCCCAGCGACTCCGCCACCGGCGCCAGCGTGGCGTCGCACTTCGCCGCCTCGGTCACCAGCCCCAGCGCGCGGCCCACCGTCTCCACCGCGCTCGACTCCTCACCGGACAGCAGCTGCTCCGCCTCGGCGCCCTGCCGCTTCAGCTTCTCCGAGCCCGCCAGCCGGCGCCGCTCGGCGTCCAGCCGCACGTCCTCGCCCGACTCCGGCTCCAGGCGGGAGATCTCATCCAATTGGAAGCGCAGGAACTCGGCGCGCTCGCGCAGCCGGGACTCGTCCCCGCCCAGCGCCTCCATGCGGGACACCACCTCCGCCACCGCCGCGTAGTCACGGCCATAGGCGGCGAGCTGCTCCTCCAACCGCCCGTAGCGGTCCAGCAGCACCCGGTGCAGTCCGGCGTCGAAGAGGCTCACGTGCTCGTGCTGGCCGGCGATGTCCACCGTGCCGCGCATGAAGCGCGCCAGCACGCCCACCGTCACCAGCGAACCATTGATGTAGGCCTTGGCGCGGCCATTGCGGCCCACCACGCGGCGCACCAGCACCTCGTCCCCGAGGTCCGGCACGCCCAACTCCTCCATCCGGGTGGCCAGCACGGGGGTGCGCTCGAAGACACCCTCCACCGAGGCCTCGTCGCATCCCGCGCGGATGGCGTCCGCATCCGCCCGCCCGCCCAGCAGCAGCCCGAGGGCGTCCACCAGAATGGACTTGCCCGCCCCCGTTTCGCCCGTGAGCACGGTCAGGCCGGCCCCGAACGTCACCTCCACCTCCTCGATCACCGCCACATTCGAAATGCGCAAGCCCAGCAGCACGGTGCCCTCCTTCGCCATTCGGACCGTACCTGAACAACCTAGCAGTGGGCTCTGACACTGCACAAGCGTTCCGTCCCGAGGCTCGTGCGGCAGCTTGCATGCACGGAGGGTGATGTGAGGAGTCGGACTCTCTTGTAGCCCTCCCGGGTCACTCGCCCTGGAAGAGGTCGACGATGTCCGACTCGGTCAGCAGCTTGCCGAAGTCTCCATCCGCGCTGAGCACGCCCGCGGCCAGGTCCTTCTTGCGCTTCTGGAGGCTGAGAATCTTCTCCTCCACGGTGCCGCGGGTAATGAGCTTGTAGCTGATGACCGCGCGCGTCTGGCCGATGCGGTGGGTACGGTCGGTCGCCTGGTCCTCCACGGCCGGGTTCCACCACGGATCGTAGTGGATGACGTAGTCGGCCGCGGTGAGGTTGAGGCCGGTGCCACCCGCCTTGAGGCTGATGAAGAAGAGCGGCGGCCCGTCCGGACGGTTGAACTCGTCCACCTTGCCCATGCGGTCCTTCGTCCGGCCGTCCAGGTAGAGGTAGCGCAGGCCCCGGCGGTCCGCCTCGCCCTTGAGCAGCTCCAGCATCTCGGTGAACTGACTGAAGACGAGCGCGCGGTGGCCTTCGGCGACGAGGTCGTCCACCAACTGGCCGAAGCGCTCCAGCTTCGCGCTGCTGGGCAGCAACGTGCCGGGCGGCATCTTGAGCAGGCGCGGATCGCAGCACACCTGGCGCAGGCGCATGAGCGCCGCGAGGATGGAGACGCGGCTGCGCTTGAAGCCCATCTTCTCGATGGACTCGTTCACCTTGCGGCGGCTCTCCTCGAGCACCTCGCGGTAGAGCGCCGCCTGCCCGGGCTCCATCTCGCACCACGCCACGCTCTCCGTCTTGGGCGGCAGGTCCTTGGCCACCTCCGTCTTCAGACGGCGCAGGATGAAGGGCTGGATGCGGCGGCGCAGACGGTCACGCACCGCGCTGTCGTTGGCCACCTGGATGGGCTGCTCGAAACGGTCGCTGAAGCCCTCCGCGCTGCCGAGGAAACCCGGCATCAGGAAGTCGAAGAGGCTCCACAGCTCGCTGAGCCGGTTCTCCAGCGGCGTACCCGTGAGCGCGAGCCGCGTGTCGCTCGGCAGCGACTTGCACGCCTGCGCCGTGGCGCTGTCCGCGTTCTTGATGTTCTGCGCCTCGTCGAGGATGACGTAGCGGAAGCCCACCTCGCTGAGCGCCTCCAGATCCCTGCGCACCAACGCGTAGGACGTGAGCACGAGGTCCGCGCCCTTGAGATCCTCCACGCGCTCCTTGCGGTCCTGGCCGTGCCACACCACCGTCTTGAGGCCCGGGGTGAAGCGCTCGGCCTCGCGCTCCCAGTTGGCGAGCACGCTGGTGGGCGCCACCACGAGCGACGGCTTGCGGCCCTCATCGTTGGCCACCTTCTGCAGCAGGCTCAAGGACTGGATCGTCTTTCCGAGACCCATGTCGTCCGCGAGGATGCCGGACAGCCCGTGCCGGTGGAGGAACCACAGCCAGGACAGACCCGCCTCCTGGTAGTGGCGCAACGTGGCCTGGAGGCCCTCGGGCAGCGCCACCTTGGGCACGCCGTTGGTGTCGCGCAGCTCGGTCATCGCCTTGCGCGCCTTGGCCTCCACCTCGGTGAACTCGCCGAGCTCGATGAGCAGATCCAACGCGACGGCCTGGTGCAGTGGCAGGCGCGTGCGGGTGCGGCCGGGCATGGCACCCGCCTCTTCCAACAGGTCCGCGGCGCGCTTGAGCTCCGCGAGGTCCGCCTCGGCGTAGGTGCCGTCCTTCAGCGGAACGAAGCGCCGGCCCGAGTCGAGCCACATGCGCACCGCGCCCAGGTCCACCGCCTGATCATCGGTGATGAACTCGGCATCCAGCTCGAACCAGCTCACCCCGCTCATGCCCACGCGGATGCGCGGACGCAGCTTGGGCCGCAGCCTCACCTTGGGCGCCTGCACCCCGTAGCGCTCCCAGTCCTCGGGCAGCGACGCGAGCCCGCGCGCCCAGAACTCGATGGCCCCATCCCCACTCGTCTCGTAGGCGTGGGTGTGGCCGTCGTAGCGCATGCCCAGCTCCTGCAGACGCTTGCCCGCGGCGCGCTCCAGCTCCTCGCGGCGCCGGTACAGCTTGCGGCCATCCGTGCCCACGCCACTGGCATAACCCAGGTGCGAGGCCGTGGGGGACACGGGCACGGTGGTCTGCCCGTAGCGCGCCGCCAGCTGCACCTTCACGCGCTCGGGCGTCCCCTCGAGCGTGAGCAGGAAGCGGGGCTCCACCGACTCGTCCACGTCGATGTCGTCCGCCTTGAGCGCCATCTGGAAGCGCGGCAGGTGGGCGGCGAAGAACGTGAGCACCCGATCCAACTGCCCCACCGGGAAGGACATGGTGGGCTCCAGCAGCCACTTGCGCACCAGGCGCGGAGGCAGGTCCGGCTCCACCGGCGAGAGCGTCTGCGCGGTGATGATGTACGTGCGCATGCCCGCCAGCAGGATCGCGTCCTTGAGGGCCAGGCTCGTCCCATCCGGCATGAGCAGCTCGATACGGGCCGTGGCTCCGTCCGGGCGGGACTCGAGGTGGATCTGCGGCCGCACCGGCTCGTCCGAGAAGAGCAGCGCGGTGCCACGGTAGATGACGCGGCGCTGGCGCAGGAACTCGAACATCTCGCACAGGTCCTCGTCGGAGAGGACGATGCGCGAGTCGTACCGCTGCTCGTGCCTGGCGAGCAGGATGAAGACGCGCTCGTCGGCCGGGGCGATGCGGGTGCCGGCCTGGAGCATGCGCTTGATGTGCACGGGCCCCTTCATCTGCGCGTCCTGGCGGCGCACGTCCATCAGCCAGTGACGGCCACCGGGACCCGTGTTGGAGGGCGTGAGCCGGTAGAGGAACTCGTAGTCCGGCAGGGCGGAGAGGCCCAGCCAGCTCTCCACCTTGGCGAGCGCGGGGAGGCTCACCGCGTCCATCAGGGGCGAGTCCACCGAGGGAACGGGAACCTCGGAATCAGTGTCCACCTCGCCGTCCACCGAGGGCTCATCGGGAGCGGCGTCGGCCACGGGGGGGGCCGGCTTGGGGGCAGCCGAGGCAGCGGATGCGGCGGCCGCCGAGGAGGCGATCATCGAGGCGCGCAGCCGGGCGGCATAGACGAGCGCCGCGGCCACCACGTGCTTGCAGTGCGGCCCGTAGACGTTCCACGACTGGCAGGTGCACTTGGAGGTGGGCTTGCCGTTGCCCACCTCGAGCGACACGTCGTAGCGCGCCTGCGGCGAGTTGGAGCCGGCTACCTGGGCCCGGATGAGATCCCCCTCCCGTTGGAGGCCGAAGACGCGGCGCGTTTCCGCGACTTCGCGGCCCTTCTTGAAGGTGGTGGGCTGAACTTCCGCCTTGAGGGCGCGCAGCCACTGGCCATCAGGCGGGAAAGAAGCTTCTCGGTTGTCGGCGGTGGAGGGCACGTTCTCGCAAGTCCCTTCCCCCCCGGTGGCGAGGGGAATCCATTCGATTACCACAGACGGGGCAGCCTCCGTCGTGGGAAAAATGCAGGTCGATGAACGGGCGATGGTTGCTCGGTCATCCACCGCACGGCTCGCGGCTGTGCGAGCATCGGCGGTCGACATGGAACGCCCCACACGCCCCCGAGTTTTCGTCACGCGACAACTTCCCGGAGACGCGCTGGCCCGGCTGGCCGCTCAGGTCTCACTCCGGGTGTGGGAAGAGCAGTTGCCTCCCCCACGCGACGTGCTGCTCTCGGAGGCCCGGGAGGTGGACGGGCTCATCACCCTGCTGACCGACCAGGTGGACGAGCCCCTGCTCGACCGCGCCCACCGCCTCCGGGCCGTCAGCAACGTGGCCGTCGGGTACGACAACATCGACGTGGCGGCGTGCACCGCGCGGCGCATCCCCGTGGGCAATACGCCGGGGGTGCTCACGGAGACGACGGCGGACTTCGCCTTCGCCCTGCTGATGGGGCTGACGCGGCGGGTGGCCGAGGCGGACGCGTACGTCCGGGCGGGCCGGTGGAGGACGTGGGAGCCCGGCCTGCTGCTGGGCACGGACGTGCACGGGGCAACCCTCGGCATCGTGGGGATGGGAGCCATCGGCGCGGCGATGGCCCGGCGGGCGCGCGGCTTCGGGATGCGGCTCCTCTACGTCAACCGCCGGGCCCGGCCGGACCTGGAGGCGGAGCTGGGCCTCACCCGCGTGGACAAGGCCACGCTGCTGGCCGAGTCGGACTTCGTCTCGCTGCACGTGCCACTGAACGCGGAGACCCGGCACTGGCTGGGCCGGGCGGAATTCGCGGCCATGAAGCCGGGAGCCCTGCTGGTGAACACGGCCCGGGGGCCGGTGGTGGACCAGGCCGCCCTGGTGGAGGCGCTGTCCGTCGGACACCTGGGCGGCGCCGCGCTGGATGTGACGGACCCGGAGCCCCTGCCCTCCGACAGCCCATTGATGACCCTTCCCAACGTCCTGCTCGCCCCCCACATCGCGAGCGCCAGCCACGCAACCCGTGGACGCATGGCCTCCATGGCGGTGGATAATCTCCTCGCCGCGCTGGAAGGGCGGAAGCCCCCTCACTGCGTCAACCCGGAGCTCTTCACATGAGCAACACCCCTCCCCTCTTCGTCCCCGGTCATGACTCCAACCTCGTCGAGGACGTGAAGGCCCGCGTCCGCGACGTGCCGGACTTTCCCAAGCCGGGAGTCCTCTTCAAGGACGTGACGCCCGTGCTGGCGGATCCCCACCTCTTCGGGCGGGTGGTGAACGCGATGGCGGCGCCCTTCCGTGGCCGCCACATCAACAAGGTGGTGGGCGTGGAGGCACGCGGCTTCCTCCTCGGTGCGCCCATCGCCCTGGCCCTGCACGCGGGCTTCGCTCCAGCGCGCAAGCCGGGGAAGCTGCCCTACAAGACGGTGACGGAGCGTTACTCCCTGGAGTACGGCGACGACGGGCTGCAGCTCCACGAGGACGCGGTGGGCCGTGGGGACCGGGTGCTCATCGTGGACGATCTGCTGGCCACGGGCGGCACCGCGGAGGCGACGGCGCGCCTGGTGACGAAGCTCGGCGGAGAGGTGGTGGGCTTCAGCGTCCTCATCTCGCTGGACTTCCTGCCCGGGCGCGAGCGGCTGGGCCGAGAGAAGGTCTGCGCGTTGCTGTCCTACTGAGCGCCGAGCTCATGGCGGTGAGGGCCATTCCCCGGGAGCAACCATGGCGAAACAGAACACGATAGAGCTGGTATCGGGCCGGACCATCCACTTGCGGTTCCTTGAGCAGTCACTGGTGTACGAGGAGCCGATTCCGGGAGTTCCGAAATGGGAGGACAGCCAGCGTTTCGTCGAACGCATCCTGGAGAGGGCACGCAAACATTCCAATGGGTACGCGCCCTACTTGATCCCTCCTCCCGAGCGGCCCATCGGGGACCCACTGCCCCCGTTCGCCCAAAGCAGTCAGCCGATGCTCCTCCCCCCGGTGGTGTGCATCGCCCGCTTCTATTCGCACTACGAGGCCAGTGACCCCTCCAAGGACTACTCGGGGCTGGCCGTGCTCTGGTTCCAGGACGAGTTCGCCTTCCCCATCGACCCCGCGGTGATGAAGCACCTGAGGGAGCTCGACTGGGAGCGCCACGCCATCGACTACGACTATTGAGGCCCGCCGCCCGGCCCACGGGAGAGTGACCTGCGACCCAGCGCTGGAGCCTCCTGTAACATCACTCGCGAGGGAGACATCCGAATGGGGCGATGGTTGGGCATCCTCATCGGCGCCGCGCTGCTGGCCGCGGCGCTCTGGTTCGCCTACTGGGAAGCACCCGCGAAGACGGCTGCCTCCACGAAAGCAAGTCCCACCTCCGCGGAGACCACTGCACGCGGTGACGGCGAGCCGCGGGAAACACCCGGAGGCTTTTCCCTCTGGGGCCTGCTATCGGGCTCGGAAGGAGGACAGGGCTCCTCCCAGGGTGGCTGGAGGATATGGCCCTCACGAGGATGGGGCTCGCGCTGGCGGTTCGGGCTCGCTCGCGAGTGCTGGCTGAGCGGCCGGATCTCGGACGAGGACGGCCAGCCCCTTCCAGGCGCCACGGTGCAGGTGACGGATGGCATGGGACGCGCGTTGCTGCGGGTCTTCGAGGAGACCCAGACGGACGCGGACGGCCGCTACCGGATAGGGCCCTTCGCGCCGGGGCTCTACACCGTCTTCGCCGATGGGGACGGCTACGTCGGCACGAAACGCCAGGCGCACCCCATCGCCTCCGAGTCGGAGACCCTGGACTTCACGCTGCGGCACGCGGTGCTCGTGGAGGGCACGGTGGTGGACGAGGCCGGCCAACCGGTGGGCGCGGTGTCGCTCTGGCTGCGCAGGCCTGGAGAGGAAGCAACGGGGGCGGAAGGGCTCCTCGACTTCACGGACTCCCGCGAGGACGGGACGTTCCGCATGGATGCGCCGGAGCCCGGGGAGTACTCCGTGCGCATGATGCACGCGGAGTTCGTCGAGACCGAGCGGCCGGTGCAGGCCCCGGCGAAGGGAGCAAGGCTGGTGCTGCGCTCGGGCGCGGCGGTGGAAGCCGAGGTGGTGGACGAGTCCGGACGGCCCGTGGCGAAGGCCGAGCTCCATGTCCTCCCCGAGCCCATCCAGAGCCCCTACCATGACAAGCCCGGCCACACGGACGAGACCGGACGGGTGACGCTGAGGGGGCTCGAGCCCGGCCGATACGCGGTGGTGGCCGCGATGCCGGAGAGCACGCCCCTGCGCACGGTGCGGCGGGTGGTGGAGCTGCGCGACTCGGAACGGCAGCGGGTCCGGCTGCAATTCGAGGAGGGCCTGCGGCTGTCGGGCGTGGTGGTGGACCAGAAGGGAAGACCCGTGGCGGGCGCGGAGGTGCGGTTGGCTCCGGCCTCCATGGTCGACCCGCACAAGTACGAGCATCCCGAGCTGGAGCCCTACACGGATCGACTGGATGAAGCGTGGTTCTCGGGAACCGGGCAGACGAACCAGACGGGGCCTGACGGACGCTTCACCGTGCCCCACCTGCGTCCAGGGACCTGGCTGGTGACGGCGCTCAAGGACGGCTACGCCTTCGACAGCCGGGCCACGGGAGGCACGAGACGGCCGCTCGGGCCGCTCTCGGGGGTGCTGCTCTCCGCCGGGACGAGCGACGTGCGCCTGGTGTTGGAGTCCCTGGGCTACGTGCGCGGACGGGTGGTGGGCCCGGATGGCTCGCCCGTCACCCGCTTCCTGCTCAACGAGCTCGTGCAAGAAGACGCACGGGGAGAGTTCCGCTGGCCCATCCACGGCAATGGCGAGATGGTGCTGGCCTTCGCCGCATCCGGGCTGGCGGGCACGGTGCGCAAGGTGCTGGGACGCGAGGGTGAGGACTCGAATCTGGGTGACGTGGTGCTGAGCCGCGGGCGGCAGGTGCGGGTGCGCGTGGTGGACGCGGCCACGTCCGAACCCGTGCACAGCGCCATCGTGGACTTGAGAGATCCCTCGGGCGCGGACCCTGAAGAGAATCGCTCGCTGATCTACGACATCCGCGAGGTCCACACCGGACCCGATGGCACCCACCAGTACGAAGCGCGTCCCCCGCCCCAGTCGGATTTCGATGGGACACTGGTGCTGGAGAACGTGGAGTCGAGGCCCTTGCTGGTGCTCGTGAGCCACCCGGAGTACCTCAAGGCGAGTGTGCCGCTCGGGGCGGAGGCACGGGAGGTGACGGTCCCCCTGCGCGCGGGCGCCTGGGTGCAGGGTGAAATCCGCGCCGGAGGGACGCTGCTCGACCACGGACTGGTGAAGTTGAGCACCCCCCAGGGCGAGTACGCGGACTCCGCGAGCCTCGATGAAGGAACGTACTCACTGGGGCCGGTGAAGGCGGGGCGCTACATCGCGCAGGTGGACAGCATCCACCTGCCAGGAGAGGAGCCGGCTCCCGTATTCCTGCCCAGAGAGGTGGAGGTACCGGCGAGCGGGACGGTGACGCTGGACTTCGAGGCCCAGCGGACTGGAACCGCCGTGGACGTGCGCATCGCCGAAGAAGCCGCCGAGGTCATCCTCGTGACGGGCGCGCAGCCCCTCCCAGGATCGCGAGAGCAGATCTACCAGCGCTTCTCCTTCGGACACCGGACCGAGCCGGACAGAGAGGGCCACTTCCGCTTCCGGATGCTGCCCGCGGGCCACTACACCCTCTTCGCCGTACAAGACTGGCACGCGCTCGAGATCTCCCTCCATCGCGAGGAGGTGGACGTCCCCGCCCGGGAGACGATGTCCCTCACCGTGAAACCGCGTTGGCAGCCCCTCGTGAGCGTCCCGTCCGAATAACGCACAACTCCCCTCTCCCCCCGGGAGAGGGACGGGGTGAGGGTATCTCGCACCCCAGGTTGAACCCCAGCGTCCGGGTTGACGCCGTGGGTCCACGGGCTTATAAGTTGGTTGACCAACCTAGAAACGGAGCCGCGGATGGCCCGCCCATCGAACACGGAGGAGCGCCGGCAGCAGATCGTCGAGGGTCTGCTGCGCGTCATGGCCGAGCGCGGCTACGAGCGCGCGTCCATCGCGGAAATCGCGAAGGCGGCGGGGCTCAGCCCGGGGCTGGTGCACTACCACTTCACGGAGAAGCAGGAGATCCTCCTGACGCTGGTGGAGCAACTGGCGGGGCGCGTGCGCGAGCGGGTGAAGACGCGGCTGGAGCGGGTGAAGGGCGGAGCCCGGGCGCAGGTGGACGCGTTCCTCGACGCCTTCCTGGCCACGGGGGAGGACGCGGACCCCGCCTCGGTGGCCGCGTGGGTGACCATCAGCGCGGAGGCCGTGCGGCAGCCCGAGGTGCGCGCGGCCTACGAGAAGGTGGTGCGCGCGGACCTCGAGCACCTGGAGGAGCTGGTGGGCGCGGTCATCGGCCGCCGACGGGCGCGAGCGGTGGCGGCGGGCCTCTTCGCGGCGGTGCAGGGCTACTTCGTCCTCTCGACGGCGGCACCGGGCCTCACGCCTCCGGGCTCCGCCGCGGGCACGGTGAAGCGCATGGCCGCGGGGCTGCTCGACGCGGCCGAGTCTCCGGAGGGCACATGAAGACCTCGCTGAACACTCCCATGAAGCTCGGGCTGCTCACGAGCCTCTACCTCTCGCAGGGCCTGCCCTTCGGCTTCTTCACCCAGACGCTGCCCGTGCTGCTGCGCATGCAGGGCATGTCGCTGCCGGACATCGGCCTGGCGAACCTGCTCGCGCTGCCCTGGGCGCTCAAGTTCCTCTGGGCCCCGCTCATGGACCGGTACGGCTCGGAGCGCCTGGGCCGGCGGCGCGGCTACATCCTCCCGTTGCAGGTCCTCTCGGCGGCGCTGCTCCTGGGGCTCGCCCTTCCCGAGGGCACGGTGAGCATCCCCGCGCTCCTCGGAGCCGTGCTGCTCGTCAACCTGCTGGCGGCCACGCAGGACGTGGCCACGGACGGGCTCGCGGTGGAGCTGCTCGAGCGCCACGAGCGCGGCTGGGGCAACGGCATCCAGGTGGCCGGCTACCGCGTGGGCATGATTCTCGGCGGCGGGCTGATGCTCATCCTCATCGACACCCTGGGCTGGCGCTCCACCCTGCTGAGCATGGGCGTGATGCTGCTCGTGGCCACGGTGCCGGTGGCCCTGTTCCGCGAGCCCGCCTCCCCCGCGTCCGGACACGAGGCCATGCGCCTCGGGCCCTGGCTCCGCGAATCCCTGCTGTCCTGGACGCGGCGCCCCGGCGCGGGCACGTGGCTCACCCTGCTCGTCCTCTTCAAGGCGGGCGAGCACCTGGCCACGGGCATGCTCCGCACCTTCCTCGTCGACGTGGGGCTGGAGCTGGCCCAGGTGGGATGGATGCTCGGCATCGTGGGCTTCACCACGGGGCTGCTGGGCGCGCTCATCGGCGGGGCGCTCGTCAACCGGCTGGGCCAACGGCGCGCGCTGCTCGTCTTCGGCACGCTGCAGGCGGCGGCGGTGCTCCTCTACGCCCTGGCCGCGCTCGGGGCCTCCGTGCCCGTGCTCGCCCTCGTCTGCGGCGTGGAGCACCTGGCGAGCGGCATGGCCACCGCCACCCTCTTCACGGTGATGATGGACCAGTGCCGCCCGGAGCACGCCGCCTCCGACTACACGCTGCAGGCCTCGCTCGTGGTGCTCGCCACCGGCGCCGCCGCGGCCGTGAGTGGCTTCAGCGCCCAGGCCTTCGGCTACGCGTGGCACTTCACGCTCTCGGCGGCCGTCTGCGCCCTGGCCGTCGTCTGGGTGGCCTTCACCTTTCATACCCCCCGGACGCTCGCGCCCGGGGCTCACCCGGAGGTGTCGTGATGACCATCGCCGTCTACGCCGGCAGCTTCGACCCGGTGACCGCCGGCCACCTCTCCGTCATCCGTCAGGCCGCGCGCCTCTTCGGCCATGTCGTGGTGGTGGTGGCCATCAACCCCGAGAAGCGCACCCTCCTCTCCGTGGCCGAGCGCGTGGAGTTGCTGCGCGAGGTGGTGGCGCTCCACCCCAACGTCACCGTGGCCAGCACCGAGGGCCTCATCGTGGACTACGCGCGGGCCATCGGCGCCAGCGTGCTGCTGCGCGGGGTGCGTGGCGCCACGGATGCCCAGTTCGAGACGACGCTGGCCCAGGCCAACCGCGCGCTCGCCCCGGACCTGGCCACCCTCTTCCTCCCCGCCGAGTCCCACCTCGCCGAGGTGAGCAGCAGCAGCCTCAAGGAGAAGCTGGCGCGCGGCGAGGACGTTTCCGACTTCTGCCCGCCCGCCGTCGCGGCGAAGCTGCGGTCGCGACTGAGCCCCCCTTCCCTCCGGAGCCCGTGATGAGCCTGTCCTTCGTCACCCTCGGCGTTGGCGATGCCTTCTCCGCGCTGCACTACTCCTCGTGTCTGGCGCTCGAAGCCGAGGGCCAGGTGCTGCTCATCGACTGCCCCCACCCCATCCGCAAGATGATGCGCGAGGCCAGCCTCTCCTCGGGCGTGGAGCTGGACGCGGACCGCGTGTCGGGCCTCGTCCTCACCCACCTGCACGCGGACCACAGCTCTGGCGTGGAGGGGCTCGGATACTTCTCCTTCTTCGTGCTCAAACGGAAGCTGCGGCTGCTCGCCCACCCGGACGTGACGCGCCGGCTGTGGGACGGCCACCTCGCCGCGGGCATGGAGGACCTCATCCGCAAGCCCGGCGGCGAGCCCCAGCGCCATGGCTTCGAGGACTACTTCGAGCCCCTCCCGCTCTCCACCGAGGCCGCCGTGCGCTTCGGTCCCTTCTCCATCGAGAGCCGCCTCACCTACCACCACGTGCCCACCACGGCCCTGCGCATCCGCGCTGGCGGGCGCTGCCTGGGCTACAGCGCCGACACCGCCTACGACGAGGGCCTCATCTCCTGGCTCGCCGAGGCGGACCTCGTGGTGCACGAGACGAACTACGGCGTGCACACACCCTACGAGAAGCTGGCCGCGCTGCCCGCCGCCCTGCGCGCGAAGATGCGGCTCATCCACTACCCGGATGACTTCGACCTCGGGGCGAGCAACATCGAGCCGCTCACGCAGGGGCGCCGCTACACCGTCTGAGCTCCGCTTCCCGAGCGAGCGGGCGTGCTCCATCTCCGTCCGCGTCTCCCACCCGTAGTGAAGCGCTTCCGCCCGGTGCCGCCCCCCGGGCGAGGAGGGAGCCGGGCATCGCCACACCGCGTCACGGTGAGGTCACGCGAAAGGATGCACAAGCGAGCCGGACATGGGACATTGGCCCCACCGACGAACACCCATGGCCCTCCCGTTCCGCCCGCCGAGCCCCCTGGCCACACTCCTGGCCGCCCTGCTTCTCGCCGCTGGTTGCGCCTCGCTGCCCGGGAGCGCCCCCACGTCCTCCTCGGCCGCGGAGCCCAAACCGGCCGACGACGCGGCCACCGAGGCGGCGCAGGACGAGGAGCCCACCGTCACGCTCACGCTGCTGCACGTCAACGACGTGTACCAGTTCACCCCGGTGGACTTCGGGGCCCGGGGCGGACTGGGGCGGCTCTCCACGCTGCGCAAGCAGGTGCTCGCCGAGTCGCCGAACACGCTGTTCCTCATGGCCGGTGACACGCTGGGGCCCTCCGTGGAGTCCACCGTCCACAAGGGCAAGCAGATGATCGACGCGTGGAACGCGCTGGGCCTGGACTTCGCGGTGCTGGGCAACCACGAGTTCGACTTCGGTCCCGACGTGATGCGCGAGCGCATCCAGGAGTCCCGCTTCACCTGGCTGGGCGCCAACGTCATGGACAAGCAGACGGGCCGCACCTTCGCGGATACCCCGCCCTTCGTCATCCGCGACGTGGGCGGCGTGAAGGTGGGCATCTTCGGGGTCCTGCTGGGCAAGACGAAGTACAGCTCCAAGCCCGGCCCGGACGTGTTCTTCACGGACACGTGCGCCAAGGCGCGCGAGCTGGTGCCGCAGATGCGCAAGCAGGGCGCGCAGATCGTCATCGGGCTCACGCACCTGTTCGTCGCCGAGGACAAGGTGCTCGCCCGCTGCGCCCCCATCGATCTCATCATCGGTGGCCACGAGCACGTGATGATGCAGGCGGTGTCCAACGGCACGCCCATCGTCAAGATGTCCTCCGAGGCGCGGGAGCTGGGGCGCGTCACCCTGCATGTGGGCACCCAGAGCGGCAAGCTCAAGAGCATGGACTTCGACGTGCTGCCGGTGACGCCCGAGGTGCCGGAGGACCCCGCCTTCGCCAGCGCCATGCGCGAGTACGACGCGATGATGGCCGATCTCTCCCAGCCCGTGGGCCGCACGCGGGTGCCCCTGGATGCCCTCGAGGGCTCCAACCGCAGCCACGAGACGAACCTGGCCTCCTTCGTCGCGGACGCCTACCGCGAGGCCGCCGGCGCGGAGGTGGCGCTCATCAATGGGGGCTCCATCCGCTCGGACTCGGTGCTGAGGCCGGGCCCGCTCACCCGGCGCGACGTGCTGGCCATCCACCCCTACCCGGGCTCGGTGGTGAGCATCGAGGTGTCGGGCGCGGTGCTGCGCCAGGCGCTCGAGCACGGTGTCAGCCGCAGCGCCGAGGAGACGGACCCCGGCCGCTTCCCCCAGGTCTCCGGCATCCAGTACGCCTTCGACGTGTGCCGCCCCGCGGGCGACCGGATCGTCCGCGTCACCGTGAATGGCGAGCCGCTGGACGTGAAGCGCACGTACACGCTGGCCACCAACTCGTACATGTCCGGCGGCGGTGACGGGTACTCCATGTTCAAGGGCGCGAAGTACCGCGTCTCTCCGGACAAGGGCCGCACCACGCAGGACGTGCTGCGCGATGCCTTCGCCTCCGCCGAGGCCATTGCCCCCACCACCACCGGCCGCATCGAGCGGCTGCGCGGGGGCGCCCGGGAGGTCGCGAGCAAGGACGGCCATGACGCTCCGCTCTGCCCGGGTCCGGCGAGCGCGGGGAAGTAGGAACCCCCTCAGTACATCTTCATGGCCACCAGCATCCATGAGGTATCACCGGAGAGCCTGGGCTCCTTGCGCCCGTCCTCCATCACCATGGAGAGGCCGCGGACCGGCACGCACTGCTGGGGATCGACGTCGCGCGACGGGGAGACGGTCATCGAGAGGGACCAGTGGCCCCCGGGCCCGGGCGCCACGCGGAAGGCGTCCAGGAAGAGCTCGGCCTGGGAGTTGGGAGGAGGCACGAGGGCGGAGTCATCCCGATTGCGGATGACGAGCGCGTTCATGAAGCCGGACACCCTGTCACTGGAGCCGAAGACGCCCAGGCACCGACCCTTCTCCATGCCGGAAAGATGGAGCAGCACGGGATGCACGAGCACCACCGCGCCCTCCTTCCTCCAATCCGGGGGCAAGACGCTCTCCACGCGGGCCTGCCATTGGGCATCCCCCAGCGGCGTCGATGGCAAGGAGTAGAGCGGGAGCGAGAGCAGCGTCCAGTGCTGTCCATCCACCCGTTCGGGAGCGCTCCACTGGATGGGCTCCTCGGCAAGCCCGTAGTGGTAGCGCACGCGGGGCGGGAGCTCGGGCGCTGGACTGTCCGGGTCCGGGTCCGGATTCGGGGGCTCGGGGGTGATGGCCGCGAGCACCCGCGGGCGCGCGGAGACCAGGATCGAGCCCTCGGTGACATCAATCCCGTCGAGCAGCAGCCGGGTCCGGACGTCCCCGCCCTGGACGGACATCGCGAAGCTCTCCGAGCCCGGTCCCTGGATGGTGAAGTAGTCCGTATCCCGGACCTTCCACACGGCTCCCTCCAGGGACAACTCCTGCCCGAGCACGAGGGGAAGCCGGAAAGGCAGCGTATCGGCCCCCCAGAAGAAGATGCTGCTGCCCACGACGAGGAGGGCCGTCAGCACGAGGCCGACGCGTGCCAGCCGGATGGCGAAGCGCCGCGGGGAGGGCTGATCTGCACCGAGCCGTTTGCGCGCCACGGCCAGCGCACAGGTGACGACGAAGGACTGGAAGCTGGCGATGACGGACGAGACCGCCGCGACGAAGCTCACCAGCGCCGGGAGGTCGCGGTCCCAGCTCCCCGCCCAGAGGATGGAACGGGACAGGAACATCTCGAAGGCGATGGGAAGGCACGCACTGCCGAGGAAGGCCCAGAGATAGATGATGGGGGCACGCGCCTTCTCGGGAATGCAATGGCTGGCGAGCGCGACGAGCAGCCACGTCAGCATCCAGGCCCCGAAGGAGGAGGCCAGCACGATGAGCGGCAACAGGAGCCACGACGGTACGCCCACCCTGAGCGACAGCGCATCCACCACCGCCGAGCGCTCCACGAGGAAGAGCAGCCCCAGGCAGGAGAGCAGCACGGAGCTGAGCATGATCGTCCCGCTGCGGAAGGTGGGGTAGCCCCAATGCTCGTGCCCGTGCAGCGCGAGCAGGATGGCGGTCCGCCTCGCCACCCGCCAGCCGATGAGCATCCCGATGGGCACCAGGACGAAGGGGACGAGGACGAGCACCACGCCGAAACTGTTGCGGAGGAAATCCCGGTACCAGTGCAGCGTCACCTGCTGCGGGTAGACGGTGATGAACAGGACGAACATGAGCGCCAGACCGATGGTCAACACCCAGACCAGGGTCATCTTCGCGCCCGTCAAGGCACCGATGGCGGCCCGGCGCTGGATGAGGGGCTGGTTGCGCTCCACGCGCCTCCTGCGGACGATGAGCCTCGCGCGCAACCGCTCCCTGGCTGGAGCGGCCCGGAACGAGCGCCCCGCCTCGTCCAGGTCCGCCATCACCTCCAGCGCACGGACCCGCTGCTCCGGTACCGTCAACGCGCGCTGGAGCGTGGCGGCATCCTCTGGACGCATGAGCCGGGCGAACGAGCTTCCCGCCGCGCGGCGTGTCTCCTTGTCCGGCGCCTCCAGCGCCAGCTTCAGGCACCGGGTGGTGAGCCGGCCCGAGCCGTCCTCCAGGCGCGCGCACGCGAGGGCCGCGCCCACCCGCACGGCGGGGTCCGGGTGCTCCAACAGCTTCAGCAGCAGCTCCGTCGTGCGCCCGGGGCCGAACTCGTCATGGCGGGACGCCCAGTACGCGATGGTGTCCGCATGCGCGTGGAGGCTGCTGCGCAGGATGAACTCCGTCGCCTCCTCGCCCAGCCGCAACCGCTCCTTCCAGGGGTCCACCCGCTCCGCGAGCTGCTCCGCCGTGAGCAGCCAGTGGGGGTCCGCCCGCCACTGGGTATCCTCGCTCAAGGAAGAGACGAGGTGACACGTCATCCGGAAGCGCGTGAACTCCGGGTCCTCGTCCAGCCACTTCTCGATGATGGCCACGAGCTTCTCGTGCATCAGCTCGTACCAGGTTCCATCCGGGCGGTTCACCACGCGCACCAGCCGCCGCGCGACGAGGCGCTGGAGCACCTCCCGCGTCTCCCCTGGCTCCATCCGGGTGATGCCCGCGAGCAGATCCTCGACGCGGGCGGTCCTCCGGGTGTGCTCGGAGGTGATGAGGCCCACCAACACTCCGCGGAAGAGCAACAACCGCTCCGCCGAGAGCTTCGCCGCCAGGTAACGGGAATGACCCTGGAGGATGCCCGCCACCCCCCCCATCCGCTCCAGGTCCTCCCGGGTGAGCCGCACGGGCCGTTCCCGGCGCTCGACGGAATCCCGGTAGAGTTCCCCACAGACGACCTGCAGGACGAACGGCTCCAGCTGCCAGCCGGCCAACTGGTCCACCAGGGCGTTGACGAAGGCCTCGTCGTAGTGGGCGCCCACCTGGAGCAACGGCCGGATGATGGCCTGCCGCGCCCCATAGGCGGTGAGTGGCGGCAGCCGCAGCCCATGCTGGGTCAGGTCCGGCAGCTCGGCGCGCAGCTCCTCCAACCGGGCGTAGGAGTCATCCTGCAGGCAGAAGACGAGCCGCACGTTGGCGGCGGCCTCCCGGTAGATGCGGCCCAGGAACGCGATGAAGTCCTCGCGCTCCTGGGGCCGGTGCTTGAACCGGATGAAGAACTGCTCGAACTGATCCAGCACGATGATGAGGGGCTGCCGGGCGGAGAGCTCCACGAGCAGGTGCGGGGCCTTCTCCCGGGCCAGCTCGGGGCACTGGAGCTCGCTGGCCAGCGCGGCGCACAGCTCCTCCACGGGCGACTCGAGGATGCGCACCCGGAGCGGATGGAAGCCCCGCTGGCGCCAGAGGGGGAACAGGCCCGCGAGCAGCAACGACGTCTTGCCCACGCCCGAGGGGCCATACAGCACGAAGGTCCGGCCCCGCGCCACCCCCGTCAGGACCTCCTGGATTTCATCCTCGCGCCCGGCGAAGAGACACTGCTCGTGCTCCTCGAAATGGTCGAAGTACTTGAAGGGAGTCCCGGTGGGCTCCTGGCATGCGTCCTCGTTCATCCCTATCCCTCCGCATCCATCCGGGCGGTGAGCGCCTCGATGACCGTGGCCGGCTCCTCGCGAATCCACAGCACGTTGAAGGGCCGCCAGTAGGCGGTGTCGACCTCGGTGGCCTCCCGGGACACGAAGAAGCAGGGGCCCTGCATGGAGGCATCGCCCGTCTCGAGCAGACAGGAGAGCCGGCGGGCGAGCTGGTCGCGAGGAGACACGCCCAGGAAGAGGAAGCTGCGGCCCATCTGGCGGACCAGGTCCACCACGTCCGAGCTGGCGTGCGACATCCGCTCCCAGACGTGCTCGTGGTCCATCTCGGTGAGCATGAGCGAGGGAGCGTTGGTGAGCGTGCCCAACACGTTCACCAGCAGCGGCGCGGCGTGCTCCCCCCCCGTCTGGGCCTGCTCCACGCGGTTGAGCACCCGGGCCATCTTCCGGGCCCGCTTGAGCGCCTCCTCCATCAACCCGTCGAAGTGCAGGTAGAAGATGCCGGGGACGTTCCAGGCGGCGAGCTGCATGAGGGTCGCCGGAGGCTCCGCCCGTCCGCACGCGGCCTGAAGGGAGGCGATGAGGCGGTAGCGATGGCCGTCGCGCTGGAAGTGCTGGCAGACACGCGCCAGGAGGAGGGAGAGGTACCAGTCACCCGCCGTCTGCATCCGCAGCAGCTCCTCCTCCTCCGGATAGCCACTCTCGCTCGCGAGGTGGTGGATGAGTTGCCCCAGGGTGGGCGCGGGGACGGGAGCATCCACCACGTGCCGCCGCGTCACTCCGGGGAGCTGGTACAACCCGGGCCCCACCACCGGAATGCAGCGGCCCTCGCGCAAGCTCGCCACCAGCGCCCGCGGCAACGGGACGACAGGCGTCTGCGTCACCGGCTCCACCCGGGAAGACACGAGCGTCTCCTGCACCGGGTGCACGTCGAAGAGGTGCTCGCAACCGGGGCTCAGGTAGAGCACGGGGGTGACGAAACCCCGGACGGTGTCGCCGCTCGCGTTGATGCGCAGCGCGCGCCGCGCCTGCTGGATGGCGATGTCCACCCGCCCGGGCTCCCGGCCCGTGAGCAGCTCGCGGTAGAAGCCGTCCGCGAACCGGATGGAGACGGCGTCGGGGATTTCATACCGCATGGCGATGACGGCGGGGACACGCGCCGTGCGCATGAGGTGGGGCCCGAGCCCGAAGAGCGTCCGCGACACCGAGGGCGAGGCACCCAGGCAGCAGTTGAGCAACGCCAGCCGCAGGCGCTGGCCCTGCACCAGGCTGGCGAAGGTGGAGGCATCCATCCACAGGTCCGTGCCCGGCTCCTCGCCATTGAGCCGGATGCAGACACCCTCGTCGCTCACCTCGCCATGGCCGATGTAGTGCAACACGTCCCAGGGAGAGGACCGGAGCTCCTTCAGGAGCTGATCCGGCGTCACCCTCCCCTCCATCAGCCCGAGGTGCAGCACGTCCCGTAGATCCCTGGCCGCGCTGCGCAGGTTGTTCCACTCGTATTGCACCTGGAGGCCGCTGCCCTCGGGGATGACCACCAGGACCCGGATGGGCTGCTCGCTCCGGGGCTGGAGCTGACAGGGCGGGCAGCCCCGCGGGGGCATGCGCGACAGGCAGTAGCGCAGGTCGGTCCCCAGGAAGCTGCTCGCCATCTCGTCATGGAGCGCCTCCCACGGCAGCCGCTCGACCTCGGCCTCGGCGGGGATGTCCAGCCACACCTGCAAGGGCCTCGACTCGTCGGCCTGGCGCTCCAGCGCGGCGAAGGCCTCCTGGATGCCCGGAGGACGGAGCGCGTTCCACAACTGGCTGCCCACGTCCTGCAGGTCCGGCCGCGTGCAGATGCCCTGCTCGATGCGGGCGATGACGCCCCGGGACCTGGAGGTGGACGAGAGCTCGAAGCCGAACGGGCGCTCGATGGGCTCGCCCCCATCCGCCACGAAGCGCACGAGATACCCCTCCGGTCCACGCACCAGCTCGAAGCGGCACGACAACCCTTTCGCCTGTCCGTCGAGCGCCACGGCGGCTCCTTCCCTCGGTGTCCCGCCGCGCCAGGGCGGGCTCCATCCCTCCCGACGTGAAAACTAGTACCCGCCATACGACTTCGAGGAACCTGGCGGGCGAGCCACGGCTCGAGCCCGATGGAGGCCTGCCCGTGAGGAGAGGATGACAACAAGGGCTGGAGCCGCCCGCCGTGTCTCGTTGTCACTTCGCCCGTGCCCTCCCTACCCATATGGGCATGAAGAGCCTGGGGTAGCGGGCACCACCGGCTCGCTGGCGAGCGGCGCGGCCCTCGATGTGCTGCCTGGGTGGGGGGCCCTTTGGAACAGGGGGAGCCGTGAACCAGATGGAGAGCGTTTCATCGACGCAGGAGCCGTCCGTCCCTCGGGAGATGGGCCCCTACCTGCTCCAGGGAATCCTCGGCAGCGGCGGCATGGGGATCGTCTACCTGGCGGTCCACCGGGAGACGGGCGAGCGCGTGGCGCTGAAGACCGTGCGTGTCACCCGGACCATCACCCTGGCGAGCATCCGGCGCGAGGTCCAGTCCCTCAGCCGCATCCATCATCCGGGCATCGTGCGGATCATCGACCACGGCGTCTGGAGGGGGCTGCCCTGGTACGCCATGGAGCTGGTGGAGGGAGACACCCTCCGGCAACGCATCGAGCGGTACCACCCGCGGGCCGGTCCACCCGGCGCGCGGGAGGGAACGCGGGGACCGCCCGCCCGCCCGTTGCTGGAGTGGGTGCGGCGGCTGTGCGCGCCGTTGGCCTATATGCACGGCTGCGGCTTCGTCCACCGCGACCTCAAGCCCGGCAACGTCTTCATCCGCCAGGATGGCACTCCAGCGCTCGGGGATTTCGGCGTCTCGGTGGAGTTCGGCGGGGCCTTCGGACGGGAGGTCCTCCAGGTGGACAGCACCGGGCTGGGCACGCTGCTGTACATGGCACCCGAGCAGATCCGCGGAGACCTCGTGGACGCCCGCGCCGATCTCTATTCACTCGGCTGCATCCTCTACGAATGCGTGACCGGCTTCGCGCCCTTCCGCGGCCAGACGGTCCGGGAGCTCCGCCGCGCTCACCTCCATGAGTCCCCCACCCGCCCCTCCGAGCTCCTCCAGGAGCCGCTGCCGGAAAAGCTGGAGTGGCTCATCCTCAAGCTCCTCGCCAAGCGGCCCGAGGACCGGATGGGCTATGCCGAGGACGTGGCCCGGGTGCTCTCGGAGCTGGGACTGCGGACGGACGAGCCCGCGGAGCTGCCCCGGCCCCGGCCCTACCTCTACCGCCCGCCCTTCCAGGGGCGAGAAGTGGTCATGAGCAGGCTGCGCGAGTTGCTGGACGGCCTGCTGTCCGCCAGGGGCGGCAGGGCCTTCATCGGCGGGGGCAGCGGCGTGGGCAAGACACGGCTGGCCCTGGAGGTGGCCCGTGAGGCCCTCTACCGGGAGCTCCCGGTGGTGACCTGCGAGTGCATCCCGCTCGGTCTCTCCGGCACGCGGGTGGACACCGGCATGAAGGCCTCACCGCTCCATCCCTTCCGCTCGCTGCTGGCCGCCGTGGCGGACCGCTGCAAGCATGGTGGCAGGCAGGAGACGGCGCACCTGCTCGGGCCCCGGGGCAAGTTGCTGGTCGCCTATGAGCCCACCCTGGACGAGCTTCCCGGTCAGCGGGAGCTGCCCCCGCCGCGCCCTCTCGCGGATCCCGACGCCGCGCGCGCCCGCATCTTCGCCGCCCTCCAGGAGGTCCTCTTCGCCCTCGCCGAGGAGGACTCCATGCTGCTCATCATCGATGACCTCCAGTGGGCGGACGAGATGACCCTGGCCTTCCTGCGGCAGTTACGGCACGAGGAGCTGGTCAAACACGGGGTGCTGTTGCTGGGCACCTACCGCATGGAGGAGATGGGCGACCCGCTGCGCGAGGTGGTGTCCGCTCGGGGCTCCCTCCAGCTGGAGCTGGGGCGGCTCGACGAGCGCAGCATCGAGTCCATGGCGCGCGGCATGCTCGCGCTGCCCTCGCTGCCGCGGGACTTCGACAGGCTGGTCCACCGCTCCGAGGGCAACCCGTTCTTCGTCGCCGAGTACCTGCGGGCCACCATCTCGGAGGGGTTGCTCCACCGCGACGAGGCCGGGCAGTGGCGCCTGGACGAGCGGGCACGGACGGTGGGCCTGCTCGAGAAGCTGTCGCTGCCTGGCGCCATCGCGGAGATCATCCACCGGCGGCTGAGGGAGCTGGACTCCCGGGCCCAGGTGCTGGTGGAGGCCGCGGCCGTGCTCGGGCGCGAGTTCGACACCGAGCTCCTGCTGGAGACGGTGCCCCTGGAGCGCCCGGTGGCCATGGAGGCGCTGCAGACGCTGCGGGTGCGGCAGATCCTCGAGAAGTCCGCGGGCAACGAGTCGCGCTTCCTCCACGACAAGCTGCGCGAGTTCACCTACGCCAGCATCCCGCCCCAGCGGCTCCGGCAGCACCACCACCGGGCCGCCGAGGCCATCGAGCACCGCTACAGGCAGGCGCTCGACTTCGCCCTGTACTTCCCGGGTCTGGGCAACCATTGGGCGAAGGCCGGTCTCCACGACCGGGCCAGCCGCTACTTCCTGCGGGCGGGCGAGCGCGCGCGCGTGGCCCATGCCAACGAGCAGGCCATCACCTTCTACCGGGCGGCCCTGGCCGAGGCCCGCGAGCACCTGGCGCGGGAGCGGAACGAGCTGGAGGACTGGCGGCCGACCCTGCGCCGCCTCCACGAGAACCTGGGAGATGTGCTGGCGCTCACCGGACAGCAGGAGGAGGCCCGCGCGGCCTTCGACGAGGCGCTGGCGCGGCTCGGGCCAGACGAGCGGCTCCGCCAGGCGCGCCTCCACCTCAAGAGGGGCAAGACCTGGGAGATGCGTCACCAGCACGAGGAGGCCCTGCGCGCCCACGACGAGGCCGAGGCCGCCCTCGGGTCCGTCCCCCCGGAGGATGCTCCGCACACGACCCGGTGGTGGCAGGAATGGATGCAGATCCACGAGGATCGGCACTGGACGTATTACTGGATGAACCGGCGGGAGGAGATGGACGCGCAGCTGAGGAAGGTGCGCCCGGTGGTGGAGACCCGGGGAACGCCCTTGCAGCGGGCCCGCTTCTTCGTGCTGCTCGTCAACACGACCCTGCGGCAGCGCCGCTACGTGATGGGCTCCGACACGCTGGAGTATGGCCGCCTGGCGGTGGAGGCCGCCGATGCCTCCGGTGACATCTCCACGCGCGCGCTGACCCGCTTCAACAATGCCTTCGCCCTCCTGTTCCATGGGGACTTCGAGGAGGCCGAGCGGCAGGATCTCGCCGCGTTGGAGATGGCGGAGCAACTCGGTGACATGACGCTCCAGTCGCGCATCCTCACGTACCTGACGCTGCTCTACCGCGAGCTCGGCCAGGTGGAACGCACGCGCGAGTACGGCCAGCGGAACCTGGAGGTGGTGCTCGCCTCGGGCATGCCCGACTACGTGGGCGCGGCCCGGGCCAACCTGGCATGGGTGGCCTGGAAGGAGGGGCGGCTGGACGAGGCCAGACAGACGGCCCGAGCGGCCCTGGAGTGCTGGAACGAATTGTCGGCGGTCTATCCCTATCCCATCCAGTGGCAGGGATTGTGGGTGCTGCTGGCGGTGGAGCTCCAGCGCCAGGACGTAGCGGAGGCAGTGAAGCATGCGCGCGCATTGCTGGACCCGACGCAGCAACGACTGCCCGAACCGTTGACCACCAGCCTGGAAGCGGCCATCACCGCCTGGGACCAGGACCAGCGGGAGGCGTCACGGGAACACCTGGAGCACGCCGTGCAATCCGCCCAGCGGTTGAGATTCCTGTGAGCCGGGGATGCCTCCGGGGCCCCCTGGCATCACACCCGGGGACGCCTCACCCTCAAGACAGAGGGTGATTGCCGGGGGCTGGCCATGAGTCACATCACGACCGTCGTAGGAGCCACGGGACTGCTGGGCGGAGCCATCTGCGCACGGTTGGCCGCCGCGGGGGAGCCCACGCGAGCCCTGGTCCGGTCGACCTCGGATCCGGAACGGGTCGCACGACTCGAGCGCTGGGGCCTCGAGCTGCGTCGGGGAGATCTGAAGGACCCGCCCTCGCTCGAGGCGCTGTGCGAGGGAGCCCGGACCGTCATCTCGACGGCCTCCGCCGCGCTCTCACGGCAGGAGGGAGATTCGCTCCAGACGGTGGACCTGGAAGGCCAGCTCGCCCTCGTCGAGGCCGCCCGGCGCGCCGGGGTGGAGCACTTCGTCTTCATCTCGTTCCCGCCCAACCCGCTCAGCTTCCCCCTGCAGGACGCCAAGCGCGCGGTGGAGCGGGCGCTGAGGGAGAGCGGCATGCCTCGCTACACCCTCCTCCAGCCCACCTATTTCGCCGAGGTCTGGTTGGGCCCCGCCCTGGGCTTCGACTACCTCCATGCCCAGGCCCGGCTCTTCGGAACGGGCACCGGCAAGCTGAACTGGATCTCCCTCGAGGACGTGGCCCGTTGCGCCGCCCGGGCGCTGGAGCGGCCGCAAGCCTGGAACGCGGTCCTCCCGCTCGGCGCGGAGGAGGCGCTCGGCCAGCTCGACGTGGTGCGCCTCTTCGAGGAGCGGAGCGGACGCCCGTGGACGCTGTCGTACACCTCCGAGCAGACGCTCCGCGAGCAGCTCGAGGCGGCCACGGATCCACTCCAGCGCTCCTTCGCGGCGATGATGCTCCACGTGGCGCTCGGCGGCCCGATCGACCCCGGACCGGCGATGGAGGCCCTGGAGCTACGCCCCCTCCCCGTACGTGACTACGTGGAGCGCGTGCTGGCCGGGCAGCAGGTGACCGCCCACGAATCACGACCCTGAGCGGAGCCGGTCCCATTCCACGTTTCCGCCCCCAGGATGTCTTCAGGGGAGAGCCCTCGCGCGCACCTCTGCTCATTCCCTTGCAACACACGCTGTTCCACCCAAGGAGGCAACGATGACCCATACACAACCCCAGTACCTGCTCTTCACGAGTCTGGTGAAGCACGGCGAGTTGCTGCGCTATCTCCTCGCCGCCCAGGTGCGGAAACGATTGTTGGAGCCCTACGGCATCTACCGGCAGGTGAAGTCCTCCGCGCTGACGGGCAACCCGGACAGGGTCTTCGAGATCTACTACGTCGATGAGCACTACCAGCCCATCGAAACCCTCGAGTACCTCCTCTCGAAGGACCCTGCCTTCCAGGCATGCCACCGACTCATCGAGGACGTACGCATCCACTCACTCCTCACCGAGAATCAACTCACCCCAAACAACAAACGCTCCTCCGACGACAAACTCTCCTCGAGACAGGTCTCCTCGCAGGAAGTTCCGCCCCCCCTGCAGACACTGACCCAACTGGACTACCTGTTCACACTCAAGAGCCAGCAGTACTACGCACAGGCACGTGCGAAAGACCCCTACCTCCTGCAGGTCACATGCACCCTGATCTCGGATCAATACCTGGACGAGTTCAATGCCTGCATGAAAGTCCTGCTCGAGACCTTCGCGGAATCAGGCCTGAACCTGCTCGTCGCGGGCCAGTACGCGAAAGCGGTCGAGCTTCTTCCCACGCCGGGAAGAAACGAGCCCCAACCCGAACCCACGAGCCCCCCCCCCCATCTCAATCTTGAATGTCTGGGAGTTCGAGGACCCCGACAGCCCCAAGCAACTGATGTCACGGCTCGCTGAGAACCAGACATATTCCACACTCGATTCACTCTGCACCCAGGATCAGCACATCTGCAGGAACATCTCACGCCACTATCAGCACTATCCGCTGCTGCCAGGATTACCCCTGGCCATTTGAGGTCCTGAGGAATCGAGCGAAGCAACCCAGGAGGGAGAAGCACCATGGAAGACAAACCGATACTTGAAACGAAGGAACCTCCCATCGAAGCCGAGCAGACGCCCTGTAGACCGGAAGAAACCATGATGAACTTCCGGCGGAACCTGCAAATCGAGCAGGATGACCTGGTTGTCTTCGGCGAAGACGGGCAATTCCACCTGATCCAGAAGGCGACATACACGGCGCACGAGCTCCCCGCTTCGCTGACAAGCACGGCGGAGTTCCTCGTGGGATTGGGTGCAGTGGTTGCGGACGTCTCGGCCTTCGAGTGGGAAGTCCCGTGGAAGCAGTTGACGGACACCTGCGCATGCATTGTGTTGAACTTGGCCGCCATCCGGCAGATCAGCGAAAAGAAGGACAAGCCCATCACCTTCATGCATCGAGCAGACGGCCATGAACGCAGGGCGTGGAAGCAGTTCGCTCCCCCTGGGAACGAGCGCCATGCGGGCAAGCACCGCGCCCGCAAGCACCTTGCAGGCAAGGAATCCCGCCGCACAACTCCCGCGGAAGAAGGCACGGGCAACCACAGCCAGACAATCGGCCCGGACGATCTGGTGATCTTCAACGAGGACAAGAAGTTCTATTGGGTGAAGGAAGATGACTATGCTTCTTCGTCGAGAGAACTCCACGAAGAGCTGAGAAGCGCCCCCGAGCTCATGGTGATGCTGGGCGTGGTGGTCGCGGACATCCCCAGGATACCGACAGCGGGTACGGCGTGCTTCCTGTTGAACCTGGCCTCAGTCAGGCGTGGGAGCAGTCATGCCGCTCAACTCCTCGCGGAGAACATCCAGCTCGCCAGGCGCCCAGGGTTCCACCCAACGCTCAAGGCAGAAAGGAAAGCCGCGAACGACGCTCTCCTGCAAAAGAAGCAGGAGGACATGGCCCGGCTGGAGAAATGGCTCGACCGAGCCAGGCGTGAGGAGGATGAGGAAAAACGCAAAACGGGTGTTCTTCAGCTCCAGAGGGAGATCGAGCAACAACTGCGAATCATCGATACCAAACGAGTCCCCCTGCTCGCGCTGAAAGACAAATTGCAAACCGAGCAGCCGCCGCCATCCGAGCCTGGCAAAGGACAGCGGAGGATTCAGACCGCCTCGGCGCGGAGCAAGCGTGTGCCCGGAAAACGGACATCCACGGCCCGCCATGGTCCACGAGGTGGGAAGAAATGATTGTGCCGTCCGCCAGCACCGGGGCCGTTGGACCGGTGGCGCCCAAGCGCTACCGGGAGGGGACTCACCGGTTGATGTCTCCGGAGGAGACGCTGCGCCGGGTGCGCCCCCTCATGGCGGTCATGGGCATCACCCGCATCGCCAACATCACCGGGCTGGACCGTCTGGGCATTCCCGTGGTGACGGTCTGCCGGCCCAACTCGCGCTCCCTGGCCGTCTCCCAGGGCAAGGGATTGGATCTCCCCTCCGCCAAGGCCTCCGGGCTCATGGAGGCCGTGGAGACGTACCACGCCGAGCACATCACCCTCCCGCTCACGCTCGCCACCTACAACGAGCTGCGCTTCAACCGCCCCCTGGTGGACGTCACCCGCCTTCCCCGGCTGTCGGTGGGCTCCTTCCATCCCAACCTGCGGCTCTTGTGGATCGAAGGACGCGAGCTGCTCGGCAATTCGCCCATGTGGTTGCCCCATGAGCTGGTGCACACCGACTACACCGTGCCCCTCCCCTCCGGCAGCGGCTCGTTCTTCATGAGCTCCAACGGGCTGGCCTCCGGCAACCACCTGCTGGAGGCGATCAGCCACGGCCTCTGCGAGGTGGTCGAGCGCGACGCCACCACCCTCTGGCACCTGCGGAGCGCCGGGGAGCGGCACCAGACCCGGCTCGCCCTGGACACCGTGGAGGACCCGGGCTGCCGCGAGGTGCTGGAGAAGTTCGAGCGCGGCGGCGTGGACGTGGCCGTCTGGGAGACGACGACGGACGTGGGTCTGCCCTCCTTCTTCTGCATGACCGCGGAGCGCTCGCCGGAGCCCTTCCGACCGCTCTACCCGACCACGGGCGCGGGGTGTCATCCCGCCCGCCAGGTGGCCCTGCTCCGAGCGCTCACCGAGGCGGCCCAGGTGCGCGCCACGCTGATCTCCGGTTCCCGGGACGATCTGGGCACGGCCCGGTACTACGAGGCCATGCAGGACCCGGCCCTCTGGCGCCAGGTCCACGCGGTGATGCGCTCGGGCGAGTCTCCGCGGCACTTCCACGAGGTCCCCACCTTCGAGTCCGGCAGCTTCGACGAGGACGTGGCCTGGGAGCTGGCGCGTCTGGCGGCGGCGGGGCTCGAGCAGGTGGTGGCGGTGGACCTGTCCAAACCCGCCTTCGGGATCGCCGTGGCCCGGGTGGTCGTTCCCGGCCTGGAGGCCATCCACGACGCCCCGGGCTACATGCCGGGAGCCCGCGCCCGCCGGCTCCTGGAGGAGCGTCTGCAATGATCTACGTCTTCGCTGGACCGACCCTCTCCACCGGGGAAGGCAGGGCCGAGCTCGACGCGGTGTTCCTGCCACCGGTGGCACAGGGAGACGTGTACCGGGTCGCACGCGAGCACCCCGAGGCCATCGGCATCATCGATGGGTACTTCGAGCGCGTTCCCGCCGTGTGGCACAAGGAGATCCTCTGGGCCATGGCCGAGGGCATCCACGTGTACGGCAGCGCCAGCATGGGGGCGCTGCGCGCGGCGGAGCTGACGCCGTTCGGCATGCGCGGAGTGGGGGCCACCTACGAGGCGTTCCTGCATGGAGACCTCGAGGACGATGACGAGGTCACGGTGGTGCATGCCCCGGAGGAGGAGGGTTTCCGCCCGCTCTCCGAGGCGATGGTCAACATCCGGGCCACGCTGGCGGGAGCGGAACGCGCGGAGGTGCTCCGCGAGGCGACACGGATGGCCCTGGAGCGGCTCGCCAAGGGGCTCCACTACCCGGAGCGGAGCTACCCCGCCCTGCTGGCCCGGGGGCACCAGGAGGGACTGCCAGCCACCGAGCTGGAGCGGCTCCGCGCCTGGCTGCCCCACGGCCGCGTCAATCAGAAGCGGGAGGATGCCCTGGCCATGCTGCGCACCATGCGCGAGGAGCTGGCGGCCCATCCCGGTCCGAAACAGGTCACCTATTGGTTCTCACGGACCGATGCCTGGGAAGAAGCCTGCCGCCACGGGGAGAACTCCGGGTGAGTGGCGTCAGGCCCAGCCGCGCAGCCGGTAGACGAAGCGCCCGAACAGCTCACGCAGGGCGTCCGTCCCCGCCGACAGGTTGGAGGCCCGCGGCTGCCACCACGACCCACGCAGGTGCCAGTCGTGCGCGCGCACGTCCACCACCAGCGTGTCCGGCTTCAGCCCCACCGCCTCGAAGGTGCCCAGCGCCCGCGGCATGTGCGCCGCGCTCGTCACCAGCACCAGCCGCTGCCAGCCCTTCTCCCGGATGAGGCGCTCCGCCTCCACCGCGTTCTCCCGCGTGTTGCGGCTGCGCCTCTCCAGGACCATCCGCTCCGGCTCGATTCCCCACAGCCGCAACTGCCACGCCAGGATGTCCGCCTCCACCAGCGCCCCGGGCCGCGTGTCCAGCGTGCCTCCCGAAATCAGCACCTGACGCGCCCTCCCCTGCCGCAGCAACTCGTAGCCGCGGAGGATCCGCTCCACCGGGTGGGTGTACTCGGGCAGGCCCGAGCGCTCGGTGGCGTCCGCGTCCACCGCGCCCCCCAGCACGATGACGGCGTCGTAGACCGTGTCCGGCTGGTACGTGGACACCGCCTCCGCTTCCACCCACCGCTGCAGGCCCGTGGCCGTGGGCTCCAGGGAGAAGACGTACACCACCAACAGCCCCAGCCCCTGGAGCACCGCCGCCAACCGCGCACGCCTCCGGCACAGCAGCAGCCCCATCAGCCCCAGCAGCAGGCCCCAGGAGAGCGGCGCGAGCAGCAGATCCAACACCTTGGACAGGAAGACGAACACGTCCGCGCTACCGCTCGCCCCAGTGGAGCTTCTGCCGGAGGATGGTGAAGTAGCCCACGCGGGTGTTGCGCACCAGGTTCACCCGGTTGGGCGAGCGCACCACCTCGATGCTGTCGCCGCACTGCAGGCCGTGGCCCGTCTGCCCGTCCAGCGTGAGGAAGGTGTCCGCCGTATCGCTGGCCAGGGTGATGCGGATGGTCCGGTCCGCCGGCACGATGATGGGGCGGTGCGTGAGCGCGTGCGAGCAGATGGGCGTCAGTACCGTGCAGTCCACCGAGGGGTGCACGATGGGCCCTCCCGCGGACAACGAGTACGCGGTGGAGCCGGTGGGCGTGGACAGGATGACGCCGTCCGCCTTGTACGTGGCGATGGGCACGCCCTCGACGGACACCTCGTGGTCCGCGATGCGCGCCAGCGCGCCCTTGTTGATGACCACGTCGTTGAGGACCTCGTCCTGCACCAGCACCTTGCCGTCGCGCACCAGCCGGGAGCAGAGCTTCATCCGCGAGTCCGTCTTGAAGCGGCCGGCGAGCACCTCGTCCAGGGCGAGGAACAGCTCCTCGACGGGGATTTCCGTCATGAAGCCCAGGCTGCCCAGGTTGACGCCGAGAATCGGCGTGGGGCGTCCGTCCAGCAGCCGGGCCGCGTGGATGAGGGTTCCATCTCCACCCAGCACCACCACCAGGTCCGCCCGGGTGGCCAGCTCGCGGTCCTCCACCCGGGGCCAGCCGAGCGTATGGGCCAGGAGCCGGTCTCCCAGCACCTCATGGGTGGGGTAGCGCTCCCGGATGCGAGCGGCCAGCTCCGCCGCCTCGGGCTTGTCCTTCTTCGCGACGAGCAACAGGGTCTGCACGATGGGTCCAGGTTCTAGTCCAGGCGGCCAGGGGGGCGCTGGACGAAATGGCCGCTTCGATGACCCTGTGACAGGACCCGGTGGCCTCGAGCGGGAGCTGGCCGAGCGCTACGAGGACATCCAACGCCAGCTCGCGGAGCGCTCCCGCGAGCCGGGGGAGGAAGGCTGAGCGGCCTCAGCCCTCGACACTCAGGAGGCGGCCTCCAGGGCGTCGTCGTCGCCGTCGCCGTCCTTGCCGCGCTTCATGGAGCGCCCGGCCACCTCGTACTGCTTGAGCAGGCGGCGGAAGTTGGAGCGGTCCACGCCCGCGGCGCGCGCGGCGCTGGAGACGTTGTGGTTGTGCTTCTCGAGCAACGCCGTGAGGTAGCGCCGCTCGAAGGCGCGCATGGCCAGCCGCTTCGCCTGGGCGTACGGCAGGTGCGCCAGGCTGAACACCTCCACCTGGGCCCCGGCCTGCGGCGCGTCCTGGAAGCCCGGCGGCAGGTCGTCGACCTCCAGCACTTCCTTGGAGGTGAGCACCACCGCGCGCTCGATGACGTTCTCCAGCTCGCGCACGTTGCCCGTCCACCGGTTGCAGGTGAGGGCCTCCATGGCGCGCGGCGAGAAGCCCGTCACCCGCTTGCCCACCTTCACCGCGTACAGCTTGAGGAAGTGGTGCGCCAGCAGTGGCACGTCCTCGGGCCTGTCCCGCAGCGGCGGCAGATCAATGGTGATGACGTTGAGCCGGTAGAACAGGTCCTCGCGGAACTTGCCCTGCTCCTTGGCCCGGTTCAGGTCCACGTGCGTGGCGGCGATGACGCGCACGTCCACCTTCACCGGCTCGTTGGCGCCCACGCGCTTGACCTCGCCCTCCTGGAGCACGCGCAACAGGCGCACCTGGGTGGCGGGAGGCACGTCGCCAATCTCGTCCAGGAAGATGGTGCCGCCGTCGGCCGCCTCGAAGAGGCCCTTCTTGTTGGACGTGGCCCCGGT
This sequence comes from Archangium violaceum Cb vi76, assembly GCF_000733295.1. Classification (GTDB taxonomy): domain Bacteria; phylum Myxococcota; class Myxococcia; order Myxococcales; family Myxococcaceae; genus Archangium; species Archangium violaceum. Next base: position 67,966 of record NZ_JPMI01000227.1, on the reverse strand, counting down.
GAAGCTGCCCTTCACGTGGCCGAACAGCTCGCTCTCCAGCAGCGTGTCCGACAGCGCCGAGCAGTTGACGGCCACGAAGGGCTTGTCCTTGCGCGCGCTGCGGTAGTGGATGGCCCGGGCCACCAGCTCCTTGCCCGTGCCGCTCTCGCCCTGCACGAGCACCGTGGCCGTCGAGTGGCTCACCGTCTCCACCAGCTTGAAGACGCCGCGCATCTGCGACGACTGGCCGATGAGCTCCTCGAACTGGTTGCGCGCGGTGAGCGCCTCCTCCAGCGCCCGCGCCCTGTCTCGCAGCGCCTTGCGCTCGGCGGCCTTGGCCACCGTCATGCTCACTTCGTCGATGTTCTCGAAGGGCTTGGTGAGGTAGTCGTACGCGCCGGCCTTCACCGCCTCCACCGCCGTCTCCACGGTGGCGAAGGCCGTCATCATGATGACCTCCACGTCCGGCCGTGCCGCCTTGATTCCGCGCAGCAGGTCCATGCCGGACAGGTTGGGCATCTTGATGTCCAGGACGGCCACGTCGATGGACGGATCCTTCGCCGCCGTCAGGCCTTCCACGGCGTCGTCGATGGAGACGACCTGGTAGTCCTCCCGCTTGAGGATGGACGTGACCGCCTTGAGGACGATCGGATCATCATCCACGACCAGGATCTTGGCGCGCCTGGCGCCGGGGGCAGCAACTGGCTGTGGCGTCATGGCAACCTCTCCAACTGCAGGGGAATGGGGATGTAGACGGTGAAACGCGAGCCCTCACCCATCTGGGTGTCCACCTTGATGATGCCGCCGTGGTCCTCGACGATGCGGTAGGCGATCGACAGGCCCAGGCCGGTGCCCTGGCCGGGCGGCTTGGTGGTGAACGACGGCTCGAAGATGTGGCCCAGGTAGCGCTCCTCGATACCCGTGCCCGTGTCGGCGACGCGGAAGTAGCACCGGTCGCCCTCCTTCCCCGTCTCCAGGCACAGCACGCCCCCCGCGGGAGGCAGCGCGTGCAGCCCGTTCTGCAGCAGGTTGAGCATCACCTGCGACAGCTGGCTCGGGTCTCCGAACAGCTCCGGAAGCTCCGGCGCCAGGCGCAGCTCCAGCTTCACCTTGGAGTACGCCTTGAGCTGGGCCCCGAAGAGCACCGCCGAGTCCTCCGCGCACTTGTTGAGCTGGAAGGCCCGGCGATCCTCCGTCCGGCTGTGGCGGCTGAACTTCAGGAGGCTCTCCACGATGCGCTTGCAGCGCAGCGCGCTCTCCTCGATGAGGTCCAACGACTCCAGATCCGAGGCGTTGCGGCCCTCGTCGCGCTTCATCAACTGCGCGAAGGCGAGGATGCCGCCCAGCGGGTTGTTGATTTCATGCGCCACGCCGCCGGCGAGCTGGCCCACCGCCGCCATCTTCTCCGTGTCGATGAGCCGGCGCGTCATCTCGCGCTCGTCGCTGATGTCCCGGTAGGAGCACACGGCGCGCCCCTCGGTCGTCAGCGGGTAGGCCGCCATGGCGTAGGTGCGCCCCCGCTGGCTGATCTCCGCGCGCGCGCCCTTGCCGCTCTCCAGCGCCTCGGGCAGCGGACAGCCCGGACACGGCGTGTCCCGGTCGAACAGCAGCTTGTGGCACAGCGGCTCCGCGCCCTCCTCGGACAGCTCGGACAGCGGCTCCTTGAGCCTGTCCCCGGACAGGTCCGAGTACGCCCGGTTGGCGCGGCGCACCCCGAAGTCCCGGCGCACCACCGCCAGCGGCGTCTCGATGGAGTCGAACGACAGCTCCCACTCGCGCTTGGCCTGGCTCAGCAGGTGTGTGCGCAGCGCCACGCGCGTCTCCAGCTCCGCGTTGAGCCGCCGCAGCTCCTCGTTCTGCTGCTGCGTCACCCGCAACAGCCGCTCGTTCTCCGCCTGGAGCGCGTACTGCTCGAAGGCGCTCTTGACCGTCAGCACCAGATGGCTGTCGTTCCAAGGCTTGGAGATGAACCGGAAGATCTCCGACCGGTTGATGGCCTCCTCGATGGCCTGCTGATCCGCCTGTCCGGTGAGCATGATGCGCTGGGCCCGCGGCACCTGCGCCTTCACCCGGCTGAGAAACTCCACGCCGTTCATGCCCGGCATCCTGAAGTCGGAGATCACCACCTCGGGCGTGAAGCGTTCGAGGGCCTTGAGGCCCTCCTCCGCATCAGAGGCCGTCTCGATCTGCCAATCGCCGCGACGGAGCACCCGCCGGATGGACTTCAGGATGTATTCCTCGTCGTCCACCAGCAGCAGCCGACCGCGTGGCACCGCTCCCTGTGTCTGCGCCAGTTCCAGTGGCAACCTCGTCCTGGGTCCGAGACCCGAGCATTTGCAATGACGCTGCCAACGTCCGCCACCTCGCAAACCCCATTGATACCGGGTGCTTCCGCACCCGGGGCTTGCGACCACCCTGGGTCCCTCCATACCCCGACCCATGAATCGGGTCAATGTTGACCCACTCCGAGTACGGGAAGTGGGCTAGCGAGGGGTGAGTCTGTCGAAGGGAGAGGAGGCGACGTAGAGGCAGATGCGATTCCGGCCCTCATCCTTGGCGCGGTAGAGGGCCTGGTCGGCGGCACGCACCAGCAACTCCGCGCTGCTGACGGCGTGGTGGGGAAAGGTGGAGACACCCAGTGAGGCGGTGACACGCAGGGTGCGCTGGGGGCCGGTGTGCAGCTGGCCCAGCTCGCGCCAGACGCGCTCGGCCACGGTGAGGGCGCCGGCCAACGGGGTGCGCGGCAGGAGGATGGCGAACTCCTCGCCGCCATAGCGGGCGAGCAGGTCCGTCTCGCGCACGCTGCGCTGCAGGGAGCCCGCCACGTCGCACAGCACGATGTCACCCACCTGGTGGCCGTGGGTGTCGTTGAAGGCCTTGAAGTGGTCCAGGTCGATGAGGATGAGCGACAGCGTGTCGTCGTAGCGCTGGGCGCGGCGGAACTCCTCGCGCAGCCGCTCCTGGAAGTAGCGGTGGTTGTGGACGCCGGTGAGGCCGTCGGTGACGGACAGGCGCTCCAGGGAGGTGACGCGGGTGAGCAGCTCGTTGACGCGCTGGCGCTCCCGGAGGCAGCGCTCCATCCGGGCCATCAACTCCTCGGGCCCCACCGGGGTGCAGACCACCTCGGCCCCCAGGCGCAGCACGGCCACGACGGCGGCGCGCTCCTCCGCGGGCACCAACGCGATGATGCCGGGACCGGACCCATTGTCGTCCCGGGCCATCAAATGCTGCAGCAACGCGCGCGAGGGCGCGCCGGCGGGACCCAGGGCGAGGAGCACGAGATCCGTCTCGGCGAGGCGCCGCTGCGCCTCGGGTCCGGCCGACACCAATCGGACGGAGAACCCCCCTTGCTCCAGAGTGCTTGCCAGCTCGGCCTGCCGCTCGGGCACTTCGTCCACCAACAGAATGAGGCGCCTGTCTCCCACATCTATCCCCGAAACCAACCCAAGCCCTCACGCTACCACGGCCGAGCGCGGAGTCGCGACCGTTGGATTGCGCTTGCCCCGCGATGTTTGATAGCCACCCCGCCTGCTTCCGCCACGCCTGTCACAGGGGCACATCGCCGAGGTCACCTCGTGGGTAAATCTCCCAGCATCAGCCTCTTCTTTCCCGCCTGGAACGAGGAGGACTATGTGGAGCGCTCGGTCGCGCGAGCCATGGAGGTGCTCCCCCGGCTGACGGATGACTTCGAAATCATCATCGTCAACGACGCCTCCACGGACCGCACCCAGGAGATTTGCGAGGAGATGGCCTCGCGCATCCCCCAGCTCCGGGTCATCACGCACCCGGTCAACCTGAAGCTGGGTGGGGCCATGCGCACGGGCCTGTCCGCGTCCACCAAGGACATCGTGGTGTACTCGGACATCGATCTGCCCTTCGACTTGAAGGAGCTGGAGCGGGCGCTGCACCTGATGAAGTACCTGGAGGCGGACATGATCTGCGCCTTCCGGTTCGACCGCACGAGCGAGGGGCCCAAGCGCATCGTGTACTCCTTCGCCTACAACCTGCTCATCCGGACGCTGTTCGGTGTGCACGTGAAGGACATCAACTTCAGCTTCAAGGTGATGCACCGGCGGGTGCTGGAGGCGGTGGAGCTCAACAGCCAGGGCTCCTTCATCGACGCGGAGCTGGTGGTGAAGGCCATCCACCAGGGCTTCAAGGTGTTCCAGATGGGGGTGGACTACTTCCCGCGCACGCGGGGGGTGTCCACGCTGTCCTCGCCCGCCGTCATCGCGAAGATGGTGCGGGAGCTGATGAAGCTGTACCCGGAGACGCGCCATCCGCAGGCGGCGAAGCGCCCGGTGCGGCTGCCGCCGTCGGTGGCCCCGCTGCATGGCTCGGCGCGCGAGAAGGCGCGCGGCCACGGGTAGCGAGGTGGGACGGGCACGCACACGCCTCGTCGTCAACGCGGATGACCTGGGGCTGCACCCGGCGCTGGACGCGGGCATCTTCCGGGCGCACCGCGAGGGCATCGTCACCAGCGCGACCGTGCTGGTGAGCGGCCCGAGCGCCCGGGAGGCGGTGCCCGAGGCCCGGAAGCGCGGCCTCGCCCTGGGCGTCCACCTGGCCTTCTGTACCCGGTTGCCCCCGGCGGCGCCCGCCTCGCACGTGCCCACCATGGCTCCGGAGGGGCGCCTGCGCGGGAGCTGGGCGGACTTCGCGCGGGCCTGGCTCACCGGACAGGTGCGCCGCGAGGAGCTGGAGCTGGAGCTGGCCGCGCAGGTGCGGCGCGCGCGGGAGCTGGGCGCGGAGGTGGACCACCTGGACGGCCACCAACACCTGCACCTGCTGCCCGGAGTGCGCCCGCTGGTGGAGGCCCTGGCACTCCGGGAGGGGCTGCCCCTGCGCTGGCCGGACCGGCTGCCGCGGATGTCGTGGCTGAGGGCTCCCGGGCCGGCGGTGAAGACGTCCCTGCTGTCGCTGCTGGCCCGGAGCGCGCCGGGGCCGCTGCCGGGAGTCCGGCGGGTGAGCGCGGGTGGCATCTTCGAGGCGGGCCAGCTCACCGAGTCCGCCCTGCTCTCGCTGCTGGAGTCGCTGCCCCCGGGAGACTTCGAGCTGGGCTGCCACCCGGGCGAGGGCCGCCCGCACGTGCCGGAGGATCCGGCGTGGACGTACGGCTGGCAATCCGAGCTGGACGCGCTCACCAGCCCCCGGGTGAGGGCCCGGCTCGAGCAGCTCGGGGTGGAGCTCACCACCTACGGCGCGCTGGAAGCCGCTCCGTCTCCGGCGGTGGCCTCCGCCACATAGAGGATGTGGGGCGTGGAATAGCCCGCCCCCAGCTCCACCGTCTCGCGCGGGGTGAAGCCGGCCTGACGCAGCAGGGCCTCCATCGCCTCGCGAGGCTGGAGCACCAGCGCGCCCCCGGCCTTCGTCCGGCCGAGCAGCTTCACCATCACCACCTCCTGGGCGAGGCACTTGTAGTGCTTCCAGGAGTGGTCCCCCTCGGCCTCCTTCAGGAGGAGCCGCCCCCCGGGACGCAGCAGCCGCCGGGCCTCGCGCAGGAAGCCGGGCCAGCGCTCCACGGGGAGCAGGTAGAGGACGTCGCTCACCACCACCGCGTCGAACTGGCCAGGGAGCCGCTCGGCGAGCGACTCCACGGTGCCCACCTCGGCCTTCACGTTGGGCAGACGGCCGGGGCCGCTCCGGGCCCACTCGATTTTGCGTGGGTCGGGATCGACCCCATGCACGATGCGCCGGGAGTCGCCCAGGGCCAGGAGGGCGGAGAGCAGGCCGTGGCCACAACCCACATCGGCCACCGTGCCGCCGGAGGGCACGCGGGAGGCAACGGCCTCGAGCGGGGCGGAGAAGGCCCGGGCGTGCACGTGGAAGCGCTCGCTCAACGGGAGGTGGGAGAACAGCGCCAGGGCGGGGGCGAGAGGAGCGTTCACGAGATGTAGTGGTCCAGGCCGAAGGCGGCCGACAGGAGGACGAGCGACACGGCGCCCACGGCGAGGAGGCCCTGGCGCACGCGCGGGTGCTCGCGCAGCAGCAGCGCGAGGGTGAGGAAGAGGGGGAAGGCGGAGATGAGGTAGCGCCCCATGCCCATGAAGTCCTTGGTGGTCACCGTGGGGATGCCCACCAGCACGGCGCAGTACACGCCATAGCCCCACCCGAGCTTCCGGAAGGTGGGCCGCACCAGCGCGAGCGCGCCCAGCGTCAACAGCGCGTGGAGGCACAAGCGCAGGCGGGTCTCCGCGTTGGAGCCGGGAAGGAACACGGTCTTGAACCAGGACAGCTTCAGCAGGGAGCGCCAGCCGGGCTCCTGACCCCACCCGGCCTGGGCCTCGGCGAAGGCGAAGGGCGCGCCGAACTGCTTGTCGAGGTAGAGCATGTAGAGGAGGAAGCCGAGGGCGGACAGCACGGGCAGGAAGTCGAGCGCGGTCCAGCGCTCTCCCCTCTCACGCTTCCACTCGAGCCTGCGGGCCAACAGGCCGAGCACCACCGCGGGCGCCACGGGCCGCGCCGCCGTCGCCACCGCGCCGAGCAGCACGGCCAGCCCCAGGTGTCCCTTCTCCAGCAGCAGGAAGGCGCCCACCACCAGCAGGAGGAAGAGCGCGTCGGAGTACATCACCCCGTAGAGGAAGAAGGTGAAGGGGTAGAGGGCGAGCAGCAACGAGGCCTGGAGCGCGAGGGGCTCCTCCGCCCGGAAACGCGCCCAGCGCAGGAAGAGGAGGAGGGCGAGCGGTCCACACAACAAGGTGACGAGCACCCCGGCCTGGTACACGTCCGGCCCGAGCGCCTGGACGGCGCGGATGGCCAGCGGGTAGAGCGGGAAGAAGGCCACGGAGCTCTGCTCGCCGGGCGTGAAGCTGTAGCCCTCCTGGGCGATGCGCATGTACCAGCTGGAATCCCAGCCCACCCAGCCCATGACGACGTACTCGTCGAGCCCCACCACGGGAGCCTGGGGATTCTTGTGGTGGAAGCGCCAGGCGGCGAGCCCCCCCGACACGGCACAGGCCAGGACGGCGGCCAGGATGACGAGGGCCAGGGTACGGGACGCGGAGCGGGACATGCGGCGCAGGCATCGTCCAGAAAGGCGCCGGGGTCAAGGACGGAACCTGGACATGGAGTGCGAGGGCGCTCCCGCCCCACGAGCACGAGACGGCGCTTTCCGCATCGCCCCCCCTTCGCCGACAATGCCCGCCTTCCCCCACAGGAGAGTGCATGCACCTCATGTTCCGCAGCCTCATGGTGCTCGTGCTTGTCGCGCTCGCCGGTCCCGCGAGGGCCCAGGCCGCGAAGCCCCAGACGCCCAACGCCGCATCCGAGCGCGCCGACTACATCCGCTCGCGCTACACCAAGTTCGAGTACCGCGTTCCCACGCGAGATGGGACGAGGCTCTTCACGTCCGTCTACATCCCCAACGACGCGAGCCCCCACAAGCGCTACCCCATCCTGCTCACGCGCACGCCCTACACGGTGGCGCCGTACGGGCAGGACCGGTACGCGCGCGGGCTCGGGCCCACCGCCGAGTACGAGAAGCAGGGCTTCATCTTCGCCTTCCAGGACGTGCGCGGCCGCAACATGTCCGAGGGCGAGTTCATCAACGTGCGCCCGCACCTGGCGAAGAAGAGCGGGCCCAAGGACATCGACGAGAGCACCGATACGTACGACACCATCGAGTGGCTGCTGAAGAACGTGCCGGGCCACAACGGCCGCGTGGGCCAGTGGGGCATCTCGTATCCGGGCTTCTACGCGTCGGCGGGCGCCATCGACTCGCACCCGGCGCTCAAGGCGGTGTCGCCGCAGGCCCCCATCGCCGACTGGTTCTGGGACGACATGCACCGGCATGGCGCCTTCAACCTGGCGCTCTCGTTCAACTTCTTCTCCGGGTTCGGCAAGCCCCGGCCCCAGCCCATCGTCAAGGAGCACTGGGACCGCTTCGAGCACGGCACGCCGGACGGCTACCAGTTCTTCCTCGACCTGGGCCCGCTGTCCAACGCGGACACGCGCCACTTCAAGGGCGACATCGCCTTCTGGAAGGACATCGTCGCGCACCCCAACTACGACGCCTTCTGGCAGGCGCGAAACCTCCTGCCGCACCTGAAGAACATCAAGGCCGCGGTGATGGTGGTGGGCGGCTGGTACGACACCGAGGACCTGTACGGCCCGCTGCGCACCTACGCCGCCATCGAGAAGCAGAACCCGGGCATCACCAACACGCTCATCATGGGCCCATGGCCGCACGGCGGCTGGACGCGCGGGGACGGCTCCGGGCTCGGCGACGCCGACTTCGGCTTCCGCACGAGCGCGCTCTACCAGGAGCTGGAGCTCGCCTTCTTCAAGCACCACCTCAAGGGAGGCGACAAGCCGGAGCTGCCCGAGGCCCTGGTGTTCGAGACGGGCGCCAACCGCTGGCGGCGCTTCGACACGTGGCCGCCCAAGGGCGTGCGCGAGGCGCGGCTCTACTTCCAGCCGAAGGGCGGCCTCACCTACTCCGCGCCCACGGCCGTCGAGGAGTCCTTCGACGAGTACGTGAGTGATCCCAGCAAGCCGGTGCCCTACACCACGGAGCTGACGACGGGCTGGGCCAAGAACTACATGACGGAGGACCAGCGCTTCGCCTCGCGCCGGCCGGACGTGCTCGTCTACCAGACGGAGCCGCTGGAGAAGGACCTGACGTTCGCGGGCCCGCTGGAGGCCGAGCTGTGGGTGTCCACCACGGGGACCGACGCGGACTGGGTGGTGAAGCTGGTGGACGTCAACCCGGGCAAGATGCCCGGCCCGGTGTGGGGCGAGCAGGAGGAAGACAAGCGCAACCGGGGAGGCCAGCAGACGCTGGTGCGCGGCGAGCCGTTCCGCGGCCGCTTCCGCGACAGCTACAGCGAGCCCAAGCCCTTCAAGCCGGGCGAGGTGACGAAGGTGCGCTTCGTCATCAACGACGTCTTCCACACCTTCGAGCGTGGACACCGGGTGATGATCCAGGTGCAGTCGAGCTGGTTCCCCTTCATCGACCGGAACCCGCAGACCTTCGTGCCCAACATCTTCGAGGCGAAGGAAGAGGACTTCGTGCGCGCCTTCCACCGCGTGTACCGCTCGGCGGCGCACCCCAGCTCGCTCAAGGTGGGCGTGCTGCCCGCGGTGGACGACTGACACGGACGGGAGGGCGGGGAGCACACGAGCCCCCTGCCCTCCCCTGCCTCGTGACTAGCGCGGGTAGAACGTCTTGCCCGCCTTCACCATCTCCACGAGGGACGGCGCGGGGGTGAAGCGCTCGCCGAACTTGTCCTGGAAGTGCTCCAGGCGCCGCAGCAGCTCGGCGGGGCCGAGGCTGTCCGCGTAGCGGAAGGGACCTCCGAGGAACGGCGGGAAGCCGAGCCCGAAGATGGCGCCCACGTCGCCGTCCCGCGCGCTGCGAAGAATCCCCTCGCCCAGGCAGCGCACGGCCTCGTTCACCATCTGGAGGGCGCACCGCTCGGCCATCTCGCGCGCGTCGAGGCTCTTGCGGTTCTTCCCGTGCGGCAGGAGCTCGTAGACGGTGGGGTCCACCTCCTTCTTCTTGCCGTCGTAGGTGTAGAAGCCCTTCTTGTTCTTGCGGCCGAGCCGTCCGTCGGCCACCACCTTCTCCAGGGCGCGGGGCGCGGCCATGCGCTTGCCGAAGGCGGACTCCATGATGGGGCCCACCTTCTGCGCCACGTCGATGCCCACCTCGTCCAGCAGGGTGATGGGGCCCACGGGGAAGCCGAACTCCACGAGCGCCTTGTCCAGCTCGGCGATGTCGGCGCCATCGGCCAGCAGGTGCGCGGCCTCGTTCATGTACGGCGCGAGGATGCGCGAGGTGTAGAAGCCCGGCCCGTCGTTGACGACGATGACCGTCTTGCCCTGCTTCTTGCCCACCTCCACGCAGGTGGCCGTCACCCAGTCGGCGGTCCCCTTGTGGGTGATGATCTCCAGCAGCGGCATCTTGTTCACCGGGCTGAAGTAATGCATGCCGATGACCTGGGCGGGCCGCTTGGAGCCCTTGGCCAGATCGGTGATGGGGATGCTGGAGGTGTTGGAGGCGAAGATGCAGTCCTCGCGGGTGACGGCCTCCACCTCGCCGATGATGCGATGCTTGAGGGCCAGGTCCTCGAAGACGGCCTCGATGACCACGTCCACGCTCTTGAAGCCCTCGTAGCCGGTGCCGCCGGTGACGAGCGCCATCTTCGCGGCCGCCTCGCGCCACGTGAGCGAGCGCTTCTTCACCCGCTCATCGTAGAGCCCCTGCACCTGCTTGAGGGCCCGGCCCACGCCCGCGTCGTCCTTGTCCTTCACGCGCACCGGCACGCCCTGCAGCGCCGAGCTGACGTAGGCGATGCCGCCGCCCATCAGCCCTCCGCCGAGCACGCCCACCTTCTTCACCTCGTGGGGCTTCACGTCCGCGCTGGCCGTGCCGTTCTCCTTCTTGAGCGCGGTGGTGGCGAAGAAGATCTCCACCAGCCGCTTGGAGACGTCGGACACCACCAGCTCGCCGAAGAACTTCGCCTCGGCCTCCAGGCCCGCCGCGCGGCCGGACTCCACGCCGATGCGGATGGCCTCGAGCGCCTTCTCCGGCGCCGGGTACTTGCCGCGCGTCTTCTTGCGCAGCTGCTTGCGCGCCTGGTCGAAGAGGATCTTCCGGCCCACCGGGTTGTCCTCGAGCGCGACCTCGGTCCACATCTCCTTGTTGGTCAGCCCCAGCAGCAACCCACCCAGGCCCTTCTTGCCCTGCTGCGCCACCGCCTTGAGGCCCTGGCCCCGGGGACGCTCCACCTTGAGCATGCCCTCGGCCAGCTCGCGGGCGCGCCGCACGGCCAGGGCGCGGAGGATGGGCGCGGGCACCACCTCGTCCACCAGGCCCAGCTTCTTCGCCTTGGACGGCTTCACGTTCTTGCCGGTGAGGATGAGGTCCAGCGCGGCCTGCACGCCGATGAGGGCCGGCAGCCGCTGGGTGCCACCCGCGCCGGGGATGAGGCCCAGCTGCACCTCGGGCAGCCCGAGCGTCGTCTTCGGGCTGTCGGTGGCGATGCGGTAGTCACAAGCAAGCGCCCACTCCAGGCCGCCGCCCAGACACGCACCGTGGATGGCCGCCACCACCGGCTTGGAGAACGCCTCCAGCCGATCGAAACCCTGCTGCCCCTGACGCGAGGCGGCGGTGGCCTCGGCGGCGGACTTGAGCGTCTGGAGGAAGTCGATCTTCGCTCCAGCCACGAAGCTGTCCTTCTTGCCGGAGGTGAAGACGACCGCCTTCACCGCGGGATCCTTCTCCGCGCGGGTGAGCAGGTGGGCGAACACCTCGCCCGTGTCCGGGGAGAGCGTGTTCACCGGCTCGCCCGGCAAGTCCAGCACGAGGAGCGCGACACCGTCCTCGACCTGGTAGGTGAAGCCCTGCTTCGCCTCGAGCTCCTGAGCAACCATGGCAGCCATCACGCACGCTCCAGGACCACCGCGGCTCCGAGGCCACCGGCGGCGCAGACGGTGCACAGCACCGTGTTCTTGTTCTGACGCTTCAGCTCATGCAGGGCCTGGGTGACGATGCGCGCCCCCGTGGCCCCGAAGGGATGGCCGATGGAGATGGAGCCACCCGACAGATTGAGACGCGTGCGGTCCACCTCGCCCACCGGCGCGCTCCAGCCGGCCTTCCGGGCGAACTCCTTGGAGGCCAGCGCCTGGATGTTGCTCGCCACCTGGGCGGCGAAGGCCTCGTGCATCTCCACGAGGTCGATGTCCGAGAGCTTCATGCCCGCGCGCTCCAGCGCGATGGGGGCCGCGTACGCCGGGCCCTGGAGCAGCTGGTCCCCGGGATCGGTGGCGGCATAGGCATGGGCGCGCAGGTAGCCGAGCGGCTCCAGGCCGAGCGCCTTCGCCTTCTCCTCGCTCATGAGCAGCAGCGCGGCGGCGCCATCGGTGAGCGGCGAGGCGTTGCCGGCGGTGACGGAGCCGTACTTGCGATCGAACACGGGCCGCAGCTGGGAGAGGGCCTCCAGGCTGGTGTCCTCGCGGACGATGTTGTCCTTCTGCGACACCTTCTCGTACCTGGGCGGCACCACCACGTGCATCACCTGGGCGTCGAAGAAGCCCTCCTTCCAGGCGCGCGCGGCGTTCTGGTGCGAGGTGAAGGCGATGGAGTCCTGCTCCTGGCGGGAGATGCCGTTCTCCTTGGCCATCTTCTCGGCGCTCTCGCCCATGGTGAGGCCGGTGGAGTACTCGGCGATGGCCGGGGGCACGGGCACCAGATCTCTCGGCTTGAGCGTCTGGAAGGCCTTGAGCTTCTCCGGGAGGCTGCGGGCCTTGGAGGCGGCCACCAGCGCCTGGGCCAGCGGACGGCTGGTGAAGATGGGCGCGTCCGACATGGACTCGGTGCCACCCACGAGCACCACGTCCGCCTCGCCCACCGAGATGGCATTGGCCGCCGTCGTCATGGCCTGGATGGAGGTGGCGCAGGCGCGAGCCACGGTGAACGCTTCAATCTTGCGCGGCAGCCCCGCGGCCAGCACCACCTCGCGCGCGATGGACGGCGCGGTGAGTGTCGGGATGACCTGGCCGAACACCACCTGGTCTATCTCCTGGGGATCGATATCCGCGCGCTGCACCAGCTCCTGGACCACCATGCGGCCCAGGTCCAGCGCGGTGAGCTTCGCGAAGTCAGTACCTGCCTTCACGAAGGGCGTCCGCAATCCGCGGACGATGGCCACCCTGCGGTGACCGTGACGCTGCTTCTCGCGAGCCATGTGTGCCTCACCTTCCCGACGTAGGTGAGGCGCATCTAATGGGCCGTGTCGCATCGCGTCAATGGAAGATTGATTCCAGAGTCAACGAGGTGAACCCTGGGCCTCCCGGCCCCTCGGTGGGCGGCTCAGGGAGCGGTGCCCGGCTGTTGAGCAGCCAACTTCCCGAGGAGGAACTCCTCCAGGGGACGGAGCTCCGGGGCGACGGCCCACAGCGAGGACAGGTCCGCCTGGTCGAGCCGACGCCGCAGGGCCTCGGGGAAGGGCTGCTCGCCCGCCTGCGCGAAGATCTCGGCGAGCACTTTGTTGGGCTCGTAGCGGCCCCGGATGAGCTGCTCGAACGAGGGGCTCACCGGCAGCAGGGGGCGCAGCAGGTGCTCGTCCCGGAAGAGGAACACGGCGATCTCGGGCGCGATCGGCAGGATGAGCCATTCACTGGGAGGCGCTGCCTGCTCCAGGAACAGATGCACCCAACCGCACTGCTCCGCGATCAGCTCCGGAGAAAACGTCTGGGCATCGCGCATCACGGCCACGGGCACCCGCTCCTCGAAGAGGATCTGCCGCGCCAATCTCGAGGTTCCGATATTGCCATCGGTCGAAAAGATCTGAATGCCCCGCCCCCTCAGACGGGGATGACCCTCCACCAGACGCCGCATGAGCTTCCCAGCCACGTCTCCTGGGGTCACGATGGTCACACTCATCACTCATTCCTCCCGTCTGGCGGTTTCACTTCCGCGAACCCCATCTCCACCGCATGCCGCAGCTTCCTCCTCATCCCCTCGAGGAGCCGATGACCTCGGAGAGCCTGCTCGAGCTCCTCGCATTCCCACAGCAGCACATCGGGCGGTGGCAGCATCTCCATCAACGAGGAGGCGGGCTCCGAGATCTTGCCCATGCACAGCAGCGCTCCAATGGTGGTTCGCGGCCGGCGCAGGAGCTGGGACTTCAGCTTGACGATGGCCAAGGCATCTACCGGAATGGTCATGTCCTTGCACTCTACCAGACAGGACACCCCATCGAAATAGACCACCCCGTCGATCTGCTCCAGGAGGACACCGTTCCGGTAGACCCGGTACGGCCAGGTCACCTCGGCGCCTTCCAACTGGAACGCCCTCAAGAGGAGGTACTCCAGCAGCACCCCGGCGGGCCACTCGGGGGGCGAGACTCCCGCCCGAAGGCCCTGCCACAGCTCCAAACGCCTGGATGATCGAGCGCGAGCACCCTGCGTTGGTACTCGCCGCCCCTGCCCTCGTCTGTCACGGCCCCGCCCCCTTCCCCGACCCTCCATGCCACCCTACCGGGTGCCCCTGACATCCCCGGCCGACTCACGGGGTCACGTCATCAGGTGCCCTGGCGGAGCGCGACCCCGTGCTTGTGCACGGCGTCCACCATGAACTTCGCGGCGTCCGGATCCGTGGGCGGGAGGATGCCGTGGCCCAGGTTGAAGATGTGCCCCACGGGCCCGGCGCGGCGGAGGATGTCCACCACGCGCTGCTCCAGCTCCTCGTGCGGCAGGAAGAGGTGGAGCGGATCCAGGTTGCCCTGCACCGCCACATCGGGCCCGAGCACGCGCCGGGCCTCGTCGATGGGCGTGCGCCAGTCCTGCCCGACCACATCCGCGCCGGTGCGCTTGAGCAGCGGCAGGTGGTTGGACATGCCAGTGCCGAAGACGATGACGGGCACGCCCTTGGCCTGCACCTCCTTCACCATGCGCGTGAGGTACGGCAGGCAGAAGCGCTCGTAGTCCCAGGGCGACAGCTCCCCGCCCCACGAGTCGAAGATCTGCACGATGCTCGCGCCGGCCTCCACCTGCATCAGCAGGTACGGGATGAGCGTGCTCGTCAGCTTCTCGAAGAGGGTGTGGACGAGCTTGGGCTGCTCGAAGAGGAGCCGCTTGATGAGGATGTAGCTCTTGGAACCGCCGCCCTCGACCATGTACGCGGCGAGGGTGAAGGGCGCGCCGCAGAAGCCGATGACGGGCACCGAGTCGTTGAGCGCGCGGCGGGTGCGGCGGATGGCCTCGGCGACGAAGCCGGTGCCCTGCACGGGGTCGGGCACCCCCAGCCGCTCGATGTCCGCGGCGGTGCGCACGGGGTTGGGGAAGTGCGGCCCCTTGTCCCCGAGCTCCAGCTCGATTCCCATGGCCTCCACGGGGATGAGGATGTCCGAGAAGATGATGGCGGCATCCACGCCCAGCCGGGTGACGGGCTGGACGGTGACCTCGGCGGCGAGGTCCGCGTTCTTGCACAGGTCGAGAAAGCCGATGTTGCCGCGGATGGCGCGGTACTCGGGGAGGTAGCGGCCGGCCTGGCGCATGAGCCACACGGGGGTGGTGTCAGTGGGCTGGCGGCGGGCGGCTCGCAGGAGACGGTCGTTCAAGGGGTGGGCTCCGTGTCTGCCCCGGCTCCCTCGGGGAGTGGGCGCGGGGGCGAGGGTTGTCAGGAGCCATCGCCAGGGTCAACGCTCGTGTCAGGGGGGCTCGGAATGATTCGTCCGTCCAAAACGTATGCTTGACAGTGACGGGCGTGGCCGATACAAGCCCGCCCCGTCGCAACGCGGTGACGCAAGCGAGGGGCGGATAGCTCAGCGGTAGAGCGTCGCCCTTACAAGGCGAGGGTCACAGGTTCAATCCCTGTTCCGCCCAAGCAGTAGTCGTGGTAGCGAAAGAGCGGTGTCGTGGGGAGTTAGTTCAGTTGGTTAGAACGCCGGCCTGTCACGCCGGAGGCCACGGGTTCAAGTCCCGTACTCCTCGCCAATAGAAGGGCCCGGAATCGCAAGGTTCCGGGCCCTTCGCCTTTTCGCACCCACCTGCCCTTCCGGCTACGACGAGACCCCACTCCGGCGGTCACCTCCTGACGCAGAACGATTCAGGTTGTACCCTGGAAGGGCGCTCCACTACCTTGCGCGTGGAATCAGGAGAGGAGCGCATGGACGAGGAGTCACTCCGAAGGAAGCTCGCCGCCATCGAGTCCCTCTTCGCCGGGGCCACTACGCTGGGAGAGCGCGAGGCCGCGGAAGCCGCGCGTGACCGCATCCTCGCCAGGTTGAAGGCAGCCAACGAGGCTCAGCCCGCGGTGGAGTACCAGTT
The DNA here is from genome assembly GCF_000733295.1 of Archangium violaceum Cb vi76. Taxonomy (GTDB): domain Bacteria; phylum Myxococcota; class Myxococcia; order Myxococcales; family Myxococcaceae; genus Archangium; species Archangium violaceum. The sequence goes on along the minus strand of NZ_JPMI01000227.1, from coordinate 52,213 downwards.
CTCGCTGGCGGACGAGTGGCAGCGCAGACTCTTCGTCGCCCTGTTGCGCCGGTACGGTCTGGAGCCCTATCGCTACCGGGGGCAGCGGCGCACCACGGTCATGGTGCGGGTACCCGAGCGGTTCGTGAAGGAGACCCTCTGGCCGCAGTACCAGCAGCTCTCCGCGACCCTGCGTGGCTGGTTGGAAGAGGTGGCCGAGCGCGTCATCCGTGAAGTGCTTCAGGCGGAAGGAGGCGGGCTCGAGGAGAAGGTCGCCCCCCCTCGGCTGGACGCGGGCGGACGTGGGCCCGCGACTCCCACGGACTGAGCCCCCGGCCCCACGTCTCACGGCAACGGAGTCCCCGCTCCCGGCTCAGGGAGGGTCGGTGCGCGCGGAGGCCGGAGCCTTCCGGGAGGAGCGGCGGGTGGCGTCCAGCAGGGCCTTGCGTGCCGTTCGCAGCGCCCGGCGATCCTCGTCGTTGGGTGGACGGGTGAAGGCTGGACGCGCCGCCGCGAGGAAGGGCTCGAGCGAACGTGTTCCCTTCAGCTCGTCCTCCAGCTCGCGCATCACCGTCTCCAGCGTGAGCCTCCAGACGAGCGGGTCCTGCGAGTAGGGGCCCTCCAACACCAGGTCGACGAAGGACAGCGAGAGGGCCACCCGGCGATCGCGCCGGTCGGGCTCGTAGGGGTCCGCCTCGTCGCCAATGGTCTCCAGGTAGGCGGAGAGGTCCTTCCGCTCGTCCGCGGAGAGCCCGAGGCCGAGCATCTTGTCCACCTCGACGAGCGCCTCGGGAATGGTGCGCGCCCGGGCATCGTGGAGGTACGGCGGCGTGTGGACGAGCCCCAGGAGCGTCGGGGTGTCATAGCGCTCGCGCTGGCTGCCAAGCACGTGCACCTTGCCATCCGTGAAGCCCAGCTCCGGTGGGTGGCAGGTGGCGCACGAGTCCCCGTCCAGCACGGGGCGCGGGAGGAAGAACGCGGCCTCGCCACGCTGGGCGGCCTCGCTCGCGCCGGGGGCGAGCCTCCCACGAGGGCCCAGCTTCGGGTTGGGCAGCGGATCCAACTGGTTGAGGAAGGCGACGAGCGCGTCCATGAGGTGGCCGGGCACCTCGGGCACGGCGAACTCGCCGACGATGACGTTGCGCACCTGCTCGCGCAGGCTGTACGTGCGGCCATCGAGCGGGTACGGCGCGGTGAACCGGATGCCTCGCAACGTGGGCACCACGTGCGCGTTGAGGATGCCGTCATCCCCGGTGGGCGAGAAGTACGAGACGGTGAGGTCGATGCTCCCGGGCACCATGTACGAGTGCTCGGTGAAGACGGTGGGATTGGTGGCGCCGTGGGGGTGGCACGAGTGGCAGGACACGCCCATCCGCACGCTCAGCGGCCCGAGCACCCGGGGCGCGTGGAAGAGCATCTCGCCGAGCAGCACCGCCCAGGGAGTGCGCCGGCCACCGTCCGTGTCGCCGGGCAGATTCACCCAGGGCAGCGTGCTGGCGGGGCCGCGGTTCTCCGGGGCGGACTCGAAGCGCAGCGCCCGGCGGGGCACCCTGGGCGGCAGGGGAATCATGTTCCGGCCCTCGAAGGTGACCGGCATCGCCACCATCTCCTCGAATGTCAGCGGCTTCGGCCCTGGTTGGGGTGCCGAGGAACCGAGGGCCACTGCGAGTCCGAACGCCAGCACGGGAAGCATTGCCGGGAGTATAGGGCATCCCCCAGCGTGTCTGGCATGAACGCAAATCCTTCGTTACGACTCCAACTCCCCTACCCTGGCGCGCGGTGCGGGACACAGCACCGCGCGCCTCTTCGAAGAAGGAGCTCGTCAGCGCCCAGGGCAGCGCAGAGCCGACACGGGGAGACTCCACAGCTCGCCGCCGGTGCGACCATCATCGGCGGAGAAGAGCACCTGGGAGCCCAGACGCGTGAAGTCCTTGGGCTCCGAGGCGCCTCTTCCAGGGCGGATGTCATCGAGCTGCCGCGTGCTCTTCTCCGTACCCGCGCTCGTCCACGGCTCGCGGCCATGTGCCCCATCCGTGGCGGAGAACACCAACACCCCAGCGATGGCGGTCAGCCGCTCCGGGGAGGAGCTCGCGGAACCACGCGCGATGTCCTTGACCAGCCGCGTGCTGGAGGCCGTCCCCGCGCTCTTCCACAGCTCGACGCCACGGCGGCCGTCATCGGCGGAGAAGAAGAGCATGCCATCCACCGCGGTCCCCCACCGGATGCCGGAGTCGTCGGGTCCCGGGTGGATGTCCTTCACCAGCGACGCGCCCTCCCCGGCGTCCTCGGTCCGCCACAGCTCATCTCCGTGCTCGGGATCCCTCGCGGCGAAGAAGAGCACTCCACCCACGGCGGTCAGCTCATGCGGTGAGGACCCTTCCACACCCGGGAAGATGTCCGCGACCCGTCGGGTGCCCGCCGCCGTCCCATCGGTCCTCCACAACTCCGCGCCCTCGCCGGGACTCCCGGAAGCGCTCAGGAAGAGCACGTCGCCCAGGGGCGTCAGGGAGGAGGTGTCCAGGAGCCCGGGGACCTGCACCGTGCCCTCCGGAGTCCCATCGCTGACCCACAGCTCGTGGAACCTGGCCGGGACATTGAAGAAGAGCCGTCCGCCCGCCGCGGTCAGTGAGCCCGCCAGCGAGCTTTCGAGACCCGGAATGACGTCCTTGACCATCACCGTGCCCTCGGTCGTGCCATCCGTCTTCCACAGCTCCAGCCCATGGGTCTCATCGCTCGCGGAGAAGTAGAGCGAGTCGCCCAGGGGGGTCAGGAAGTTCACGAAGCCGGGCTCGGCGCCGGGCCCGATGTCCTTGACCATCACCGTGCCCTCGGCCGTGCCATCCGTCTTCCACAGCTCCAGCCCATGGACCCCATCATTGGCGGTGAAATAGACGGCGTCCCCGAACCTCACGAAGCGCTGGGGCGTGTCCAGGAACGCCGACGTCACCTCGAAGATTCCGCCCAACGGCCCGGGCCAGATGTCCTTGACCAGCCCCGTGCCCCCGGTCCTGCCATCCGTCTTCCACAGCTCGAAGCCATGGCGCCCATCATCGGCCATGAAGAGCAACACCCCGTCGAGCTCCACGAAGTCGTACTCGGAAGGCGCCTGGCCGGTGATTTCGCGCGTGGAGCCGGTGGGGCCCGGGTAGATGTCCTTCACCCGGGTGGCACCGCCGCAGGAGCCCGGTGGGCCCGAACGTGAGGAACGCACCCAACGCGGATCGGCCTCGTCCGGCGTGGGCAGGGCCCCGAGCTGACCATCCGCGTCGCGCGGTCCCAGGTCGTCCGTCTCCTGCCCGGAGCCCTCGTTGAAGCTCCAGGCGCCAGCCAACCGCTCCTGGCACCCGGGACGGGAGTCCTCCATGTCCTCGCGGAGCTCGGAGGAACCGCGAACCTTCGTCCAGATGCGCAGCTCGTCGAGGACCCCCTCGAAGGCGCGCTCGTTGGGAGCAAGCCCATCCGGGTTGGACTCGAAGCCGAGCTGGAGCGGCTCCGTGTTGCCAAGCTCCGCTCTGGAAAACACGCCCTCGGCATCCAGCTTGCCATCGATGTAGATGCGCGTGCGCCCCGAGGAGGCATCACGCGTGATGGCCACGTGGTGCCACTGCCCATCGTTGACCACCCGTTGGCCAAACAGGGGCTGGTCCGCCGTCCCCGTGGGATTGCCGTTGTTGAAGACGATCCGCCCGTGGCGCAGGACGACAGCCCAGTCGGGCTGGACCTCTCCGGGGATGTCCTTGTCGATGAGCCAGTCGGCGTCGTGCCAGGCCTCCCCGCCATACGTGGAGGTTGTCTGGATCCAGAACGTCAGGGTGAGGTGCTTCCCAAGCGCGAGCGAGCTGCTCTCTGGGATTCGCACGAAGCCTGGCCGGCCTCCCTCGCCGAACAGCAGCGCGAAGTCCTCCTTCCGCTGATGAGCCGCTCGCATTTCCAGTTCCGACTCTCCAAGTTCCTCCCGCGCGGAACTGGAGTCTTCCTCACGGGTCGGTCCGCAAGCTCCCAGCAGCGCACAGGTGAGTACCAGGCACGGTATCCAGGCAAGGCTCGGGCCTTGCCGTTGTCGGGTCTTCATGAATGTTCCCCCCTCGGGGAGCCAGACGGCTCCCACCGCGAAGCTCTACACGGCACTGCTCGCCTTCAAGCAACCTGTACCGGGGGGAGCGGCGAGCAGCGAAGGGCTCGCTACGCGGACCGCGCCACGGAGCTGTGGATCTCCAACGACACGCCCTCGAGGTCCGGTGTGGCCTCGACATCGTCCGTGCCCCCCACCCCCGTGGCATTCGTAGGGAGGCTCTTTCTGAAAAGACGCGCTGGACCCATACTCGCCGTCCACCCACCGTCACGGCGCGTGTCTCGAGGGCAGGACCCCCTGGAAGGTCGAGCGGCGTGGCACAGGCCATAATGAGAGGGACCCATGTACCACGAGCTGATCTACCACCTGGACCTGTGCATTCTGGCCTACCACCAGTACACCCAGACGCTCATCTGGCCATTCGATCCCTACTATGAACGCCTCGCGATGAAGGGCTCGAGCCGGCGCGACAACTTCATGACCCAGGTCCGCACGCTCTTCCTGGGAAACAACGCCTATCATGGGCCCGGCAACACCCACGGATGGGCCGTCAACAACACCCTGGATCCCATCATCGGCCGATATGATCGGCTCCACCCCTGGCGGATCGCCTTCTGCAGTCCGGAGCCCGGCAGCTGGCTGTGCTACAAGCTGCCCACCTACATCACCGATCGCATCGCCTCGGTGGCCATGTGCTCGTATCAAGCGGGTGCTGGCAACCCGAACAACGCCACGGCGGCCGCGGTCATCCAACCCGCCGTGGCCAGGCCTCTGGGAATCGCCGGCGGTGGCGTGGACCGGCTCTATGCCTTCGAGGGAGGAACGGGCACCATCAACGGCTCTCCGAACGTCTGGAGCCTGATGGGGTGCGTGCTCGAGCGGCATTACGGGGCGACCTACGACGTCCACATCACCTTCCGAGGCAGCCGCAGCGGGTCGGGGGCTCGCGCGCTGAGCCATGGACTCGTGGGGAAGGGCAACCCGGACTGGGTGACGGACATGGACTTCAACACGATGGTCCAGGACAACTACTTCAGTGTCCATGGCTCCGTGTGCCGCGGGTTCAGCCGGTCCGTGAAGACCTGCATCCCCTCCATCCTCACGATCCTGCAACACATCCACGGGCAGAACGGGGCGCCCCCCTCCAACATCTACGTCACGGGGCACAGCCTAGGAGGCGCGCTGGCCACCCAGTTCGCCACGGCCATGGTCCTGGGAACCACCCACGGACCCGATGGAGTCAACCTGCCGGGCAATCTTCCCACCTGGCCCTGGCGCAACTTGAAACTCATCACCTTCAGCGCGCCGGTCGCGGGCGGCAAGAGCTTCCACAGACAGTTCAACTCCAGGATTTTCTGCCGCCGGGTGGTGCTCAGCCAGGATCCCATCACGCAAGACAAGCGCGGCCACCACGTCGGCGCGGAGGTCTACATCACGGGGGAAAACACCTTCAACCCCGTCCCCCTCGCCTACCACGAGCCCATGAACGTCCGGGAACGGCTCCACCGGAAGGCCACGCAATGGGGTGATGCCCTGCACAACGTCCCCGGGCCCAACAAGAATCACGTGGATTTTCCCTGGAAGGTCTACGACAGCTTCCGCGCGCTGTACCAGGCCGAGCCATCGATTCAGGGCGCGGGCGTCCTCAATGGCATGCTGACCGGCCTGGATGGAGACGTGCTTCGCTACCTGGGCGCCATCGCCACCGTCCTGGGAGACTCCGGGGCATACAAGACCTTCATTCGTGACTCGAAGGTGGTGGCCCGGTCGACGAGCATCCTGACCGCCAGCAACCGCATGGGCAGCACGGCCGCCGTCGCGCTGCCGGTGGCGCCCAACACCCTGGCCGCGAACGTGCAGTTGGTGCGCGCTCAGTTCGGTGAGGTGGGCAAGCACCTGTCCTTCGCCCTCATGCTGGCGGAGCTGGCTCGCAACCCCGCCCTGGACTTCAGCACCTTCATCCCGAACGCGACACTCAATGAGTGCATCCAGTAGGGCAACCTGAAGCCTCTTCTCCTCTCAGGCGGGGTGCACCTCGATGGGAAGTGCCCTCAGCCCGCGAACGGTGACGGAGGGCACCCACTCGAGTTGCTCCGAGCGAAGCGACAGCCCTCCCACACGCGCGAGCAGGACCTCCAGCGCGAGCCGTGCTTCGAGCCGTGCGAGCTGAGCGCCCAGGCAGAAGTGGATGCCGTGGCCGAAGGCGAGGTTCTCCGTCCCCTTCCGGTCCAGGTCGAAGCGATCGGCCTCGGCGAACTGCGTCTCGTCCCGAAGCGCCGAGCCCAACAGCACGTACACCAGGGAGCCCCTGGGCAGGGAAACGCCCCCCACCACCGCATCCTCGGTGCACAGCCGCAACGAGGCCTGGATGGGCGGCTCGTAGCGCAGCACCTCCTCGATGAAGCGGGGGATGAGCGAGCGGTCCGCGCGCAGCCGCGCCAGCAGCTCCGGCTTCCGCGCCAACATCCAGGCAGAGCTGGACAGCAGGTTGATCGTCGTCTCCAGACCCGCGAGCAGCAGGAAGAAGAGGAAGCCCATCAGCTCCGTGCTCGTCAGCGACTCACCGTCCACACGGGCCCGGAGCAGGTCGCTCACCATGTCATCCCCGGGCTCACGGCGCCGGCGCTCCAGGACTTCGTGGAAGTACCGCTCCATCTCCTCCACGGAGCCGCGGACCGACGCCAACAGCTCCGTGTCCTCCGGCCGGGAGGCGGAGAGGGAGGCGATGTCGGTCGCCCACTTCCTGAAACGCGAGTACAGCGAGGGCTCCAACCCCATCAGGTTGCCAATGACGGTGGCTGGCAGCGGAGTGGCGAACGCATCCACGAAATCCACCACGCGGCGCTCCAGAACACGGGTGGTGAGCTCCTCGCAGGTGGCTTGAATGCCCGGCTCCAGCCGGGTCAGGAGACCGGGGCCGAAGGCGCGGCCAACGAGTGTCCTCAACCGCCCATGCATGGGCGGATCCTTCAGCACGAGCGAGTCACACCAGGGATTGGAGCGGCCGAACCAGGGGGGCTCGGCGGCGAACCGGAGCCCCTCGGACGAGAAGAGCCGTGGGTTCTTGAGCACGTACTGGACGTCGTCGTACCGGCTGACGGCCCATCCTCCATACTCCACCTCGCAGACGGGAGCGTTGCGGCGGAGCTCGGAGTAGAGCGGATAGGGATTCTGCCTGACCTCGGGGAGAGCCAGATTCGGACGACCCTTCAGCGCCATGACTCGCTCCTTGATGAACCCTCATGCTACCCCATCGGGAGGCATGCCTCGGCGCGTCAGACGACTCTTTCACGAGAAGATGGCTCAGCGCGGCATGCGCCAGATGGACGCGGTCCCGGCCACATGGCCGCCGGAGCCGTTGGGCGTCCCACGGCTCGCGCCATAGACGTGCGTGGCGTTGGAGCGGATGCCCACGGGAGTGACCAGCCCGGAGACTGGCGTGTCGACCCGGGTGCAGTCCGGAAGCTCGCAGCTCTCGAGGGTGCCGGCGTTGATGTTCGCCCAACGCAGGAGGCTCGCGTCGCCCTCGAAGCCGCCCGAGCCATAGCCCGTCCCCACGGTCCGCACGGCCGCCGTGGCGTCGGACGTCTCCGCGCTGGTGAGCGGGATGCGGAAGATGCCGCCCACATAGCTCAACACATACGCGTCGGTGGCATTGACCACCAGGCCCGAGACCGGAACCCCGTCCAGTGCGTTGCCGTTGAAGACGGTCTTCGGATAGCCCGCGCCACAGCCCGTGCTGGGGCAGGTCTGGATGAGGCGGGATGCACCGGAATCGGACACCCAGTACACGTGCCCATTCGCCACCCAGAGGTGCACGGGGTAGCTGTTCGCGCCGAGGTCCACCTGTTGCACCAGCGTGCAGCTTCCACTCGAGACGTCACAGCTCGAGACCCTGCGGAAATCAGTGGTGACCCAGAGCATGCCCCGGTCGATGGCCAGACTGCTCGCGAAGGGGAACGTGGTCGTCACCCGCACCGCGCCCGTGCCGCAACCGGCGAGCGCACACCGCCGCACTTCACCGTTGCCGAGCACGTAGACATCCGTGCCATCGAGCTCCAGATCGACCAGATCGGTCAGCCCGGTCGCGATCGTCTCGATGCCCGCGTCGGGCGTTCCTCCGTCCCCACCGGGAATCCCTCCGTCGGCGCCGAGCCTGCGAAAGGTGGACACGCGTGTCCCGCCCGTGTCTGGCTCGAAGACGATCAGGTCATCGCCCGACAGGGTGTACGTGAGCGACTTGCCTCCGGGACCCGGGCAGGTCCGGCTGAGGTCGAGGCTCGCGCCACGGGTGGAGAAGGTATACGCCTTGCGCTCGGGCGTATCGCCGATGTCCTCGTAGTACTCCCGAATCGTCCCGGTGCTCGCCGAGGTGGCGGCGATCTCCAGCGTCTGGCGCAACTGCTTGCCGCTCACCCCCGAGGCCCCTCCGGGCCCGGTGTAGAGCTGGTCGGCGATGCGCACGAAGGTTCCGGAGCTCAATGCGCCCGCCCCCGGTGCGGGAGCACTGGAGGCCACCCGGACCTGGTCCACCAGTGGGCCGAGGTTCTCCACCTCCGAGCACGCGCCCGGCACGCCCCCATCACCCCCGGAGCTGCCCGGCTGGAGCACAAACGTGATGACGCGGAGGCCCTCCTCGTGGGGCTCGAAGACCTCCAGCGTGTCACCACTGAACGAGTAGCCGAACGAGCGCGAGGCCACGGACGGGCAGGTCCGATCGAGCTGAAAACCCGTGCCCGATAACGTGAGAGTGCTGGCGCTCCGGCGCTCCGGCTTGTCGAAATCGACCTGGATCTCCTCGAGCGTCGCGGTGCTGCTCGAGGTGGTGGTGATGCGGAGCGTCTGCCGCGACCAGCGGCCACTCGGCCCCGCCATGCCACCCGGGCCGGTGTAGATGACGGTCGCGGTCCGGTAGTACACGCCCGACACCACCAGGCCACCTCGCGGCGTGGGTGCGGCTCCCGCCACACGGCTCTCCGCCACCATCGGCGCCGGGTTCGAGAGTTCGGTACAAGCACCGGGAGCCGGCTCTTCGCCCCCCAGGAGTGAGGGACAGGCCAACGCGCCGGCCGCGAACGCCATTACCAGAAGCAGTCTGCGAGTCACATGAGCTCCGTTCATGGGGAGGCGGAGCCCACTCTGCACTCAACGAGAAAGCGAGAAAAGTACGTGGGGGGACGGCTTCAGCGGGAGACCACGGGTACCCCATCCCCAGCGGGCCGGTCGGCGCGGCGCTGGAGCTTCACCACCTCGGCCGTCACCGTCACGCTGCTGGGCAGCGGAATGAAGAAGAAGATGGCGCCAAACACCCTCGTCACCGGCAGGTACTGCGTCTGGCGGAAACGCACGTTGATGGCGCCATCACCGCCCATCGCCCGCACCTGGGGAATGAGCACCTCCTTGAAGCCGGTATCCAGGTCCGTGCCCACCACGTCCACGAAGCCGAAGAGCACCACGCCCGAGCGCGTGGCCTGGACCATGCCGAGCGTCTCGTAGGACTCGGGGATGTCGCCCGCCGTCACGAAGACGTCCCTGCCACTGCGGTCGGAAGGGACGGAGGCGGTGTTGATGACGGTGCAGCCGGTGAGCGCCACGAGCGCGAATGCGACGAGGAGACGCATGGGAAGAAGTCTCACGGTTGGGAGGAGATGAACTGGATGACTTCGCCGGTGACGATCACATTGCGCTCGCGGACCTTCACGCCTTCGCCGCTGCGGCTCGCCACATTGGTGATGGACTCGGTGAACTCGGCCGCGCGCTCCACGTCGGTGGGAGGATTCTGGTCCTCGAACTCGATGTTGATGACGCCATCGCCGCCCATCCGAAGGGCCGTGTCCACGAGCGACTTCTTGATGACACCATCGATGGCGGCTGCCCCCACGTCCGCGTAGCCCGCCATGGTGACGCCATAACCCAACACCTGGGCGAAGCCGAGGGTGCGATAGGGCCGCGGCGAACCGCCGGTGCTGAGGTACAGGCCGCGCCCGCCATCGGGCGGACGGTCCGACAGCTTCGTTCCGTGCGACACGGCACTGCAGCCGACGCACAACAGCACGGGAAGGAGCAACGGGAGTTTCACCGGATTCTCCAGGAGCGGAACAGGTTCAACGCGAGGGGGCCCCGGCCGACGGCGGCGCGGCACCCGGACCGAGCTTCACCACCTCACCGCTGATGGTGACCTCGCTCGGCAGCGGGATGAAGAAAAGAAGGGCGAAGAGGATGCGGGTGGGGAGGATGTACTGCGTCTGATGGAACCGGACGTTCATGATGCCATCACCGCCCATGCGCCGGACCTCGGGGAGGAGCGACTCGCGCAGCCCGGCCTCCAGGTCCGTCCCCGCGGGGTCCGCGAAGCCGAAGAGCAGCACGCCGCGCCGCGTGGTCTGCACCACGCCGAGGCTCTGGTAGGGGCCCTTCACGTCCCCCGTGGAGACGAAGACATCCCGCTGGTCGTGAATGGACGGCACCCGGGCTACGTTCACCGAAGTGCAGCCGGCCAGTGCCATCAACAACAGGAGTCCGAACGTCCCACGCATGCGGTGTTGCCCTCTCTCGTCCGCGGTAGGGCGAAACATCGACGCGGAGGGCTCACCAGGGCAACCCCTTTTTTTCAGACGTTCCCCAGAGCGCCGTTTCTACCGGGTGGGCGGCAGGGCGACGGAGGTGGTGGCGCTCGCGAGGTTGCCAGCGCGGTCCTTCGCGAGCACGTAGAGTTTGATGGCGCCCTTCACGGAGGGCATGCGCACGAGCCAGGTGTCAGGCGTCGTGCCGGGCCGGGCCTGGAGCCGGACCACCTCGTCGCGCGCGTGGCGCGTGGAAGCACCCCGGAAGTTGTAGGCGAACGAGACGTCGAGCGGTGCTCCCGCCGCGTCCTTCGCCTCGACACGGACCTGGGCCCACGTACCGGACTCGTCCTGCTTCACATCACCCACCGTGACACTGGCGATGGTGGGCAACGGCGTGGCGGGCTTCTGACCCGTATAGGCCTCGCGCACCGCATGCCACGCGGGCCGGGTGGAGCTGCCCGACAACATGCCGAGCCAGAGACCGGTGTGGTCGAACGCCGAGCTGTAGTTGAAGACGAACAAGCCCAGACAGCGTCCGGCCTCGACCTGCGGAGCAAGGGCATTCCGCCATCCATCGACGATGGCGGCGTATTTCTCCGCGTCAGCCGGCTCGCGCGGAACACCGTTCGCGTCCTTGGGAGCATCCCACTCCCCCTGCGCGCCAAATTCGGTGATGAGCCACGGTTTGGCCACGCCGGCCTTCGCCAGCTCGCCGGAAATCACGTGGATGCCATGACCGTAGACGTTGATGCCGTACGCGTCGAGCGATGGCGTGTACTTCTCCCACCACGGCACGCCGAACATCCATGCATCGACGGAGATGACGGGGTGGCCGGCATCGAGCTTCTTCACCTCCTTGATGACCTGCTCCAAGAAGCGCGCGTAGGCCTCCTTCGCGTCATCTGGTGAGTTGAGCAGCACCTCGTTGCCGATTCCCCAGGCGAGCACCGCCGGGTGGTCCTTGAAGTGGCGCACCTGGGCGAGCGTGTCCGCCAACTGCTTCTTCATGCCCTGCTTGTCGCGGAGGTAATCGAAGGAATCATCACTCTCGGCACCCGGACGCCCCTGGCGCAGCCAGAGTCCGACGAGCACCTTCAATCCATGCTTGTGCGCGGCGTCGAGCAACAGCCGCGTTTCGCTCGTCGTCCCCCAGGTGCGAAGCGTGTTCACGCCAAGGGCCGCGAGGCGCGCGCAGTCCTGCTCGTAGGCCGCGGAGCTGCTGCTTCCACTGAAGGTGACACCCCGGGCCACGTAGGGTTTCCCGTCCACCTGGAGCTGCCACCGGCCGTCCACCTTGACGATGGCGGTGTGCGCGAGCGCCGGGACAACGGGAACGAGAACAATCGCCATCAGGAACACGAAGGCGATGGAACGGACCGGGGCCATGACACGCATCTCCAGGACTGAGTGGGTACAACGAAGAGGGGCGGCCGCCAACGTCAGCGGCCGCCCCCGTACTCCCGTGGTTACTTCGTGAAGGTGATGGGGCCGTTGGAGAGGATCGTGTTCCCTGCCCCATCGACCGCGCGCACCCGCCACGTGTGGCTACCGGTGCTCAGCCCGGTGAGGGAGAGCTGCTCCGTGCCCACACCGTACACCTCGAACTCCCACAGCGAGTACCCGTAGACCGTCGCGCGCTGGACGCCCCGCATCCGCACGTAGCGCCCGACGCCACTCAGGTTGCCCAGGTCATCCAGGCCGCCATTGCCGTTGGTCTCCGTGTACAGGGGCTTCCAGCCCGTGGCGCCGTCGAGCGACGTCTCCACGACGTACTGGCGGCCATAGGCGGCTTCCCAGCTGAGCACCACGCGCTTGATGGAGTAGATGGCCCCCAGGTCGACGGTGATGGACTCCGTGTCCGGACTCGCCACGTCGTTGCGGCTGGACCAGCGCGTGGTGGCGCTGCCGTCCACCGCGTCGTTGGGGCTGCCGAACTCGTTGGACGTGGCGGCCACGTTGCGCCCGAGCGCGAGGTTCGTCGTCGTCCCCACGTAGGCGTGCGGCGTCACCGCCGGCGCCCGGTCCGTTCCATCCACCGTGAGCACGTACTGCGAGATGCCCGCGCCCACGTCCGAGGACTGCTCCCAGATGAACGTCGTGCTCGCCCCCGGCACCGCCGAGCCCGCCGCCGGCACCAGCGCCGCGAAGGCCCCGGGCGGCGTGGTGTCGTTCAGCGTGAAGGTGGCCGTGGCCGACGTGGTCACGCCCCCGGCCCAGTTGTAGGCCTTCACGTGCCAGGTGTGCTGGCCATTGCCGATCGTCGCGTGGGTGAGCGTCGCGGACGTGCTCCGCGTCGTCGCCACGGGGAACGGGCTGCCGTCGAGGAACACCTCGTAGCGGTGGATGCCCGTCTGCGGATCGCCGCTCGCCGTCCACGAGAATGTCGGCTTCGTGGTGATGGTGGAGCCCGGCGTCGGCGTGAGGAGCGAGAAGGACGTGGGCGGCGTGGCGTCGGTGAGCCCGAAGCCCTGGATGCCCGCGCCGTACTGGAAGAGCGGGTTGCCGTAGATGGGCAGCACCGGCAGGCCCTGGGCGATCCTCTGGCGGATCTCCGTGCGCTGCGCGGCGGTGGCCCCCAGGTCGAACGGCAGGTCCCACTGCTCCAGCTGGTTGTTCTCCACGTCGGTGCCAATCTGGTCCAGCGAGCGCGGGAGCTGCCACGGGAGCATGCCGCGCGGGAACACGTCGCCGAAGAGCACATCCGCGACGGCCGGTCCGCCGGAGTCGCCGGGCCGGTACGCCACCAGCAGTGCGTTGGTCTGCTGGACCACGTTGGTCAGGATGTACGGGCGCGGGAGGATCAGCACCGTCGTCGTCGGGATGTTGCGCGACTTGAAGCTGGTGAGGATGCCGTACTGGTCACCCCACTTGGCCTCGTGCGCGGGGCCAATCGGGTCTCCCGGCAGGTAGGGCTTCTCCTTGTCCCACTCGGTGCCGTGGGTGAAGTAGCTCTCGCCCACCACCACGATGGCCGCGTCCGGCGTGACGCCCGCGGGCGCCGCGTCCTTGTAGACGGTGATGCCGTCGCGCTCGGCCCGCTGCTTGATGGCCTGGTAGATGGTCAGGTCACCGAACTCCGTTCCGTGGAAGTCCGAGCGCCACGTCACCATGCAGGACGGGTCGTCCGCGCGCGGACCGGCGATGACGAGCTTCGCCCCCGCGGGCAGGCGCAGCGGCAGGGCACCGTCGTTCTTGAGGAGCGTCATCGCGTTCTGCGCCGCGCGACGGACCAGCGCCTTGCTGTCCGCCGTGTGCCACTCGGAGGTGCCGGCGGGGCCCTTGCGATAGGGGTCCTCGAAGATGCCCAGGCGGAACTTCAGATCCAGGATGCGACGGACGGCCTGGTCGATGCGGGCCGTGCTCACCTCGTTCTCGAAGGTGCCCATCTGCGTGGGCGTGGCGCCGCCCATGACATCCGAGCCCGCGTTGGCCGAGCGCGACCACGCGCCCGACGGCAGCCAGTCCGAGCAGACGACGCCCGTGTAACCGAGCTGCTGGCGCAGGTAGTTGATGATGCTCGGGTTGTCACCGGCACCGTAGCCCTCCGGCCCCAGCAGCCAGCTCCCGGCGTAGCCGGGCATGATGCCGCTGGTGCCCGCCTCGAGCGCCGCGTGCCACGGGCGCATGTGGTAGTGGATGGTGGTGCCGTCATAGGTGATGCCGGCCTCCCCTCCCGCGCCCTGGCCCGGCCAGTGCTTCGTGGTGACCCAGATGGAGTGCGGGTTCACCTCGGGACCGCCCTGCAGGCCCGCGATGAGGGCGCGGGTGATGCCCGCGGCCAGGTCCGCGTCCTCGCCATTGCCCTCCTGGATGCGCGGGTAGAGCACCTTGGTGCCCACCTCGGCGAGCGGAGAGAGCGTGCCCCGGCTTCCCACCGCGAGCTGCTCGCGCCGCTGCACGTCGCCCAGCTCGTAGATGGTGTCCAGGTCCCTCGACGCCGCGAGCGCCGGCTGCGTGGGCCAGCTCGTCTTGTACCCGTGGATGGTGTCACCCGCGTCGATGTGCGGGATGCCCAGGCGCGTCCGCGCGGAGGCCTGCTGGAAGTCCACGATGTCCTGCGGGCTGAGCGGTCCCATGGTGAAGCCCGCCTCCGGCACCGTCTTGGCATCGAAGAACATCTGCAGCGCCTTCTCGTGCAGCGTCATGCGCGACATGAGGTCGTTCACGCGCGTGGTGATGGGGTTGTGCCAGTCCTCGTACGGCTCGATGGTGCCGTTCTTGTTGAGGTCTCGCATCCCATTGATGAGCGCCACGCCGTCCGCCGCGGTCTCCACCACCGGCAGGTACACACTGAAGGTGCGCAGGTCGGAGCGGCTGGTCGTGCCGCTCGGGAGGGTGGCCACCACGTACCACTTGTACGTCCAGCGGTCGGGCAGGTCGCTCGTCAGCGCCCACGAGGTGCTCGTGGTCGTGGTCATCAGCGTGTAGCGATCCAACAGGCTGCCGGGCGCCATCCAGTCGTAATCGTCCCGGCTGACGTTGAGGTAGACCTTGTAGTTCGTGGCGCCCGTGACAGCCGCCCACTGGAGCGTGGGCCGGCGGGTGTTGGTGATCATCGCGCCGTTGGCCGGAGCGACCACGGCGAAGGCTCCGGAGACCGGGGGCGGAGCCGGCGCCACGTACGGATCCGGGATGATGGTGCGGTCACGGCCATCATTGCCGCCGCCACCCGTGGAGAAGATCTCCACCTTCCACTCGGCGCCCTGCACCGCCAGCGCGGAGACCGTCTGCCCCCGGAGCACCGTGCCCGTGGAGGTGGTGACCGCCAGGCGGATGTCCGTGTTCGGCGCCGTGGGCGAGAACTGGTTCTTCGACATCGTGACGGTGGTGTTGGGCGGGAAGGTCAGCTCGTAGGTGAACGGCCCGGGCGGGTTGCGCACCGACGGCGTCGTGTTGCCCTCCTCCGGCGTCGGCGTGACGCTGATGGGCACGGGCGAGACGTTGATCTTCGCGTAGGCCAGCTCCGGGAACATGAGCTTCACCGTCTGGTTCGTGGTCTGCGGAGGCGGATCCTGCGGGCCACCGCCGGGCGCGTAGACCTCGAAGGACCAGAGCGAATAGCCATAACCCGTCCCACGCTCGATGCCGCGCATCCGCACATAGCGGGCGCTGCCCGTCACGGTAATGTCGCGGCGGCCCGGAGCACCGTTGGTGATGGTGGGCGCCAACGCCGTCCAGTTGACGTCATCGTTGGAGCCCTCGATGGCGTACGTCTTCCCGTACGCCCCCTCCCAGTCCAGCACCACCTTGCCGAGCGCCTGGGACGTACCGAGATCGACGCGAATCCACTGCGCCTCCACAGCCGCGGAGGACCAGCGCGTGGTGGCATTCGCGTCGAACGCGAAGCCAGCGGCGAGGTGGGCGGCGTTGTCCTCGACGCTCGACGCCGTGGCGGGCCGGTTCTTGGCCAGGTCACCCGCCGGGGCCGCGGTGCCGTAGACGGCGAACTCCCACAGCGAGTATCCGAACTCGGGGAGCGCGCGAGTCTGGCAGAGGATGCGCACGTAGCGGCCGTTGCCGCTCACCGTGAGGTCATCCACTCCGCCGTCACCCGTCGTGACGACGAGCGCGTTCTGCCAGGTCACCGCGTCGTTGGACACCTGGACCGTGTAGCCCCGGGCATGGGCGGCCTCCCAGGTGAGCACCACCCGGTTGATGGCCGTGCTCTGCCCGAGATCGACCTGAATCCACTCGGTCGCGCTGAAACCGCTGCCCCAGCGCGTCCCACCGTCACCATCCACCGCGAAGCTACCGGCGAACGGGCCTTCAAAGGAGGACGTCAACGTCGGCTGGTTGTAGGCCAGATTCACGTTCGCGGACTGGGCTTCCGCGACAGACGACCACGTCATCACTCCCAATACCGCCGCGATGGCACAGACCCTGGCCACCCAGGGCCCCGGGCCGTGCGCATCCCGCGCACGAAGAGTCGGCACACTCATGAGAAAAGCGGACCGCTGGAGAAAGGGGGGGGTGGGGGTCTCAGGTGCTTATCGAGATGAAAGGCGTTGTCCGAGCGATCCTTTCCTTTCTTGCGGCCCGATCTAATCGTTCGGACGATGGACGAAGTCAATCAAAGACTCACGGAATCATCGCAAAACATGATTAACACGCGCTGCGTCAAGAAGAGGGCGGGACCTCACCGTCCCGTTGTCCTCTCCCGGATGCGCTGCTCATGCTCGAGCAACCACTGCTTGGTGGGTACGCCTCCCGCATAACCGGTGAGCTTCCCACTGGTGCCCACCACGCGGTGGCAGGGGACGACGATGGAGATCGGATTCCTCGCGTTCGCGGAACCCACGGCCCGCGACGCGCCCTCCCGGCCGATGTGACGCGCGAGGCCCGCGTAGGACCACGTGATGCCCAACGGAATCTCCCGCAGGGCCTTCCACACCGCCTGCTGGAAGGACGTCCCGATGGGCTCGAGCGGAAGCTCGAAGGACACGCGCTCGCCCGCGAAGTATTCCTCCAACTGGCGCCGCGCCTCCCGCAGCACCGGGTGCGACTCCCCCTCGCTGGCCACCAGCACGGGAGCCCCCTTGTGGTTCTCCAGGTAGATGGCGGTGAGTGCCCCTTCGTTCGCGTACAGCCGGAGGGGGCCCACCGGGCTCTTCAGGGTCGTGGTGTACAGCTTCATCCGCCTGCTCCTTCCGAAAGAGAAGTCCAGAGGTGTATCGCCGCGTAGGAGCGCCAGGGCCGCCAGGCCTCGGCCCGCGCACCGGCCTCCTTCGCCGTCACGTTTCCGAGCGCCTTGCGAATCCCCAGGTCACTCGCGGGGAAGGCATCGGGCCAGCGCAGGGCCCTCATGGCCACGTAGTGCGCCGTCCACGCGCCAATGCCCGGCAGCGCCTCGAGCGCCGCCATCGTCCCGTCCACGTCCGCATGCCGGTCCAGCCGCACCGAGCCCTCCGCCACCGCCCGCGCCACCGCCAGCAGGCTCCTCGCCCGCGCCCCGGGCATTCCCAGCGCCGCCACGTCATCCTCCGTCGCCGCCGCCAGCGTCTGCGGCAGCGGGAACAGCCGTGAGGTCTCCGCATGCGGGCTGTCCACGGGCTCGCCGAAGCGCGCGACGAGCCTCCCGCTCAGCGTGGTCGCCGCGCGCACCGACACCTGCTGCCCGAGGATGGCGCGCACCACCAACTCGAAGGGCTCGAAGGCCCCCAGCACCCGCAGCCCCGGGTGCGCCTGGACGTACTTCGCCAGGAGCGCGTCGCGTCCGAGGCACTCCGCGATGACCTCCGGCTGGGCATCCAGATCGAAGAGCGCCCGCAGCCGCGCCGCCACCTGCATCAGCACCCCCGCCAGCGACAGCGAGACCTCGGCCAGCAGCGCGGGGCGCTTCGGGTCCTTCCGCACCGACAGCCAGCCCGTCCTGCCGCCCAGGCGCACCGTGCGCCGGTATCCGGCATCCCCCGCGTGCTCCACTCCCGGAATGGCGCGCCCCCGCAGGAAGCCCAGCAACTGCTCCCACTCCAGCGGCGGGCGGTAGTCCAACCGCAACACCAGCGAGCGCGCGCCCACGGGCTCGTCACTCGCGCGCCGCAGCGCCGAGGGGGGCCTGCCGAAGCGCTCCTGGAAGAGCGCGTTGAAGCGCCGGACACTCTGGAAGCCACTGGCGAAGGCGATCTCCGCCAGCGGGAGCGTGGTGTCCTGGAGCAGTTGCTTCGCCAGGGCGAGCCGCCGTGACTGCGCCAGCTCGACTGGCGAGACACCGAGCTCCGCCTCCATCGCCCGGCGCAGGTGCCGGCTGGTGACTCCCAGCTCGGTCGCCAGGTCCTCCAGGGATGACTCGTTGAGGCAACCTCCCTCGATGCGCGCGACCGCGGCCGCCACGAGCCTCGGCACGGAGTCCACCGGCGCGCTGCCCGGAGCCAGCTCGGGACGGCACAGCAGACAGGCCCGGAAGCCCGCGTGCTCGGCCTCGGCGGCCGTGCGGTAGAAGGCACAGCGCTCCCGGCGGGGCGTCCTCGCCGTGCACACCGGCCGACAGTAGATGCCCGTCGTCGATACCCCGACGAAGAAAAGCCCATCGAAGCGCCTGTCTCGCGCGGTCAGGGCCCGGTAGCAGGTCTCGGTCTCCAGCGTTCGCATCACGGGGCTTTCGTAGCGTGCCCGCCCACCCCTGTCTGGCCGTTTTCGGACCTGACCGCGAAAATCGGGTCGCTCACCCGGAAAACCCGAAAGCCGGGCGGGGATGGTATCTTGCCGCGTCCGTCGCAGCCCCCATCCCCAGGAGGAATGCTCGGTGTCACCGGGCCTCGCTCAAGCCTTCGTCGCCGCCCGTGAGGGTGCACTCGTAGGAGAACCGCTCGCCACGTTGGAGGAGCGGCTCGGCCGTGGACTGAGCACGGCCCGCGCCGCCTGGCCCGGTGTGGACCTGGACGGTGCGCGCTTCGCCACCCACCTCGCCCGGCACCTGCCCGCCGACAGCCCCGCCGAGGCCCTGGAGGCACTGCACGTGGCGGACCTCTACCTCGCCTGCGCCTGCGCGGAAGGCCTGCCCCTGGCGCATGCCGCATTCGAGGCCCGCGTCCTCCCCGAGGTGCACGTGGCCGTGGCCCGCCTCAAGCTGCCCCCCTCCTCCGTGGATGAGGTGCGTCAGCTCGTGCGCCAGAAGATGCTCGTCCCCGGCCCCGAGACTCCCGCCCGGCTCGCCGCCTACCCAGGCACCGGCCCGCTCTCCGGCTGGGTGCGCGCCGCCGCCCTGTGGATCGCCCTGGACCTGCGGCGTCAGCGCTCCAACCAGGACGTCTCCATGGAGGACAGCACGCTCTCCCTGCTCGTGGACCCTGGCGACGACCCCGAGCTCGTCTACCTCAAGACGACCTACCGCGCCGAGTTCAACACCGCCATCACCCAGGCGCTCGCCAACCTCTCGCCGCGCGAGCGCAACACCTTGCGCCTCAAGTACCTGGATGGCCTGAGCATCGACCAGCTCGGCGCCCTCTACGGGGTGCACCGCGCCACCGCCGCGCGGTGGGTGGTGGCCGCCCAGCAGGCGCTCCTCGAGGAGACTCGGCGCCTGCTCACCGAGCGGCTGCGCCTCACCGGCTCCCAGCTCGACAGCGTGCTGCGCCTCATCTCCAGCCAGATCGACGTGAGCCTCAGCCGCCTGCTGCGCTCGCGCATCGACTGAAGCGCCATGGCCTGCCTCGACGAGTCCACCTTCATGGAGTTGATGCTCGGCGGCCTGCCGCCGGAACGTGCTGCGGAGGTGGACCGGCACCTGGACGCATGCCCCACCTGCCGCCGGCTCGTGGCCGAGGCCGTCCGCGCCCGGACTCCCACGGGCCTCGCCGAGCCCCCTGCCCTCCACTCCCCCTCCCCCACCCCCTCCGTGGAGGCCGTGCTGCCGCGTGGCACCGCCGTGGGGCGCTACCTCGTGCTGGAGCGGCTCGGCGCGGGCGGCATGGGCGTCGTCTACTCGGCCTATGACCCCGAGCTGGACCGCCGCGTGGCCCTCAAGCTGCTGCGCGTGGCGGCGCTCGGACTGGAGGCCGAGGAGGGCCGCGCCCACCTGCTGCGCGAGGCCCAGGCCATGGCCCGCGTCTCCCACCCGCACGTGGTGTCCGTCCATGACGTGGGCAGTTTTGGTGAGCAGGTATTCCTCGCCATGGAGTTGGTGGAGGCCCAGACGCTGCGCCAGTGGATGCGGGCCGCGCCGCGCTCCTGGCGCGAGGTGCGCGACGTCTTCCTGGACGCGGGCAAGGGGCTGGCCGCCGCGCACGCCGCGGGGCTCGTCCATGGGGACTTCAAACCGGAGAACCTCCTGGTGGGCGCGCGCGTGCGCGTCACCGACTTCGGCCTCGCCCACCGCGCCGCCAGTGACACGCGCCGGGCAATGGGCGGCACTCCGGCCTACATGGCGCCCGAGCAGTTCGGCCCGGGTGGCCATGCCGACGCGCGTTGCGACCAGTTCTCCTTCTGCATCACCCTGTACGAGGCCTTGTACGGCGAGCGCCCCTTCGCGGGAGACACCGAGCGGACGCTGGTGGCGGAGATGCGCGCGGGCCGGGTGCGCCCCGTGCCGAAGAGCACGGACGTGCCACCGTGGCTGCACCGCCTGGTGATGCGTGGGCTGGAGGTGGAGCCCTCCGCGCGCCATCCCTCGATGGAAGCCCTGCTCACCGCGCTCCAGGGCGAGCCGGCGAAGCGGCGGCGGTGGTGGCCGCGGCTCGGTGGAGTACTGGCCCTGTTGCTCTCGGTGGGCATCACCCACGCGGTGGCCACGCGTGGGGCGCGGGCCTGCGCGGGCGCGGCGGACAAGGTGGCCGGCATCTGGGGCCCGGAGCAGCAACGGGCGGCGGAAGCGGCCTTCCTCGCCACCGGCCGGCCCTTCGCGCTGGAGGCCTGGAACAGCGCACGGCGCACGTTGGATGCGTACACCACCGCCTGGGCCACGCTGCACACGTCCGTCTGCGAGGCCACCCGGGTGCGCGGCGAACAGCCCGAGGAGTTGCTGGGCCGGCGCATGCGCTGCCTGGACCAGCGGCTGGCCGAGGTGGCCGCGCTGACGCGCCTCTTCGCCCAGGCGGACCACCGCGTGGTGCAGTACGCCCCGCGCACCGCCGAGCAGCTCTCCCCGCTGGCCGGGTGCTCCGACCTGGCGGTGCTCGAGGCCGCGGGGCCCGTGCCGGAAGACGCCGCCTCACGCCAGCTCACCGAGGACCTGCACGCCGCGCTGATGGAGGGGCGCATGCTCGGCGCGGCGGGCCGGTACGCGGAGGGCGCGGCCCGGGTGCTCCCCGTGGCCGAGCAGGCCCGCGCCGCGGGAAACCGGTACGGCGGCGCGGAAGCCTTCCTGCTCGTGGCGGAGCTGCGGGACCAGGCGGGGGACTACCGCGGCGCGGAGAAGCTCGTCCAGGAGGCCGTCTGGGCCGCCGAGGCCAGCCGCAACGACGAGGTGGCCGTCCGGGCCTCCACCCTGGCGGTGCGCATCACCGGCGAGCGGCTGGAGAAGTACGAGCTGGCGCACCTGTGGCAGGAGCGCGCGGACGCGGCCCTCGCCCGCATGGGTGGCGATGAGGTGCTGCGCGCCCGGTTGCTCCACAACGTGAGCCGCGTCCTGGCCATCGAGGGCCGCTACGTGGAGGCCACCGAGCGGCAGCGGCAGGCCCTGACGCTGCTGGAGAAGAACCAGGGGCCCGAGTCCCTGGCGGTGGCGGACGTCCTCGTCGATCTGGGGCACGAGCTGCTCACCCAGGGCCAGGTGGACGAGGGACTCATCCACCTCCGGCGCGCCCTGGCACTGCGGGAGCGGGAGCTGGGCGCCCTCCACCCGGACTCCGGCCAGGCCCTGCTCGCGCTCTCGTCCGCGGCCTGGGTGCGGCGCGATATCGCCGAGGGCCGACGCCTCACCCACCAGGCCCTTCAGGTGCTCGAGCAGTCCCTCGGCCCGGACCATCCGATGGTCGCCTACGCGCTCAACGACTACGCGATGCACCTGCTCCACGGCTCGAAGAACGATGCGAACGAGGCCCTGCCCATGATGCTGCGGGGGTCACGCATCATCCAGAGCGCCGAGGGCCCGGACAGCAGCAGCGCGGCCCTGTTCACCAGCAACCTCGCCCAAGTCGAGATGAGCCTGGGCCGCATGGCGGAGGCCGAGCACCACTTCCGCGAGGCCATCGCGCAGCTGGAGGCGAAGCGGGGACCCGAGCACGTGACGCTCTGCTCCCCGCTGCACGGGCTGGGCATCGCGCTACAGAGTCAGGGCCGGATCGACGAGGCCCTGCCGTACTTCGATCGCTCCGTCTCCATCCACGACGCCCAGCCCGGCGACTACCACAAGGCCCGGGCGGACCTGCTGATGGACCTGGGCAATGGTTACCTCATCGCCAAACGGCCGCGCGACGCCATCCCCCCCTTGGAGCGCGCGCTGGCCCTCATCGAGAAGTCCTCCCACGCCCTCCTGCGCCAGCGGGGCATCATCCGCTTCCGCCTCGCCCGGGCCCTGTGGGACGCGAACGAGGAGCGGCTCCGCGCCCGTCAGCTCATCACCGAGGCGCTCGAGCTGGTGAAGGAGGACCGGGCCCCCGGTGCGCAAAAGTACCGGGAGAACCTGGAGCGCTGGCTCGCCGAGCACCCGCCCGTCGTCGCTCCCAGCCGCTGACCCCTCCGTCAGTGGTTCGTCGGCAGGTACAGCTCCCCTGCCCTGCGCTCGGCTTCGTCGGAGGGGATGAGCTCGATGGGCCCCTTCACCGCCAGCGCATCGCTCCGGGCCTTCAGCAGCTCCTCGATGGCCTCCTTTGCTCCGTAGGGAGCCTCCAGCACACCGAGACACGCCTCCAGGTCGCCCTTCAACGCGGCGGCGGTGGCATACCGCTCCTCGGGGCAGCGGCGCAGCAGCTTGTGGATGATGAGCCGCACGGGCTCGGACACGCGCCGCATCAGGTGATCGATGTGCTCGGGACGGAAGGCCGCGGCCCGCCGGGCCATCTCCTCCACCGTGGTCCAACTGGACACCTCGGACACCCAGGGCACCTCTCCGTCGTACCCGGGGTGCCCCGGAGGCAGCTTCTCGGCGGCCTTCTCCACCTCGTCCGAGCCATAGAGTTGCAGGCCGGTGATCATCTCCAGCATCACCATGCCCACCGAGAAGAGATCCGAGCGGGAATCCACCCCGCCCTCCGGCGGGGGGCCCAGGCGCTCCGGGGCGGCGAAGTCGATCTCCCCCTGGACGATGAACGGGACGACCGGCGCGCGTCCGGGCAGCAGGGAGGACGCGGACATGAAGTGGGCCAGCATCACCGTGCCATCGTGTTTCAGGATGACGTTGTAGGGGTCCACCGCCCGGTGGATGATGCCCAGGGGCCGCCCGGCGGCGTCCGTGAGGGTGTGCACGTAGGACAACACGTCCGCCACCGCGGAGGCCACGTAGAGCGTGAAGGCCTCGGACAACTGGCGCCCGCGCACGCTGCCGTAATGCCCCGCCATGTTCAGGCTGATGCCGGACACGTACTCCGTCACCAGGTACCGGCCCCCCCGGTGCTGGAACAGTCCGTGGGTGCGGGGAATGGCCGGGTGTGACAACAGCAGGGCCAGTTCCGCCGCGTCCTCGAGCCGCGCGTGGCTCGTCCAGTGGGCGGACGCGCTGACCATCGCGACCTCCACCAGGGGTCCGTCCTTCGGGGTCCCCTCCTTGTCCCCGGTGCGAGGCAGACACAGGAAGCGCTTCTGCTCACCCGGCCCGTGCGTCAACTTCCGCAGCCGCAGATACCCCGTGTCCCCGTGGGAGAAGAGAACGGGGCGCTTTTTCTCCGAAGGGCCGTGCTTGCGCGAATCAGCGTCAGACATTGAAGACACTCCTCTCCCGTCGTGGAGAGGCCAGGCGGCCCCACACGGGAGGATGAAGACGAGGGAAGTGGTGCGAAGGTGCGGCGGAGGTTACTGGAGACATTCACCGCGAGGGAACGACCTGTGGGGTCGTGCATGGGCTTCCCCGCCCGGCGGGCGCTTGCAAGGCCCCCCGCCCTCCCAGCGGCCCCGTCTTCCCGGGCGGCGAGCGGCCAGGGGTGCGCCCTCGGCCGACCGCCAGCAATGCCCACGAGAGAGAATCTCTCGCGCCTCGAGTGCGTTGGAGAGGCTCCTGAATGAGTGAGCACATCGACGGGACCCTCTCCAGCAGCCGACTCGGCCCCGCCCTGTACGCACGGGCCCCCTACCTCCGACCCGGCGAACCAGAAGACCTCTTCGCGGGCGGAGGGGAAATGGGCGCGCACATGCGTGCCTTCGATTGGTCCGCCACCACGCTGGGCCCCGTGGAGGGCTGGTCCCAGTCGCTGCGCAGCGCGGTGAGCATCTGCCTCAACTCACGCTTCCCCATCCTCATCTACGCCGGGCCGGAGCTGCTCGTCCTCTACAACGACGCCTTCATTCCCTTCTTCGGGCGCAAGCACCCGGTACTGGCCCTGGGCCGACCGGGCCGCGAGGCGTGGCCGGAGATCTGGCACATCATCGGTCCCATGCTGGAGGGCGTCCTCGCCACGGGACGGTCCACGTGGGCGGATGATCTGATGCTGGCCATCGACCGCAGCGGCTTCCTGGAGGAGACCTACCGGACCTTCTCCTACAGCCCCATCGGCATCGAGGCGGGCCGGGTGGAGGGCGTCTTCAGCGCGGTGAACTTCACCACCGAGCGCGCCATCGGCGAGCGGCGGATGAATACCCTGCGGCAGCTCGCCGGACACGTCAGCGAGTCCCGCTTCCCCGAGGAGGCCTGCCGTCAGGCGGCTCGCACCTTCGCGGCCAACGCCGCGGACGTGCCCTTCGCGCTGATGTACCAGTGGGACGAGCCGCGCGCCCAGGCCACCCTGGTGGCGAGCGCGGGAATCGAGAGGGAAGTGGACGCCACCCGCTGGCCCCTGGCGCACGTGGCGGCCACCGGACGCATGGAGGTGCTCACCGACGTGCGGGCGCGCTTCGGCGACCTGCCGGGAGGACCCTGGGACGAGTCGCCGCACTCGGCGGTGGTGCTCCCCCTCTGCCATCCGGGGCACGAGGTGCCCTATGGAATGCTGGTGGCGGGCGTGTCTCCGCGCCGTGCACTGGACGACTCCTACCGGAGCTTCTTCGAGCTGGCCGCCGGGCACGTGGCCTCGGCCGTGGCCAACGCGCTGGCCTATGAGGCGGAGCGCCGGTACGCCGCCGAGCTGGAGGCCAGGCAGCGGCTGCTGGACGCGGTGCTCCAGCAGATGCCCGCGGGCGTCATCGTCTCCGAGCCCTCGGGCCGCACGGCCTTCTGCAACCACCAGCAGGAGGAGCTGGTGCGCGGCCCCATGCACCACGCCAGCTGCGTGGCGGAGTACACCGGCTTCAATGGCTTCCACCCGGACGGCCGCCCCCTCCAGCCGGAGGAGTGGCCACTGGCCCGCGCGCTGCTCCAGGGAGAGGTGGTGAAGGACCAGGAGCTGACGCTGGAGCGCTGTGATGGAGCGCACGCGACGGTGCGGGTGAGCGCCAGCCCGGTGAAGGACCCCGAGGGCCACCTCATCGCGGGCGTGGCCATCACCCGGGACGTGACGCAGTACAAGGAGCAGGAGGCCGAGCTGCGCCGCCGTGTGGAGTTCGAGCAGCAGCTCATCGGCATCGTCAGCCACGATCTGCGCAACCCCATCAACGCCATCACCCTGGCGGCCCACACCCTGCTGCGCCACGAGGAGCTCGATGCGCGCGCCACCCGGTCCGCCAGCCGCATCCTCTCCTCGGCCGAGCGCGCCACGCGGATGATCCGCGACCTGCTCGACTTCACCCAGGCCCGGCTGGGCGGTGGCATCTCGCTGGAGCGCCAGCGCACGGACCTGCGGCAGCTCGTGGACCAGGTGCTGGACGAGGTGGGCGTGGCCTGGCCGGAGCGTCACCTCGAGGTGCGCCAGCGCGGCTGCACCACGGGGGAATGGGACTCGGATCGCATGGCCCAGGTGGCGTCCAACCTGGTCACCAACGCCCTCAAGTACAGCCCCCGGGACACGCCCGTGCGCGTGGAGTTGCGCGGCGGGGACGACACCGTGGAGCTGTCGGTGCACAACGACGGGCCGCCCATTCCCTCCGATCTCCTCCCCCGCCTCTTCGAGCCGCTCCAGCGCGGCACGCCGCAGGTGGACCGGGCGAGCCGCAGCATCGGGCTCGGCCTCTACATCGTGAAGCACCTGGTGGAGGCGCACGGGGGCACCGTGGCCGCGCAATCGGGCCAGGGCGGGGGGACGGCATTCACCGTACGGCTGCCGCGCTCACCGGGCGCCCTCGCCCACCACTGACGCCCGCGCCTGCTCGACGCTCGCGGCGCAGCGGAAGCCGAAGTGATGGAAGATGGGCCGGTTGGCCGGCACGTGGGGCCGCCGGTACACCGACGTCGCGTACGCGGCCGGCCAGAACCACGAGCCCCCTCGCACCACCTTCTCCGTGTGGCCCGCGCAGGGCTCGCGTCCCTCGCACGGGCCCTTCGGGTCCACCCCCAGGCACGCCTCGCCACAGGCCTTCCACGAGGGCGTGTACCAGTCCGCCACCCACTCCCAGGCGTTGCCCGCCATGTCGTGGAGCCCGTAGGGGTTGGGCGGCCGCGTTCCCACCGGCTCCGGACGTCCCACGTCGGCGTGCGTCTTCGAGCGCTGCTTCTTCCCGCAGCTCCGCCCCCGGCGATCCTGGATGACGGCGCGCTCGCAGGTGGCCGGCTCGTTGCCCCACGGGTAGAGCCGCCCATCCGTGCCCCGCGCCGCCTTCTCCCACTCGGCCTCCGTGGGCAGGCGCTTGCCATGGGCCTCGCAGTAGCCCTTCGCGTCGTACCAGCTCACCCCGTTGATGGGCTGCCGGGGGTGGTCGAAGTCGCGGTAGTTCGGCCCGCCCCTGCCGCACCGGCCCTCCTTCTCGCAGGCCTTGTACTCGCCGTACGTCACCTCGTGGGTGTCCATGTAGAAGCTCTGCACCCAGACCTCCGCCTGGGGCTTCGCCGGCGCGTGCTTCCCCGTGTTCACGCCTCGCGAGAAGGGGCCTCCGGGGATGCAGGCCATGCCTGGTACCGGTGCCTCGAGGCAGGGCACCACCTCGGGAGCCCCGGGGAACGGAGCCACCGCCCCGGCCACGCCCGCGCTCCCAAGTCCGAGCGCGAGGAGAAGCCGCATCGCGCTCCTCACTTCCGCGCCATCCTTCTCGTCCGCTTCTCGAGGAGCTTCCGCTTCCACGCCTCGCGCGCCTCGGCGGGCCCCATGTCCAGCCGCGACAGCCCGCGGGGCTTCCCGGTGTCCGGCGCGTACCGGAGCATCCCGCGCACATCCCGCGTCTTCACGTCCTCCAGCCAGGCCAGGAAGCTCGAACCCGACTGGGTGTTGTAGTGGTAGTAAGTGCCCTTCACGTGGGTGATGCCCCGCTGGCCACTCGTGCGGACCACCACGCTGGTGCCGTCCAGCGGGAGCGCGCGCATGTTGCTCCGGTAGTCCCGGTCATAAGGGAAGTACTGCTCGGCGTTCGAGAGGTAGAGCACCCCCAGCTTCTTCCCCGCCCGCGTCGTGGTCCGGCCGATGGCGGCCACCGTGCGATGGGCGGTGAGATCACCCCGCACGATGAGGACCTTGTTCCGCTGATAGAGGCCGCGGATGTGCGCGTAGTCGCCGGCATCCACCACGAAGCAGGGCAGCGAGGCCTTCCTCATCTGCTCCACCACGCGCTTCAGCCGCCGCTCCACCGCCCCGCGCGCGGTGCCGTACGCCCGGAGCAGGCTCGCCTTCTCGAACCGGGAACCGGGGCTCTCCTGGATGAGGCGGCGCACCTCCGGGCGGCCCTCCCTGCTCCACAGGCGCAGGAACTCCTCGGGCGTCTCCGCCGCCAGGAAGATGAGGCGATAGACACGGTGGAGATCCACGATGGACTGATCGAAGTCCATCAGCACGAGCCGCTCCGCGCGGGCCCAGGCGCCCAGCAGGTAGTTCTGGTCCGAGCCCACTCCCAGGTAGACGCCCCGCTTGTCCTTCACCGCCTCGTGGAAGAGCCCGAGGTGGTCCTCGTTGGAGATCCAGTAGTGGCTGTCTCGGATGAGCTCGGCCGGGGAGGGATCCGCGGGCAACTGGATGGAGCCGGTGAGCTCCGGCTCCGGCTCACTGGCCACGGCCACGGCGCTGGCCAGGAGGACGACGAGGGCGAGGACACGCATCGCGGACATGATACCGCGCCCCGCGTGATACGCTCGGGGGGTCGTCTATGTCGGCGCATCTCCTCGCCTCGTCCATCGTCGCGCTCATCGTGGCGCTCTTCAACGGCCTGCTGGCCGGCTACGTCCTCGCCTCCGCCAGGGGAGAGCGGCGCAAGCTCTTCTTCGCCTGCGGCCCCACCGGAGTCGCCCTCTTCGCCGCAGGGTGGTTCGTCGTCCTCCTGGAGCCCCGAGCCCGTGAATCCGTCCGCGTGGCCGTCGGTCTCGCCGCGTTGATGTCCATCTCCGGCTTCATCGCCGATGCCCTCGCCGAGCTCGAACCGTCCCAGGCACGCCGGTGGCTCCGATGGGCCCTCCTGCCCGCCGGGCTGGCGCTCCTCGGGCTGTCGGCGTGGGTGGCGGTGGTCTTCGCTCAGCCGCTCCTGGCGGTGTTCCCCCAGGCGCTGGGACTCGCCGGAGTGGGGCTGCTCGGCGGGCTCCGCTTCACGCTGTGCCGCCATGAGAACGCCTCCGTCCGCCGGCTCTCGCGGCACCTGACGGCGCTCATCGGGGTGTCGCTGCTCGTCTGCCTGCTCCGGACGGTGTTCGAGCTGTCGCGGGGGGCGCCCGCTGGCAGTGGAGCGCTGCTGTGCATCGTGCTCGCCGCGGAGCTGGCGACGCTCAGCTACATCCTCCACGAGCGGGTCGCCGTGCAGCTTCCCGTCTCCCGGGCCCTCACCCACGCGGTGCTCGCCATCGCCGTGGCCTGCGCCGTCGTCGCGGTGTTCCGGGTGCTGGGCTACCCGGTGGACCTCGTCCAGGTCTCCGTCTCCGTGGGGGTGGTCCTCGTCGCCTCCCTGCTCTTCATCGGCCTGGGCGAGCAGCTCAACCGGGGCATCGAGCAGCTCCTGTTCCCCAAGCAGGCACGGCTCTCCGAGCAGCTCTCGGCCTCCCGCGCCGAGGCGGCGGCCCTGCGCGGCCGGCTGGAGCGTGCCGAGCGGCTCGCCATCGCCGGGGAGCTGGCCGCCTCGGTGGCCCATGAAATCAAGAATCCACTGGCCGCCGTGCGGGGTTACGCCGAGCTGCTCTCCGGACAGGCCGGGCACGTCTCCCCCGAGCACCGCGCCCGCTTCGAGAAGGCGGTCCGCATCATCCGCGAGGAGAGCGATCGCATCGACGCACGCGTCGCCGAGCTGTTGAGCCTCGGCCGGGCGCCGAGGGGTGAGAAGGGGGAGAGCCCGCTCGATGTGTCGCGGATCGTCCTGGAGGCGGTGGCGGTGGCCGAGGGTGAACCGGACTTCCCCACGCTCGTGTCCCGGTTGGATCCGGACCTGAGGGCCGTGGGCGACGAGGACGCGCTGCGCGGAGTGCTGCTGAACCTCTTGAAGAACGCCGCCGAGGCCATGCGGGAGACGCGGGACGGGCGCATCGAGGTCGTGGCCCGGTGTGAGGAGGGCCGCGTCGTCGTCGAGGTGCGCGACGAGGGCAAGGGGCTCGAGGCCGTGGATCGCGAGCGGCTCTTCCGGCCCTTCTACACGACGAAGGCCGGTGGAACGGGACTCGGGCTCGCCATCTCGCGCTCGGCCATCGAAGCCGTGGGGGGAAGGCTCGGGCTCCTGCCGCGCGGGGACCGGCCAGGCGCCATGGCCCGCGTGGAGCTGCCCGTGGCACCCGCGGGCTCCAGGCCAGCGAGGGAGGACGTGCGATGACGGTGGATGCCGCGGTGGGCGGGCCCGAGGTGGCCCTCGTGGAGGACGAGCACAACCTGCGCGAGCTCTACCAGGACGTGCTGGGGGCACGCGGACTGAAGGTCGTTCCGCTCGACTCGGTGGCGGCCGCGGAGGCGTACCTCGCGCGCCACGCGCCGGACCTCCTGCTGCTCGACGTGAAGCTGGGCGATGGCGATGGGCTGGTGCTGCTCGACCGGCTGCGCAAGCAGGGACTGCGCACGCCCGTCATCGTGATGACCGCGTTCGGCACCGTGGAGCGAGCGGTGCAGGCGCTGCGCGCGGGCGCGGCCGACTTCCTCGTCAAGCCGTTCCCCAACGAGCGGCTCGTCTCCTCCGTGGAGGCCGCGCTGGAGACGGGACGCCGCCTCGTGGAACTGGAGCTCGCCGCCCCCACGCTCGCTCCGGACTCGGACACCGGCCGCGCACTCATCGGCGCCGATGGGGGGCTGCGGGATGTGGCCGCGCTCCTGCCCCGCGTGGCCGCCTCGGATGCCACCGTGCTCGTGCGCGGCGAGTCCGGCACCGGCAAGGAGCTCGTCGCCCGCGCCATCCACGCCGCCTCGCCCCGGCTCGACGGGCCCTTCGTCTCCGTCAACTGCGCCGCCCTGCCCTCCTCCCTGCTCGAGTCCGAGCTGTTCGGCTTCGAGCGCGGCGCCTTCACCGGCGCCCACTCCCGCCGCAAGGGGCTCATCGAGGCAGCCGAGGGCGGCACGCTCTTCCTCGATGAAATCGGAGACATGTCCCTGGAGGCTCAGGCACGGCTCCTCCGCGTCCTGCAAGAGCGGGAGATCACCCGCATCGGCGGGCGCGAGGCCGTGAAGGTGGACCTCCGCGTCATCTCCGCCACCCACCGCGATCTGGATGCCATGGCCTCGAGCGGGCAATTCCGCTCGGACCTCCTCTACCGGCTCGCCGTCATTCCCATCCACCTGCCCCCCCTGCGCGAGCGCACCCGGGACATCCCCGGCCTCATCGAGCACTTCCTGGAGAAGCACGCCAGGCGCAAGGGGCTCACGCCTCCCAGGCCGGATGCGGAGACCTCGCGGCGTGCCCTGGCCTACCCGTGGCCCGGCAACGTGCGCGAGCTGGAGAACTTCGTCGAGCGCGCCGTCGTGCTCGGTCACTTCGACGCTGAGTCGCTCCGCGCGCCCCTGGCTCCGCGCGGGGCTCCTCGTCCCGCCGCGGCTCCGGCTCCGGCGGAGGTGACGACGGGGGGAGATGGGCCCACCGTCCAGACGCTGCGTGAAGCCGTGGCCAGCGCCGAACGTGCCGCCGTCATCGCCGCCCTTCAGGCCGCCAAGGGGCAGAAGACCACCGCCGCCCGACTGCTCGGGGTCAGCTACAAGACCCTCTTCAACAAAATCCATGAACACGGCATCCGCGAGGAACTCCATATCGGCTGAGCGGCTCGCCGTTGCTGGGATACCTGTGTAACGCCTTACATACCTCTGAAGCTGTCCCCTCTCCCTCTGGGAGAGGGTCAGGGTGAGGGTCTTCCCCTTGTCCCTCGTGTCCGCACAGAGGGGAACTCCGCAGGGGACGACCCTCCACCCCCCGCCCTCTCCCAGAGGGAGAGGGAGCCTGCGGGCACGGGGCTTGCTCAATCCCGGGTCGCGCGATGTCGCGCACCTGAGGAGGCCTCATGGGCTCTGCATCTCCCGGGGCGGCGGTGGGCCGCCTGGACCTGATTCATTCTCTCCTGCGCGCGGTGGACCGGCCCGCTCGCGAAGCGCTCGACATGGCCCGGCGCCCTCTCGCCGCGACCCTCGCACCGGCACTGCTCGGCATCTTCCTCGTGGCCGCTTCCTCCGCCTCCGCCGGCTTCGTCTCCTCCACCGGCCTCCGCTTCATCCCGAAGCTCGATGCCCTCCGCGCCGTCTTCGAGGCCCTGCTCGTCGTCGTCCCCGGCTCCCTCGTCTTCGCCATCTACCTGCGTCTGCGCCTCACCACCCGCGTCCTGCTCGCCGCCACCTCCATTGGACTGCTCGCCGCCGGGCTCGTGGCCACCTGTGTCATGCCCCTCATGGCGTTCCTCGTGCTCGTCTCCCGGGACGCACCGCTCGTGCTCGCACTCCCCGCGGTGTTCGTCCCCGGGCTCGCGCTCGCCACCCTCGCGGCCCTGCCCGTGCGCGTCATCACCTCGCTCGACTCCTCGAGGGCCGCCTGGTGGATGTCACGAGCCTTCGCCTTCTTCCTGGGCGCCGTCTTCCTCCTGCGCGTCCACTCCTCCTTCCTCACGCTCTGGCGCTGACGAGGTCTTCCATGGAAGCCATTTCCCCGACTGTCCCCCTGACCGCCGAGCCCCTCACGCCGTTCATGCCCTGGTCCGTGGAGGAGCGCGCGCCCCTCCACGAGCCCGCCGTCCCCGCCGAGCCCGAGCGGCAGCTCCTCGTGGAGCTCCTGCGCGAGCCGTCCGCCATCGTGGAGCGGTTGTTGGATGCCACGCGGCTCCAGGGGCTCGTGGTCGGCTCGGTGGGAGTCATCGCCGTGTGCACGAGCGCCTTCGCCGCCACGGCGAGCGCCGCGCGTGGCCATGGAGAGGCCTGGGCGGTGCCGGCGGCACTGGCGTCGATGAACGTGCTGCTGGCGCTCGCGGCGTCGCTGGGCCCCATCTACGCGGCGAGCATCCTCGTGGCGGCGCGTGTACCCATTGCCCGGCTGGTGGCGGCACTGCTGGCCTCGGCGGCCACGGGCTCGCTGCTGCTGGCGGGGCTCGCGCCTCCGCTCTACCTGCTGTGGCGGCTGGATGCCGAGTGGGCGGGGCCGCTGCTGCTCACCGCGGCGTTCCTCCTGTCCGGATGGGCGGCCGGTGCGCGCATCCACCGGCTGCTGAGCCTGCTGGCCGAGTCCGTCACCCGAGTCGCGCTGGGCAACCCCACCGCCGTGCTGTCCTCCGAGGACGCGTACCGCGTGGGCATCCTCGCGCGGGTGTCCTGGATGATGGTGGCGTTCACCTCGGGCCTGGGCTTCTGGGCCTTCAACGCGCTGGGCTGAAGGAGGACGGACCATGACGGCACTCGTGATTCTCACGGCCTATGTCGTGCTCGGAGCGGTGGCGGCGGTCTGTGCATTCGTCCAGAAGCGGGGAAGCACCCTCGCGGAACGGCTCGGCCAGGCGCTGCTGGCCCTGGCCCTCTGGCCCTTCCTGCTCCCCCTGCTCCTCAGTCCGGGAGACGCCGCCCTGCGCGTGGAGCGGGGCCACCAGAGCGCGCGGGCCCGGCGGCTGGACGAGGTGACGGGGCGGCTCGAGGAGTGCTGGAGGCAGGCGGCGGTGGAGAGCGCGTGGGCGGCGGATCAGGCGCGCGAGCACCGGTTGCTGGACGGATTCGTCTCGCGTCTGCGGACACAGGAGCGGCGGCTGCTGGAGATGGAGGTGGCGCTGGCCAGCGCACCGGCGAGCGTGAAGGAGCGGCTCACCCGGCTGTACGAGCACGCCGCGGCCGAGCTGGAGCACAGCATCGGGCTCGTCGAGGAGCTGGCCGCCCAGCTCACGCTGCTGCGTTTCTCCGGCCTGGGCAACCCGTCCGCCACCCGCGTCGAGCGGAGCCACATCGAGGAGTTGCTGTTGCGCATCGAGGCGCTCGCGGAGGCCTCCCAGCCTGGCCCGAGCGAGACACCGCCTCCGGCCCAGGTGGCCCGGGCTTGAGCGAATCAACCTCTGGAGTTGGGAGGTGGGCCGAACTTGACTGGTGCGATGGGGGCACTACCTTTCGAGGAGGCCTGCCCACATCCTGCCATGCTCAAGGACCAGAGTTTTCCACCCATCACCCTATCCGGCGGCGGCGTCGTAGAGCTTCGCCGGTGTGAAGACGACTTCTACCGCAAGGCGCGTGCACTGAGCATTCCCATCGAGATCAGGAGCTCGAGACTTATCACCCTGACGGACCGACTGGGATTGCCTCAAATCTACGCGGCCTTGACGGTACTCACTGGACCCAGCGGGGACTTGCATGATTGTTGGAAGGGCTCCTTCAGCTTCTCCTTCAAGCTGACCGTGCGTCGCGACAGCAACGAGTTCCGCTATCTGCTGCGCCTCGTGAACTTCCGCTCTCTGGTCGAGCCCACCCTCTACAGGCTCCAGAAGCCAAGCGAGTCGCACAGCCGTACCTCGTACCACGCCCCCTTCGATAACGAACTGAGCACGAACGACATCATTGATGTGGTCGAGTTCATCGCGGGCTTTCTCGAGGGCTTCCTGGAGACCATGCCCATGTGGACCACACCTTTCGTGAAGGAGGTCCAGTCCAACTTCATCCTGTTCGGTTACGACCCCAAGGCAGGAGCCTTCTTCGAGGAATCCTATGACGATGAGAAGTCGTATCGAGCCGCGCTCGAACACTGGCGCACCCTCATCCCGAAAGAGACCACCGAAAGAGAGCAGCTCGATCGGGACTGGTAGCCCGCCCATCGAGGAGCCCCCCTGCATTCAGTTCTATAGGTTCCGAAGCATCAGCGTCTCGCGACGAACATTTTTCGCGGGATAGGTGTGAGGGCTGCAGCTTCCAGGGCCGAGAGGATTCGCGATGCCGAGCAGATCGGAAATGTCCTCGAACAAAGCCCGCGCGAACAGGAGCGGACTGGTGGATGCAACCAAAATCCAGTCCAGCGTGCGAAGCGCACGGACACCATTGACTGTTTCGTCGTAGAGAAGTGCGCCGGAGGACTCAACGAGGAATTCAAGATACCGCTTGGGGTGCCGCTCCTCGCGCCACCACGGTGCGCCCAAAGCTGCCTTCTTGGCGTTCTCCTTCTCAGCGCGCGGCAAGAACCCCGGGTCGTCTGTTTCAAACGACTCGAGATCTGCTCCAAGCCGATGCACAGCGACACCAGACGCGACCCCGGCCCGGGCCAGAGCTGCCGGCTCGCCGAAAAGATAGGCCTCCACGAGTGGTACGAGGAGATGGAATGAGCACCGCTCCCGAAGAACTCTCTTCATCCGCTCCGCTGCATCCTGCGAGGAGCAACGGGCACTCACCTCCTCGTTGAGGGCACGCCGTACCCAGGAGACTACAACCTGTGGCTGGTGCGCATTCGCAAGTTCCAAATCATCGATTCCAACCACAAGATCTGGCGGACTCCCCGTCCGCCCGCTCAAGGTCTCGGCGACGAGGGTCTTGGCCATGCGCTTCACCGTCGCTGGCGTCTGCGGACTGGATAATGGAGGCAGTGGGGATGTGGTGATCGCTCCGTCTCCGAGTTTGCGCGGTTGCAGAAACTGCACATCTCCGCCTGCCGCGCTCAAAATCCGCTCCAGAGCCGGTCCGAGAGCGAGATGCTCCATGTCTCCCGTCACAACGAGCTGAACACGCATCAGATGTTCTCGTTCGCCGCGAACTCGCTATCACTGTAGAGTTCACCAATCGTGTAGTTCGCGAGCCAGTTGCGATCGCGTAGCTCGTCGAGCGGGACCGGAAGCACCTCGTAGCCACGCTCCAGGACGAAAACATGCTCCGGTTCCGCATTGAACTGATTGAGCAATACCGGGGAATGGGTGGTGAAGAGGATCGTCAGATCGTGTTGCCGGGCCCATGCGCGGGCGCGCTCAACCAGGCGCCGTATCGCGAACGGGTGCAGCGCATGCTCGGGCTCGTCAATAGCAACAATCCCACCGCGATCCGCGGAGGCGATCTGCGCGAGGAGCATCAGCATCGAGAGGACGCCGTTTGCTTCGTGGCTGATGGGATTCGGTGTTTCATTGCCGGGCCGGTATACGCGGGCAGTCACCGTCTGCCCTGCATCGAAATCAATGCCGTCATACACACCAGGAAATGCTGCCCGCAGCCCCTGGTCGACAAAATCGAAGCGCCGTGCGTCCTCCCGCCGATCCCGCCACTTCCGCAACATCGTAAACACGTTCCGGCCGCGGGTGTGCAGATGCCGATCCTCGATCGCTCGAGAGCCGCCCTCACGGAGTCCACGTAGATCTGGATCGTAATAAACCTGGATATTACGGATGAGATTTGAGAGTCGCGCGGCGTCTGAATCTTCCGGATGGAACTCGGTCACCCAACGCAGTCCGAGCCGTTCCGCAGCCGCCGGGACAAATTCCTGGCGCTCGCCGCGATAGACGAAATTGCCAAGGCTGTCGCGCACGAAGATCGTCTCACCGCCCAAGGTGAGACTCTCGTCGGTCACGTAGTCAACGGTCGCACCGCGAGCTCTGAGCTGGACACGCCAGGACAAATCATCCAACTCAAGACCGAGTTCGGTTGGTTCGTCTTCGGCCGCGTCGTGATTCCGGAGGTTGTAACTACCCCCAAGCGTTTGGGAAACCGCCTCGGGTAATCCACGATCAAACGCAGCGCGGATGACCTTGAGCGCAAGCAGTACGGTGGTCTTCCCGGTACCATTGGCCCCGGTCAACACGGACACTCCGCTGAGCGGCCAGCGAAGGTTACGAAGCGCATAGAAGTTCCGAACTCGGAGCGTGGGCATCCTTGGGCCTCTGCAGCGTATGAGCCGGACACGACGGTGACCAGCCGACTCACAAGTTAGTACGCGGAGGAGCCTGGGAGGAGCAAGAACCCTCTTCACAGAGAGCCTCTGAATCGATTTGCTGTTGGCAGGGCCCGCGCCTCCAGAGCCCACTCCGAGCGAGGCGCCACCTCCAGCCCAGGTGGCCCGGGCGTAGCCAGCAACGTGAACGGGTGATCGTCGGCGAGGGGACATCCGCTCTCCGGCGGACACTCGGTGGAGCGGGCGGCCCGTTTTGTTCTTCCTCGGACGGGGGTGAGCGGCGTTGACTGCCATCCATGGGTATCTGGTCGACGAAGAGCCTCGCCCAATTGCAGGGTGAGGAAGGACATGGGCACGAGCTGCACCGCACGCTCACGGGCCTCCAGCTCGTCCTGCTGGGCATTGGCGCCATCATCGGCGCGGGCATCTTCGTGGTGACGGGCACGGCGGCGGCCCAGCACGCGGGCCCCGCCATCCTCCTGTCCTTCATCCTGGCGGGGGTGGGCTGCCTCTTCGCCGGGCTGTGCTACGCCGAGTTCGCCGCGATGATTCCCGTGGCCGGCAGCGCCTACACCTACGGCTACGCCACCCTCGGCGAGCTCGTCGCGTGGATCATCGGCTGGGATCTCATGCTCGAGTACCTCTTCGCCTCCTCCACGGTGGCGGTGGGCTGGTCCGGCTATTTCACCGCCTTCCTGCGCGACTACCTGCACCTCCAGCTCCCGGCGGCCCTGACGAGCGCACCCTTCGACATACGGCCGGGCTCGCACATCCCGCACGCCACCGGAGCGCTCGTCAACCTGCCGGCGGCGCTGCTGGTGGCGGTGCTCACCGGGCTGCTCACCATTGGCATCCACGAGTCGGCCCGGCTCAACAACCTCATCGTCTTCCTGAAGGTGGGCGTGGTGTTGCTCGTCATCGGCTTCGGAGCGTTCTACGTGCGGCCCGAGAACTGGCAGCCCTTCATCCCGGAGAACACGGGCACCTTCGGTCACTTCGGCTGGAGCGGGATTCTCTCGGGAGCGGGCGTCATCTTCTTCGCCTACATCGGCTTCGATGCCGTCTCCACCGCGGCCCAGGAGACGCGCAATCCGCAGAAGGATCTGCCGGTGGGCATCCTGGGCTCGCTCGCCGTCTGCACCGTGCTGTACATGCTCATGGCGCTGGTGATGACGGGCGTGGCGCACTACAGCACCCTCAACGTGCCCGAGCCCGTGTACGTGGCCATCGCCCAGGCGGGGCCGGCGCTGTCCTGGTTGCGGCCCATCATCAGTCTGGGAGCCATCGCGGGGCTGGCCTCGGTGGTGCTCGTCCTGCTGATGGGACAGCCGCGCATCTTCTACGCGATGGCGCGTGACGGCCTGCTGCCCCACTTCTTCGGACAGGTGCACCCGCGCTTCCGCACGCCCTATGTCTCCACGCTCATCACCGGCGTGGTGGCCATGGTGGTGGCGGGGCTGTTCCCCATCGGCCTGCTGGGGGAGCTCGTGTCCATCGGCACCCTGTTCGCCTTCGTGGTGGTCTGCGCGGGCATCCTCGTGTTGCGCTACCGGCGGCCAGAGTTGCCCCGGCCCTTCCGCACTCCCTTCGTCCCCGTGGTGCCCGTGCTCGGCATCCTCACCTGCGGCTCCCTCATGCTGGGCCTGGGCGTGGCGACGTGGTTGCGGCTCGGAGCGTGGATGGCGCTCGGGCTCGTCATCTACTTCGGCTATGGCCGCAGGCACTCACGCGTCGGTCACGGGGACACTACCCCCGCCGAGCCACCGCCCCCCGACCTCGGCGGGCCGCTCTGAACGAGCCGTGCCCTTCCCCCCCTCCAGGCGTGCGTGAGGACAGGCACCCGTCAACCGCTCGGAGCCGGCCACGAGCGCTTCAACCCACACCGCTCTGTCAGTAGACGATGCAGTCGAACTGCTCAATGACCGCTCTGAATGCTTCCTCGGTGGTCTTACGTCGCCTGGCGAGAGCAGGGGCGTATAACGTCACGGCCTTCGTGCCGGGAGGCTCCCTGTACGGCCCCTCTACGATGACTGGGCGGTAACCTCCCGGCCACTCGACACTGTTGAGCTCACGGGCTTGCCCGATGGGGTCCAGGATGGTGAAGCAGGGCCATCTGGGAAAGCGGATGGAGGAAGGCTCACAGCCCATGATGCGGCAGCCATCCAGACGAGCCTCGGAGAAGTCACAGTCCTCGATGGACCCTTGCCGCGCCCTCTCCGAGTAGTCTGGCCAGTGTCCGAAATCGCAGCCCGACAGCCGCCCCTTGAACCTGCACCCCTTCAGTGATGCGAACACCCACTGTTGGTGGTTCTTCAGTTCCTGCTTCACCTCGAAGGTGCAGTTGATGAACCGAGTACCTTCGTCGAAGAGCAGATTTCTGCCGGAGACCTTCAGGACGAGGGTGCAATCGCGAAACGTCACATTGGAACCAAGGAAGTAGAGCGAGCCCTTGTCCGTCAGCTCCAGCCGCTCGTTTTCAATCTCCCGATCCTCGTAGAAGACCTTGTTGTAGAGCACCCGCCGCCCTTTCAGAAGGTGAGCATCCGGAAGAACTCACCCGCCATGCGTCGGCCATGCCGAGCCAGATTCGAGTCCGTGCCGGAAAGAATCTCGTACTTGTAGCCCCCCAGGACTTCCACATCGACTCCCTGGTTCCGGCTGAAGTTGTAGAGGTGTTTGAATTGCCTACGGACCTCGTCCTCCACGAAGCGCCCCCGGGCCTCGCGCTCCAGCAGTCGCGCCAGCCAGTATCTGCCCTCCTTCAAGGCTTCGTCGATGGCCTCTCGCTCGTTGCGCGAGAGCCTGTGGGGCCCCCACTGCCTGGCGGCCCGGGTGACGGCTTCCTGGAGCATGTCGCCCACCCTGTCCTCGACAGGAATGTCCGCCACCGACTTGCCTCGGGGAATGTGCCAGCGCGGGCCGTCGCTGAGCACCACCTGCCGGTTGCCGCCCCGGTGCCGGATGACGGTAGTGGCGGAGCGACCCCCCGGAGCTGTTTCCGTCCCACGGCCCGTTCCCTTCTTGAGCATCACCACGGCCAGGGGACCTTGCGGCGAGGTGGCCACCCTCTCCGCCGCCACCACCGCCCGGGCCAGCGCCCCTTCCGAGGCGAGCGCCGCCTCCGTGCCTTCCAGCCGGCCCATGACGGCCGCCCCGCCTTGCGCCTCGAACCGCGCCCCCGCCAGCCGGAAGCCCGGCAGTGACTTCACCCGCGCCATCACCTGCCCCAGCGTGTGTCCGCTCAGGCTGGCCACCGCCAGAATCATCGCCCTCGCCGCGTCCTCGCCCAGCACCTTGCCGAACTGCGCACCGGCCGCGCGCAGCTCCTCGATGGCGCAGTAGAGGGCCACCGTCCAGACGACCATGGAGACGAGCGCCCGTGTGTCCAGCAACTCGCGGCCCAGCGCTCCCTTCGTCTCCTCCAGCACGTGGCCAAAGGCGATGGACAGGGCCAGGACGCGCCGGTCCTCGGCCCTCAAGTACGGCCCGTCGTCCAGAAGGGCCCGGCAGTCACCTCCCCCCTCGGGTGCACACCATGCCAGGTAGTAGTCCCTCAGGGCGGCTTCGGCCTGGGGGGTGAGGACGACAGGGCCCGTCTGGCGCTCGGGTATCCAGGTGAGGCCCTGGCCCGCGTATACCTCCAGCCTCCAGTCGCCCGAGGCTTCCACCCAGCCCTCCTCGGCCGGCGGCCCCCCAGTGGCGAGCAACTCGCGGGCGGCCTGTTGGGGTGTCTTCCCCCCAGTCGTACGTCCCGGGCGAGCCGATGGAAGGCTCGCTGGAACTCGGCCGGGGAGATGTGCACTGACCGGGTGGAAACGGCACCGGGCTCCAGGAAGTCCACCTCGTACACCGTGGCCGACTCCAGGCCCGGCTCCGCCGTGACCACCACCCGCTCCTGGGCAGCCGGCGGGGGCGCGAGCGGAGGGGAGCGGTAGCCCGCGAGGAGACTGCCGTGAGGCGTGCCCGTGGCACACGCGAACTGGAACAGGACGATGAGGGCCCAGGCGCTCACGCAGGGCCCCAGGCGCGCGCCCCTGGAGCGAGTGCCTGCAAGACGGGTGGACACGGCGGACCTCCGGAAGCGATACGGCCCAAGGGCCGCCGATCCGGAAGTACATGGAAACGCGGACGCATCTGTCAAGCCGCCAGGTTGGCCGGACCTGGCAAGACACCTTGGGCAGGCCAGGAGCCGCGCACGGCCCG
This sequence comes from Archangium violaceum Cb vi76, assembly GCF_000733295.1. Lineage (GTDB taxonomy): Bacteria > Myxococcota > Myxococcia > Myxococcales > Myxococcaceae > Archangium > Archangium violaceum. The sequence continues at coordinate 11,593 of NZ_JPMI01000227.1, read as the reverse complement.
AGGTGCTGGTCCGTGCTGCTGGGCATGGGATGCTTTCGGGGAGGCGAAAGCGGCGAGCCGCGCCATACTGCCCACCGCCATGAATGCCCAGGACCTCCTCGCCCGACTCCAGGACGCCTCTTCCGACGGTCCGTTGGATCGCCTCGCCTCGCTCGTCGTGGAGCACGAGCTCTCCCAGCCCCTCGAGTCCCTCCTGCCGCCCGCCCTCGCGGCGCGCGCGCTGAGGGCCGCCCTCGAGGGCTGGCTCGCTTCCGACACCGCGGACCGCGAGCTCGCCTCCGCGCTCGACCACCTCCAGCGCCAGCTCTCCCAGGACCCGCGCACCGTGCGCGAGGCCGTGCCTCCCGAGCTCCCCAAGATGTTGTCGGAGCTGGCCGCCCGCCGCTACTCGCCGGACCGGGCACTGGTGCTCTCCGTGCTGGACCGTCCGCCCGTCCGCACGCTGGTGCGCACGCTGCTGCTCAACGTGCTCATCGAGTTCAGCCGCAAGGTGAGCGCCCCCGTGACGGAGAACCGCATCGCCAAGGGCTTCTCCGGCCTCGCGAAGCTCGCCGCCGAGCAGGCCAAGAGCTCGGGCGGAGCACTGGGCGGCATCGCTGGCGCGCTCTCCGATGAGATCGAGCGCCAGGTGGAGAAGCGTGCCCGTGACTTCGCCGACTCGGCGCTGTCCGGCCTCTTCCAGCAGCTCGCCGATGCGCTCACCGACCCCACCCGGGCCTCGGAGCAGGCGGAGATGCGCGTGGCCCTCCTGGACGGAGTGCTGAGCCAGCCCCTGGCGAAGCTCGGACGGGAGCTGTCCCGTGCGGACATCCCCGGCAGCGCGGCGGTGGTGCGCAAGGCCCTCACCCAGTGGCTCTCCACGCGGGACGCCACAAAGGAGCTGGAGGCCCTGATCACCCGCCTCATGGAGCGGGACGGCAAGCGCCCGATGCGCGAGCTGCTCGAGCCGCTCGGCCTGCTCGACACCTTCCAGGATCTGGGCCGCGAGTCCCTGCGCAGGCGGCTGGCGCCGGTGGTGGCCTCCGAGCCCTTCGCACGCTGGCTCGAAGAACTGATGAAGTAGAGGAGAAACCGTATGGCACTCGAGGATGATTTCCGTTCCGCGCAGGAGCGCGTGAAGACGCTCAAGACGCGCCCCTCCAACGACACGCTGTTGGAGCTGTATTCGCTCTTCAAGCAGGGCACCGAGGGCGACGTCCAGGGCAAGCGCCCAGGGATGTTGGACATCAAGGGGCGCGCCAAGTACGACGCCTGGGCCGGCCGCAAGGGCCTGGGCAAGGAAGCGGCCATGCAGCAGTACGTGGCGCTCGTGGAGCGCCTGCTGCGCGGCTGAGCGGCGGCATCAGGGGTCCGCCGCGTACCGGATCTTCATCCGGTTGATGGGACCGGCGGCCCCCGCTCGATTCACCGCCCGGACCTCGAGCGTGTTGAGTCCCGCATGCAGCTTCAGTGGCGCCGTGTCGCCGGGCAGCCGCTTCCATTCGCCGCCGTCGACGCGCAACTCGTAGTGGCTGAACCAGGGCATGCCGTGCTGCAACGTGAGCGTGTAGTCCGGCCGGGCGGCGAACAGCGACCGCTTGCTCAGGAACTCCTGCTCCGTGGTGATGTGGTGCTCCTGGATGAGCTCGATGGGCCGGCGCGCGTTGTTGTACGTGAACAGCACCTGCGTGTGATTGAGCGGGAAGTAGAGCTCCCGCGGGTCATCGGTGAAGAGCAGGCCATCGGCGTGGAACCCCTGGAAGGTCGCGAACTGCCCCTTGCCCTCCAGTGGCAGCATCAGCGTGGCCTTCTTCCCGTCCCGCAGATACGGGACGTTCATGTACCCGAAGTAGCGGCCGATGAACTCCCGGTACTGCTTGTCGAGCTCCTCAGGCGTCTTCTTGTGACGCGCGAGGTAGCGCGGTGAGGGAGTGAAGCGGATCTCCCCGAACCGGCCCTCCTTCTTGAGCTGGAACATCTCGAGGAAGCTCAGGTAGCGCCCCTCGTGGGTGGCGGCCATGCTGAACTGCGGGTCGATGAAGATCCACTTGTCCAGGGTGTTGGACCAGACCTCGGACGCCACGTGGGACTGCCCGAAGCCCCCGTAGGCGGGATCCGCCGTCATGATGCCGAGCGGCCGCGACGGGTAGCCCAGCGACAACAGCAGGTCCGACACCACCGTGCCGTACTCCACGCACCGGTAGCGCTGCCCCTGCTTCACGTTCTGGAGGATCTGGAACGACGACGTGCCCGGCGGGGGCTCGTTCATCCCGTCATGGTCCCACTGGATGCTCACCCACTCGAGGGCTTCGAGGATGAGCTCCGGGTCCGAGCGGCGCGAGAGGTCCACCTGCTTCAGGACGTGCTCGCGGAGCTGGCGGAGCTCGGGGGTATCGAGGCTCTCGGGCAGCTTCAGGGTGCGGTAGCGGTCGTCCAGCTTGAGGTTGGAGGACTCGACGATGGAGATCTTCTCGAGCGGGCCCGGGGTGGTAGCGGGGGCCCCGGCGAGGGCGGCCGGGGCGGTACCCAGCAGGGCCAGCAGGACGGTGAGGGACGCGGACTGTCGCATGTCCCCCCCTTTACGACCCCTACGCGGGGCGATTGCCTGCGGTAATCTGCTCCGTGATGAGCACGCCCCCCCTCCCCCATGAGCCGTCCCTGCGGCCCGAGGACCTGTGGCCGCGGATCGTCTCCACGACCCGGCACGCACTGGCCACGGGCGCCCTGCAGCCGATCGCCACCGAGTGCCAGACCCTCGAGGAGCGGGGAATCTCCTTCCAGGTGCGGGTGCTCGGCCGGGCGCACCTCAAGGACGAGCGGGCCAAACGCGAGAAGCCCCGCGCGGTGCCCTTCGATCCCTTCGAGAACCCGGATCCGGACCTCATCGTGGGAGGGCTCTCCCCCACGCACCTGTGCCTGCTCAACAAGTTCAACGTCGTGGAGCACCACCTGCTCATCGTGACGCGAGCCTTCGAGGAGCAGGAGTCCCTGCTCACGGCCGCGGACTTCGAGGCGCTCGCGCTCTGCATGGACGGGCTGGACGGGCTGGGCTTCTACAACTCCGGCGAGGTGGCCGGGGCCAGTCAACCCCACAAGCACCTCCAGCTCATCCCTTCGCTTGGTCCCGAAGGCCTGCGGGTCCCCATGGAGAAGGTGCTGCCCGGGGCGCCGGAGTTCGCCCACGCGGTGACGCGCCTCGGGCCGTGGGAGTCCTCACCCGCCCGGGATGGGGCCCGGCTGCTCGCGGCCTACCAGTCGCTGATGAAGGAGCTGGGAATCGGGCACCCGCTGCCTCCGTACAACCTGCTCACCACGCGGGACTGGATGCTGCTGGTGCCTCGCGCGCGGGCCGAGTCCCACGGCATCAACGTCAACGCCATGGGCTTCGCCGGCTCGCTGCTCGTCAAGAACCAGGAGCAACTCCAGCGGCTCCAGGAACTGGGACCCCTGGAGTTGCTGAGACAGGTCGCCGCGTAGGAGCTCACTCGAGCGCCATGCGCTCGTCCGCCCTGACTGTGAGAGACTGCCTATTTCAGGCGTACTTTCAGGTGCTCCACCGTGGCGTTGGGCCGCCCCATGAAGGTGTCGAGCAGGCGTTCTTCGACTGCATGCTGTTCCCAAACAGCCATTTGTTCCAGCCCAATACACTCGTGGGGCTCGGCAATCCTCGAATGACCGTCCAGGTCGAAGATCGTGCAGTTACGGAAGTCCAATATATCCTGCCTGAATGAGACAATCGGTTGGGTCAGCGGTTCCTCGAGCTCTCTCCACCCGATGACCTCCCATGATTTGGGGTCCAGATGACGGACAGCCACCTTGAAGAGGATTGGCTTGGATGCAATCCGATCGAGATCTGTATCAGGACTCTCGGTCTTGTAGTCGTAGAAGGCATCATGCGTTCGCGTCAGCACCCTCCCGTAGCCGCAAGAGTCGTCCGAAAGACGAATTCTCAAAAACGTCCCTGGCTTATAGAATCTCGGCATTCGCGCCATTTCTAATGCCCTGTGTAAGAGTAACGTTGACCCCACCAATCCGAGGCAGCGTCGTGAAACCGCCTGCCCCACGGATTGTCTTTCGCCACGCTGCGGATGGCATTCTCGGTCCGATAGGGCTTCCCGGTGTCAGACCAGGCACCACCGAGAGAATCAATCAACTGCTGCTCTCGTCCGCGAATCCGCCAATACGCGACGTCATCATATCTCTTGCTATAGTCAATTGCGTTCCCAACATCGAATACATCAACGCGGCCGAAATCGAACGCAGCGCCCTTTGGCTCAGCGTCCTCGTCGATGTGGTGATTCGCATCTCGCAAAATAATGGCCAACCACGCCTGCTCTTCGAGGGACCTGGTGAGATCGACGACCATGCTGGTTCGCCCCGCGTAGTAGCGGTGGGTGATCTTGTTGAGCTTCGTGTAGGTCACATAGATGCGCCCCCGATTCTTTTGGGTCTCCTGGTCGGGTTCTGGTGTTGGCGATGCACCGGGAGGCGCCAGGGGAGCGGACGTCGGTCCCGTTCGGGTTTTGGGAGCCTTCGTCACTGGGTATTGACCTTGGACCCACCCAGACACATCGCCGAAGTGCGTGCCGTAGAACTCATCCGCGATGTCGATCGGGGTCTCCGCCCCGTCCACGGCCGCGCTGACGGTCAAGCAGACCAGGAGAACACTACCGGCCGCGGCGACGATCGATCCTCCCGTGACGAGGAGCTCTCCGGCCGCACCGCCAGCCCCTGCTTCTTCCGCTGCCGTGGCGCCCTCTGGCACGATCCGGAGCACGCCTCGGGGGATGCCATTTCCCAAGCCCTCGCCAGAAATCCCCTCGAGCAGAGGTGACGAGGATGGACCCAGCGGCGCCACAGGTGAAGCCCCCGTCGTTGCCGCCACAGGCACTACTTCCAGGCCAGAGCGAGCTGAATGAAGTGCTTCATTCAGTGCCCCCGATGCAAGGTAGCGGCGCGGGACATAAACACAACTCTCTCGTTGACCCGTGGCGCGACGGACGCTCTGGGCAGCGCCCCTACACCCCACAAGAAACATGCAGAGCAGCACAGCCAACAAGCGTGCCATGCAGCACCTCCTGACGTTGATGGCGCCCCCAAGCAGGTGGGGAGGAGGCGAACGTAGCGCGCCCCAAGCAGATGGGGAGAGCGTATAGCCGGGATGGGGGCCCTGTTGAGGGTGTCGCCAGGGCTGTGCGCCGAGCCAGTGAACAAGCGGTGCAGCCCTCTTACAAGTCCTTTGGCACCTCACAAACGACGGGAGAGCTACGTAACCGGGGCAAGCCCACAAGCGACTGCCGGGCGAACCAGCCGCCCCTCGCATACGGCGCCCCCCCTCCGCTTTCAGACTCCCCAGCAGGGGGGGGTCTGCTACCTTCCCCCACGGGACGCACCCCACATGCTCACCTCGCTCGACATCCTCCGGCAGAGGGCCGGGCCCACCGAGCCGGGCCCCTCCGTTCTTGGCGCCTTTGAGCGGCTGGCCGAGGCCGCCCTCCTCCTCGCCCCGCCCACGCTCCACGTCCCCTCTCGGGCGCCGCTCCGGCGAAGAATGGTGCACCTCGGAGGCCGAGTTGCCCGTGAGCGGGCCACCTGGCAGCCCCCCTACCCTCTCCGCCGCTCCGGCGAGGTGGAGGCCTCATGAGCGCTCAGGTGCGCAAACTCCTGCGAGCGGTGCTGCCGGATGCCGGCAGCTTCGATGCCTTCTGCCTCGATTACTTCGGAGACGTGTACCGGCAGTTCTCAGGAGGCATGAATCGCACCCAGAGGGAGAACTTGCTGCTGGAGATGGTGAGGGCCGAGGACGTCTTCTCAAAGCTCCGAGAAGCCGAGCCCGCCAAGGTGGCTGAGCATGCCGCTGACTTCGCCGCCGCCCTGCAGGCGATGCCCCCGAGCAATGCAGCAACGCCGCCCCCTGCCAGCGCGCCGCCCTCGCTGCCCGCGCGAGGGGACTCCTTCGGCCGTGAAGAGCCCACCCGCCAGCTCATCTCGGCCCTCCTGACTCAGGAGCCCCGCCCCACCCTGGCTCCCGGCCCTCCAGCCATCGGCAAGATCAGCACTCGCCACATCCTCCAGCAGGAGAAGGGGCTCACCCCCCTGGACATCCTCCGGCACATGGAGGTGCCCGAGGAGCCCGGCCTCTACGTCCTCGGATCCTTCGAGCGCCGCATCACCCTCTTCTCCCAGCAGGTCCGCGCCCTCAACCTCGTCTACTCCCTCTTCCAGGAGGACCGGCTCTCCCAGGGCTCCTCCCTTGCCATCATCGGCGGCGGCGCCGCTGGCCTCACCGCCGCCGCCGGGGCCGCCCTCCTCGGCGCACGCGTCACCCTCCTCGAGGAGCAGAGCGACCTGCTCCCCATGTTCCGCAACAACCGCACCCGCTGGCTCCACCCCCACATCTACGACTGGCCCCTCCCCGGCTCCGAGCAGCCCCGCGCCGGCCTCCCCGTCCTCGACTGGACGGCCGCCCTCGCAGGGGACGTAGCCCGCCAGATCCTCGCGCAGTGGGAGCCCCTCGCCCAGCGCTGCGGAATCAAGGTCCACACCCACACCCGAGGCATCCGTCCCCTCACTGGCAGTTCCTCCCCCCGCCACCTCTCGTGGAACACCGAGCGCTTCCACCAGGGAGACTTCCACGCCGTCCTCCTGGCCGTGGGCTTCGGCCTGGAGCGCCCCCTGCAGGGCGCTCCCTCCCGCTCCTACTGGGAGGACGACAACCTGGACCGCCTCCTGCATGGCCCAGGCCGCTCCTCCTTCCACTACCTCGTCTCGGGCACCGGCGATGGGGGCCTGGTGGACCTGCTGCGCCTGCGCCTCAAGGACTTCCGCCACCACCTCGTCCTCCAGCGCTACTTCCACGGCCTCAACTTGGGCGCCTTGGAGCAGAAGCTGCTGGAGTTGGAGGACCCCTTCCTCAAGGGACTCCTGCGCGAGGACGAGCTCTTCCAGCACTACGAGCACCTCCCCGTCCCACCTGCCCTCGATGAGGGACTGCGCCAGGACCTGCGCGGCGACACCACCGCCGTCCTCAACGGCCTGGAGCCCTCTCCCCTCAGCCCTCGGGCTTGCATCCTCAACCGCTTCCTGGCTTCCCGCCTCATTCGCCTGGGCGTGCGCTACGAGTCCGGCCCTCTCTCCCTGAGCCGCTCCGGGGAGCGCTACGCAGTCACCTTCTCCGAGACGGGCCACCTTGAGCACTTCGACGAACTCGTCATCCGCCATGGCCCCCTGCCGGCCCTCGAACGCTCGTTCAAAGCCCTCTGGGACAAGGCCGGCGCGCGCATGCGCGAGTTCGCTCTGCTCGACCAGACTCGCAGGCCCCTCTTCAACCCTGATGATTTCAACGCCTCGCGGGGGGTAACGGGCGCGAGCCATGCGGCGACTCCAGCTCCCGTCACCACATCGGCCTCGCTGCCCACGCGAGGGGACTGCTTCGGCCGTGAGGCGCTCACCGGCCAGCTCGTCTCGGCCCTCCTGGCCCCTGAGCCCCGCCCCACCGTGGTGCTCGGCCCTCCGGGCATCGGCAAGAGCACCCTCACCATCGAGGCGCTCCACGCCCCCGAGGTGGTGCAGCGCTTCGGCTCCCGCCGCTTCTTCGTCCGGCTCGATGGCGCCACCTCGCCAGAGTTGCTCGTCAGCGCCGTGGCCGCGACCCTCGGCCTCCACTCGGCAGCCAACCTCTGGGAAGCCGTCAAGCAGTCCCTCCAGCAGGCCCCCGCCCTGCTCGTTCTCGACAACACCGAGACTCCCTGGGAGGCCGACCGCCGTGGCACCGAGGCGCTCCTGGCCGAGTTGCGTGCCCTCCCGGGCCTCGCGCTCGTCTGCTCGGTGCGAGGCCAGGAGCGACCCCACCTCCCGCGCTACGCGCGTCCCATTGAAGTCACCCGGCTCGACAAGTCCGCCGCTAGCGAGCTCTTCTGCTCCATTGCTTGGAACGTCGACCGAGAAGACCCTCTCCTTGAGCCCCTGCTGGAGGCACAGGAGGGGCTCCCTCTCGCCATCTGCCTGCTCGCCCACGCCACTGAGGGCTCCTCGCTCCAACACACCTGGCGCCGCTGGCAACACGAGCGCACCACCCTCTATGTGCGCCCTGGCCGCCCTGACGCCCAGTCGAGCTTGGCCTTCTCGCTTGAGGTGTCCATCCAAGGGCCTCGAATGACGGAGGAGGCTCGCCGGCTGCTGTCCTTGCTAGCCTGCCTGCCCGCTGGCATGGCCCAGGAGCACCTGGAGCGGCTGCTGCCTGGAGCGGGTCCTGGAGCCGCGCAGGTGCTCTCCAAGGTGGGGCTCGCCTTCTTCGAGCAGGAGTGGCTGCACATGCTGGCTCCCATCCGCGAGCACGTCCGGCGTTCACGGACTCCGAAGCCGGAAGACCTCGAGCGGCTGCGCACCCATTACTTCACGCTGGCCCGAGAGCAGGGTGAAAAGGTGGGTAAGCTCGGGGGAAATGAGGCGATCACGCGGCTGCTCGCGGAGTTTTCGAACATCGAAGGGCTCCTGGAAGAAGAACCTGCTGAAGGCAGGGCTGTCGATGCCATTGAGGCAGCAATTTCTCTGACTCGCTTCATGTGGTACTCAGGGCACGGCTCTCCCCGGGTGCTCCAACAAGCCTGTGAAAGGGCACGGAGGAAGGGTGACGCAGAACGTGCGGCGCGCTGTACTGAGAGCATGGGTAATATCGCACTCTATCGCTCACAGTATGAGGAGGCGCGTCGGCATTACGAGGCGGCTCTCCCCTTCTACGCTCAGGTGGGCTCCGTGCTCGGGCGAGCCAACTGCATCAGGCGCCTGGGCGAAATCGCGCTGACGCTCTCGCAGTTTGAGGAGGCCCACCAGCGCTACGAGGAGGCACTCCCCCTCTTCGATCAGGTGGGCAACGTGCTCGGGCGGGCCAACTGCATCAAGGGCCTGGGCGACATCGCGCTGGAGCGCTGGCAGCATGAAGAGGCGCGCCGACGCTACGAGGAGGCTCGCCCCCTCTTCGAGCAGGCGGGCGACGTGCTCGGGCGGGCCAACTGCATCAAACGCCTGGGTGACATCGATCTGGAGCGCTCGCAGCATGAGGAGGCCCGCCAGCGCTACCAGGAGGCTCTCCCCCTCTACACTCAGGTGGGCTCCGTGCGCGGGCGGGCCAACTGCATCCAAGGCCTGGGCGACATCGCTCTGGCGCGCTCGCAGCATGAGGAGGCCCGCCAACTCTTCATTCAGGCCCTCTCCCTCTATACTCAAATCCAGGATCTGTACTCCATCGGGCGCGCCCATCATCGGCTCGCCCGGCTGGCCTCTGATGCCGAGATACGCCGCCACCACGTCTCGGCCGCACGTCAGGCCTGGCAGAGCATCGACCGTCCGGACCTGCTCCAATCGCTGGGCGCCGAGTGAGCCTGCCCCGGTTTGTAGCTCTCCCGCCGTTTGTGCGAACTATGGGCTCATTCGACTGACTGTACGAGGAAGGCTCGCCTGCTCACCGCCGCAGAACCACATGAAGTGCGGGAGAGCCACGTAACCGGGGCAAGCCCACCTTCCCGGCCTCACGTATCCGTCCGGCGGATGGTGCCTCGCGCGCGGGCCGAGTCCCACGGCATCAACGTCAACGCCATGGGCTTCGCCGGCTCGCTGCTCGTCAAGAACCAGGAGCAACTCCAGCGGCTCCAGGAACTGGGACCCCTGGAGTTGCTGAGACAGGTCGCCGCGTAGGAGCTCACTCGAGCATCGCGTTGCCCACGGCGACATAGTCGTTCAGGTCCAGATCTTCGCGGCGCACCACGGCGCACAGCCGGGTGAACCAGGCCTCGAAGCTGTCGAACCCGAACGTCAGGGGAGCGTTCGAGTCCAACCACTCGCCGTCATCCACGTAGTGCCCCGCCAGCGCCTCGTAGTCGTTGTCCTCCAGCAGGAGGGGAAGCTCGCCGCCCTTCGGCTCCGTGCGTGTGTAGAAGCACCAGCGCGCCGCCTCGACGCCCAGGTACGCGTCCGCGAAGGAGATCAGGTCCGTGGTCGTGATTTCCCGGTCATCCACCGTCGTGCCCGAGGGCGTCCACGAGGCCGTGAGGGACTCCAGCGTGGGCGTCCAGATGTGGAACGGCTGATACGTCTCCCACTCATCCCCATCGGGCTGGTGCTCCAGCCGGACCTCACGGTGCAGCAACAGGAACTGGCGGTAGCTCTCCGGAACAACGAAGGCTTCCTCGCGGTACGGCGTCGGCAGTTCGTACGGGTAACCGGACAGCAGGCGAGGCAGCGCATCCACCTCCTCGCGCGTCAGCGGCGGCTCCCGCACCAGCCGCCAACCCCGCTGCCGGGCCCAGGTGTCCATCCCATCCAGCAGGGCCTTCAAGTCCTCTCGCCATGTCGCGCTCGCCATGGCGGCTTCTACCCTGGCTCGCCCCCATCCGTCCTATGTTCCTGCTCCGTGCGGGTCTCCGCTCAGCGCCAGGCACACGGTGGGCTCAGGCCTCCGTCAGGATGCGGTGCCGGTAGAGCTCCAGCAGGATGTCCTCGTGCAGGTCCGCGTGCTTCTCCTCGCGCAGGCGCTCGCGCACGGCCGAGACCGGCTCGCGGCCCGTGAACTCCACCAGGAGCGAGTAGGCCACACCGGGCAGCGCGACGGCGTCGTACTCGCTGTAGGCTCCCAGCGCGACGCTCCCATCCGCGAGCCACTTCACCGTGGCCTCGGGGTTGAGCTTGAGCACCTTGGGCAGCGCGGGTGCGACCGCGTCCCGCAGGCTCTTCTCCAGCACCTTCAGCTCGATGACCCCATCCAGGCCCATGATCTTCTCCACCTGCTCCGGAGACAGGGCACGGATGGTGTCGTAGCAGGCCCGGTAGAACTCCACCTCGCGGCCCGACCACTGACGCCACAGCGCGGTGTACTCCTTCTCGGGCAGCGGCTTGTCGTCGAGGTCCTCGAGCGTCGGCGTCTCCGCCAGGTCCGGCTTGTCCCGGCCCGCGAGGACGTACTCGGGCAGCAACTGGAGCACGGCGTAGCGCGAGAGTTGGATCTCCGCGAGCGCCAGGTACGTCTTGAACGTCATCCACAGCTTCCGCCCGTCCGCGCCCGCCACGTACTTGCAGAAGAACGTGGAGCACACGGCCTCGCGGAAGGGCCAGATGGTGCAGCCGCCCTGCTGCTCCTCGAAGTACGGGCAGCGCATGGAGGCCGCCCGGCCGAAGAACTGGCGCGAGTTGCGATACAGCAGGTTGTAACGCGCCGACGGCCGGAGCCACTGCGGCGTCACCCCCACGTGGCTGGCGATCTTCTCCCCCACGCGCCGCCGCCCCTCGCCCAGCTCGTCACGCGTGTCGGACAGGAGCGCGCCCACCAGGTAGTTGGGCAGCTTGGGGTAGTAGGTGCAGCACTTGGTGTCCGGCCGGAACAGCCGGCTCACCCCGTCCACGGACTCGACGGCCCCCTGCGCGGAGGACGGACACATGGCGCACGAGGAGCACGTGGCCTTCTCCTCGTTGGGAATCTCCGCGCGGAAGAATTCGGGCAGGAGGCCGCGGTAGAGGACCGGCAGGCTGTCGAGCATCTGGGGCATGGGCGGGGATCCTCCGGGGGGGGGGTACGGGCTCAGGACAGGGATGCGGATGAGGATCATCACGCACAGCGCGAGCA
>NZ_JPMI01000226.1 GCF_000733295.1 Archangium violaceum Cb vi76 | reverse complement strand
CCGATGCCGAAGGTCATCGAGCGCCACGGCTGCATGGCCTTGATGTAGGCGACGCTGTACACCACCCGGGCGGCGGTATAGGCGATGAAGCAGATCTGCAGGCCGAGCACCGGCACACCCGCCAGCACGGCGATGAGGCCGAGGATGAGGAAGCCCGGGATGTTCTCCAGGTCGTTGCGGTGGGCGCGCAGCACGCGCTCCACGTCGGGGTGCTCGGTGGTCAGGACCTGGGCACCGAACCGGGCCGCGTCCTCGGGATTCATCGCCACCTTCAGCCGGGCGCGCGTCCGGGCGGTGTGGAGGCCCACGGCGAACATCTTGATGATCAGGATGACGGCGCACAGGGCGTAGAGACGGAAGCCCGGGAACGCCAGCACCAGATTGGACGTCATCTGCGGGAAGAAATCGCTCATGGAGGGGGCCATCTACCAGCAGTGCGCGCGTTTGGACAGCGGGCGCGCCCCACGTGTACCGTGCGTGCACCATGCTCACCCTCCTCCTCCTCGTCCTCGCGGCGCAGCCCACGGCCGCGCCCACGAAAGCCCCCGCCATGGATCCGGCGTACGTGGCCTACACCACGGAACTGGAGAAAGGCATCCACGCGGGTGACGGCTCCCTCCTGGACACGCGCGTCGACATGGAGCGGCTCCTCGAGCGCTCCACGCGCGGCACCTCCGCCCCCAAGGTCTTCCACGACAGCTTCGCCTCGGGCGTACGCAGCTCGGGCATGCAGCTGGGCAAGCAGATCGTCGCCACGCGGGAGGATGACTCCAGCTTCCGCCTGCTGCGGCTGCGCATGGAGGGCGGCGCCCCTCACGCCCTCTACCGCATCATGAGCTCCGAGGGCGGCGTCAACTACCTGGACCTGGAGCTGGCCAGGAACGCCGAGGCCCAGGTCGTCATCGTCGACTTCTACCCCTACATCACCGGCGAGCCCTTCAGCGAGACCATGCGCCGCATGTACCTCCAGGCCGCCACCGAGGCCGGCTACAACCTCGTGGACAAGCTCATGGGCAAGGAGCAGGACTTCCTCAAGAACGCCACCAGGCTCCAGGCCATGCAGCGCATGGTGCAGGAGAAGCAGTTCGCCGAGGTGGTGAAGACGTTCGAGGCACTGCCCAAGTCCCTGCGCCAGACCAAGCCCTTCCTCCTGCTGCGCCTCACCGCCGCCGGCCAGCTCGACGAGGCCGAGTACCAGAAGGCCATCGCGGACTTCGAGACGGCCTACCCCAACGACCCCAGCCTGGATCTCATCTCCATCGACGGCCACATGATGCGCAAGGACTACGCCACCGTGATGAAGATGGTGGACCGGTTGGATCAGCGGGTGAACGACCCGTACCTCCAGTACCTGCGCGGCAGCGTGATGCTGGACAAGGGGGACCGCAAGGCGGCCATCGGCTACTTCAAGGCCGCCGTGGCTCGCGAGCCCACCCTCGCCCTGGCCCACTGGGTGCTCATCGGCCTGTCGCTCCAGGACAAGCAGTTCAAGGACACCGTCCGCTACCTGGACGCCATCGAGCGCGACACGAGCGTGGAGCTCGCCGACCTGGAGGGCCTCGAGGAGTACGCGGGCTTCGTCAAGTCCCCCGAATACAAGGCCTGGAAGAAGAAGCGCGCCGGCCGGATGCAGGCCGCACCAGCAGTACCTTGACGGCGGGGTCCGGCTTGTGAAAGTTGCCGGACTTCATGCCAGTCCTCAGTGGTGCAGTGACCTTCTCGCGCTTCCGGTCCGAGCCGGCCGGAAACGCTCCTTCCGACAAGAAACGCTGGCTCTCCAAGGGCTTGAAGTCCGGGGCCTTCGAGCCCATCGACCTCAAGAAGACCGAGGACGAGCGGGCCGCGGGCTTCGTGGAGCTGGAGAACCATGACGCCGTGGAGTTCTCCACCGGCGCCATCCTGTACGGCGACTACGCGCTGTTCGGCTTCCGCGTGGACACCGTCAAGGTGCCCGCCGCGGTGCTCAAGGCCGAGCTGGACAAGTGGGCCACCGCCTTCGAGAAGCAGAACGGCCGCCAGCCCACCCGGGGCGAGAAGGCGGAGAACCGCGCCTCCATCCGCCACATGCTGCGCCAGCGCGCCGTGCCCTCCACCAAGGTGCACGACGTGAGCTGGAACCTGCAGACGCAGCAGGTGCAGATCTGGGCCGCCTCGCGCAAGCAGGTGGATGAGATCCTCCTGGCCATGGAGACGGCCTTCGAGGTGAAGCTCCAGCCGCTGGTGCCCGCCGCCATGGCCGCGCGCTCCGGCATCAAGGACGAGGAGCTCGTCCCCACGCCGGAGCTCATTGGCATGGAGATTTCCCACAACGAGATTCCCAGCAGCGAGGTGGCCCATGGGGAGGCGTGAGCAGGCGAGGATCGAAGCGGCCTTCATGCGCGGTGACACCGGCGTCGACGGTGGCGCCACCGAGGAGGACACGCGGGACGAAGCGGAAATCGAACGCGACAAGGCGCGCGAGCAACTGCTGCGCGGCCGGGCCTACCTGGGCCGGGAGTTCCTCACCTGGCTGCTGTGGCGCTCGGAAGCGGGCAATGTGCTGGTGGACTTCGAGGGCACGGGCGTCGTCGTCCTCTACACCGGCCGCTGCACCCTGCGCGGCGTCAACGGCGACGTCACCGAGCTGATGGCCCGGGGCGCGCTCGCGCCCTACTCGGAGCAGGTGAAGCACGCCATGGACCGCGGACTGCTCGTCCACCAGGCCCGCTGGCGCCTCACCCACGGCGAGAAGGTGTACGAGGTGACGCTGGACGCCGAGTTCCTCGACATCCGCGCCGCGAAGCTGCCGGAGCTCATGGCCGAGGAGGAGGATGACCGGCTGCTGGAGCGGCTCTACCTCACCGAGCAGCTCTCCGGAATGGTGGACGCGCTGGTGCAGGCCTTCCTCGAGGTGCGCGCCAGCCGCAACTGGAGCAAGAAGGTGGTCCCCGCCATGAAGAGCTGGATGAAGGGCGAGGACGAGGCCCCCCGGGCCACCAAGGTGCAACTGGCTCGCGCCGCGCGCGGCTGAGCCCCGGCGCGAGGAACGGGGAGCGGGCCCGCGAGTCCCGCTCCCCTGGCCCGGCCGCTCCTTCCCGCGCGTTACTGGACGAGCCGGTGGATGTCCCCGCAGGCGATGTAGGAGCTGCCATTGGCGGTGGTGGTGATCTCCTCCACCACGTACAGGACGTTCTCCTCGCGGATGTCGCGCGGGAAGCGGATGTTGAGGTTCGGGTCATACCCGTCCGACACCACGCGGGCGCGCAGCTTGCTGCCCTCCTTGATGCACTGGACGATGACACCCGTGCCCACCGAATTCGTGGTGGGCAGATCCGCCGCCGAGCCCGCCGTCACCTTCGACGCGGTGGGCTTGCCCTTCTTCGCCACGGCCGCTCCCGCCGGACGCGCCGCGCGCTCCTGCCCCGGCTGCACCAGCCGTTTGATGAGGCCATTGACGCGGTAGAAGGTACCGTCCCCCGACAGCTCCAGCTTGTCCACCACGTATGTGACGCCCTCCTCGCGCACGCTCCGGGGGAACTGCACGTTGAAGCTCGAGTCATACCCCTCGGACACGGTGTGGATGCGCAGCTTGCCGCCCTCGCGCACGCACTCGAGGACGATGCCGGTGCCCGCGCTGGCCACCGCCTCCAGGCTGTCCGCCGAGCCGCCCGCCGTGCCACGCAGCGCCAGGTCCCCACGGCTGCGCGTGCCCGCCTGGTAGGACTGATCCCTCAGCTCCTTGCGGATGACGGAGTCGTACTTCCTCGACTCCAGGCGCTGCGCGTAGTGCGCGAGCTGCTCCACCTCCTCGGCGATGTCATAGGAGGCCTTGTCGAGCGTCACGGACAGCTCGCCGATGACCTGCCGCAGCCGCTGCGAGGCCGTGGCGAGGTCCCCCTTGTCGGCCAGCTCGACGGCCTGGTCCTTGACGCGAGCGATGCGCAAGCGGTTCGTCTGGGCCAGCACGTTCTTGTCCGCCGACACCGCCGAGGACTCCGACGCCGAGGCCAGGTTGACGACGATGGGCACCTCGCCCGAGAGCTCCCGGATGGCCCCGTCCACCACCACCTGCGCCCGGTACACCAGCGTGGCCAGCGTCACCGGACCGGCCACCGCCCCCGCGTCCACCGACAGCTCCGCCGCCAACTGCCGCTCCTCGGTGGAGTACACGTCGCCCAGCCCCACCGCCACCTCCTGGCCCCGGGACTCGAAGCGGTAGCGGTTGAGCACGCTCGCCACCTTCACCGTGGGCGCTGGCTTGAGCGTCACCTCCAGGTTCTGCGCGATGAGCGAGCCGAGCCCCTCCATCTCGATGCCGAAGACGCCCTCCGCGTCCGTGGGCGACTGGATGTAATAGAAGTGCCCCTCTCCGGCGTTGGCCATGCCGATGAGCAGGTCCTCGTTGAAGTTGGAGCCGAAGCCCAGCGTGGTGGTGATGACACCCGCGGCGGACTTCTCCCGGGCCGTGGAGATGAGCGTCTCGACATTCGTGATGCCCTCGTTGGCCTGCCCGTCCGTCAGCAGCAGCACGCGGTTGATGCGCTCGCTGGCCTTGTTGGCGTTCACGTGCTCCACGCCCTTGAGCCAACCGCCACTGAGGTTGGTGCAGCCGCCCGCGCGGACATGGGAGAGCACCGCGCCGATGGCCGCCTTGTCCGTGACGCGCACGGGCGCGAGCACGGTGGACACCGCGTCGTCATAGGTGACGATGGAGAGCCAGTCCTCGGGCCCCATCCGCTCCACCAGTTGCCGCGAGGCCTGGAGGGCGTGCTTGAGCGGCGCTCCCGCCATGGAGCCCGAGCGATCGATGACGAGTCCCAGGTTGAGCGAGCGCTTCGCGGACGCCGCCGGAGCCTCCGCCTTGAACGACACCAGCAGGTCGATCTTCGAGGAGGTACCCACGGGAAGTACCGGACGGCTCAACGTGTAGGACGCCTTCATGGCCAGGCCCTTTCGAGAAAGAGGCGAAACAGCCTAGTCTTACCCTCTGTCATGCGTCACCTCGGGCCTACCCGCCCTGCTACGTCGGGCGCGTGCGTCAGGGACAATGGGGACCCCAATGATCTGCCTGGTCTGTGCCGAGCTCCGCGACGGGGAGAGTCAAGACACCTGTCCGGACTGCGGCGCCATGCTCGAGCCCGCGACCCGGGAGCACGTGGACAGGCTCGTCCGGGAGAAGCTGAAGCGGCGGATCTCCGACTGGCAGGCCACGCGGCTGCTCGAACCGGCCACCGCGACCCGGCTCACCGAGTCCCTCTACACCACCCCGGAGAGCGCCGCCGTCGTGAGCGCCGCCGTCGTGAGCGCCGCCGTCGCGGTGCCGCTGCTCGAGGACGCGAGCACGCTGGAGCAGAAGGCGGACGCGCTCGCCGGGAAGCTCGAGGAGCTCGAGGACTGGCGCCCCACGTGGGGCCAGGCGTTCTTCCAGGCGCTGGAGAACGCGGCCCGCGAGGAGCGCGAGCGCGAGTCCGCGTCCCGTCCGCACCATGAGGAGGAGGGCATCGGCCTGGCGTCGGAGTCGGGACAGGCCCTCTTCCAGCGCGTGGACGCGGGCGCGCTCGGCGGCGGGCTGGATGCGATGGTGGCGCTCGATGACTCCGCGAGCGGCGCGGCGCCCAAGCTGCACGAGTACGTGTGGTGGTTCCTCGGCGCGGTGCTGGTGCTCGGCGGCTCGCTCATGGGCGTGCGAGAGGCCTGGCGCGCGCTCGGCGGCGTGCCCCGGCAGTTGCTCGTCACGGGCGCGCTCTTCGCCTACCACTCGGCCTTCGTCGGACTCGGGGTGCTGCTCGCCCGGCGCTCGGCCTCGGCGGGACGGGTGCTCGCGAGCATCGGCATCGCCCTGCTGCCCGTCGTCTTCGTCGCGCTGTCCTCCCTGGTGGGCCTGGCCCCGGCGATAGGAGGGCCCGCCTCGGCCGGCGTCGCCGCGCTCACCCTCCTCACGCTGAGACCCACGGGACGCCTCCTGTATGGGGCCTCCCCGGTGTCGCTCGGGGTGGCGCTGCTCCCCTCTCTGATGGCCGGACTGCCGTTGATGGGGCTGGACGAGGCGCCCTGGACGCGAACCCTCTGTGCCTTCGCCGGTGTGGCGGCCTTCGGGGCCTCGGCATGGCGGGCCCGGCGGGAGCAGGCCCGGGCGGGGCTCTCCGTCCTGAGCACGAGCCTCTATGGAGCGGCCGCCCTCGCCCTCTTCTCCATCGCGAGCGCACCGTCCGGCTTCGACGCCCTCTTCCCGGGGAGCCCCCTGTTCGCCGGCATGACGCTCTGGGCGATGGCGCTCGCCGCGGTGGCCGCGGGCGTGGCGAGTCAACCCTCCGCGCGCGAGGCCCATCCCCAGGCGGCGCCCGTGGTGGAGACCCTCGCGCACGCGGTGCTGGCCAGTGGAGCCGTCGCCGCGGGGCTCGCGGCCTTCTCCGTGCAGCCCGGCGTGGAGCCCTGGGTGGACCTCGCCTCGGCCCTCACGCCCATCGGGGCGGCGCTGACCTTCTTCCTGCTCGAGCCCCGGCGCCGCGCGCTCGTCCATCCGGCCGTGCTGACGCTGACCCTGGCGGGTGTCCTCCTGGCCCGCCTGATGATGCCGCTCGATCCGCGCTGGTGGGTGGTGGGCATCGCCACCGTGGGCGCGGGTCTGCTGCCCATGGGACGGCTGAACGCCCAGCACAGCCGCGGCTTCTGGCTGCTCGGCTGGGGCGTGCTGCTCTCCCTGGCTTCGCTGCCACTGAGCTCGTACGGCGTCACGATGTGGGGCTCGGATACGGGGTGGCCGGCGGCAACAGCGGGCGCGCTGGTGGCCGTGGCCGCACACCTCACGGGTGGGTACCAGGCGCGGGCCCTGCACTACCTGGGAGGCGTCGCCGCGGTCTTCGGAGCCTTCGGCGTCATCGACGCCGTGGGTATCGAGGCGAGGGATTGGGCGCAACTGTCCGTGCTCACCGGGGCGGCGGCGCTCTACGGCGTCGCGGGGCTCGTCCAGGAAGCGTGGATGCGCCGGAAGGGAAAGAGCGACGAGCTCCTGCCCCTGGATGACCTCTCGCTCGCCCTGGCCGCCGTGGGAGTCGTGCTCGCCCTGGCTGGCGTGCAGGGCGGTGTCGACGGAGAGGGCGCGAGCCTCCCGGCGGTCGTCATCGGCTGCATGCCGGTCGCCCTCGCCTCGGTGCTCCTCCTGCTGCGCGTGAGACGGGACCGGAGCCGGCTCGTCAGCACCCTGTCAGCGTGGGGCTTCGGGCTCTTGGCCGTGCTGTTCGTCCAGGGGCTGCACCCCATGGACTTCGCCGGCCAGCCCCTGGTGCTCGCGAGCCTGACGCTCGGTTTCTGCGCCATCGCGGCGCTGCGTGGACGCGAGCCCGAGGCCCCCGCGGCCCCCTCGCGAGGCCGGCGACTGCTCGGGTGGATCCGCCTGCCCTTCCCCGAGTCGGGCCGCCCCCTCTACACCGATGGCTTCGCCGTGGTGTCGGCCATGGGAGCCGCGCTCACCCTCTTCTACCTCTCGAATTGGATGCCGTTCCCGGTGGAGGACCAACGCTCCAGGGTGGTGCTCGCGGGGATGCTGCTCACGGGGAGCGCGCTGCTCGCCTTCGTCTCGCGTGGCTTCGTCACGTGGCGCCTGCGCGGCTCGGTGGGAATGCTCGCCCTCGCGGGCCTCTTCATCGCCTTCACGGCGGTGCTCAACCGCGCGGGACGTCCACTGCCGCCCGACGTGAGCGCCCTGCGCCTGCCCTTCATCGGCATGGGCCTCTGGCTGCTGGCGCTCGCCACGCGGCGTTTCGGGCCGGGGCTCGGACGCCTCCTGGAGAACGAGCGCCACGGCCGCGTCTATCACCTCGTCCCGCATGCCGGTGTGGCCGCGCTCGCCGTGGTGCTCTCGGCGGGCGCGTGGAACGCAGGTGGGCCCATCCTCTCCCGCGCGTTGACGGTGGTGCCTCCGCTCATGCCGCTGGGCGCCGCGCTCCTGGCGCTGCTGCTCGCCTTCTCCTTCCGGGCTCCGGCGCTCGCCAGCCTGGGGCTGCTCCTGGCGCTGCCAGGGGCCGCGCTGTGGGCCGTCCATCGCACCGTGCTCGGACATCCACTGGCGGCCACGCTGCCTCCGGGTGGGCAGTGGGTTCGCGCCGAGTACCTGGAAGCCGCCCGGAGCACGCACTGGCTCGCGTCCGAGGCGTGGCTCGCCTCCGGTGAGACGGTGGATCAACTGTGGTACCTGGCCTTCATGGGGCTCGCCGCCGCGGGGCTCGCGTACGCGGGCGCGGGGCTGGCGCTGACCCTGGTGGGGGCACGGGTCCGCGTCGTGCAGCACCTCCTGTTCGGCGAGTCCGGCTCCGACTCCTTCGGCCCCCGGCTCATGCGGGCACTGCACGGCTGGTCGGGCACCGCCGCGGGGCTCGTCTTCGCGGCGGCGTTCTTCCAGCCGGGGCTGGAGGCGGCCGTGCTCACCCTCGGCGCCGGGCTGCTGCTGCTCGCGAGCCGGGCGCGGCCCCAGGGACGGCTGGTGCCAGGGCTGGGCCTGCTCCTGGTCATCCACGCCCTGGCGCATCGCGAGCCCACCGTGGGCGCGTGGCCGGGCCCCGTGCTCGCCCTGGTGGCACTGGGCGTGGTGGCGCTGAGCCCGTGGTTGGCCCGCCGGCGGGGACTCGACGAGGGACAGGCGCGCGCGCGTGCTCAGTTGGGAGCCCTCTTCTATGCCCTCAACGCGACGGTGTACGCGCTGGCCAGTGGGGGCCGGACCGAGCCGCTGATGGCCGTTCCCCGGCTCCTGCTCTCGGACGCGAACGGCCTCGGGGGAGACTGGATGCTGTCCATGTCCCTACCCCTCACCACGGCGCTCCTGGCCACCACGCTGTACATCGGCGCGGCCCAGTGGAAGGGCGCGCTGGCGCGGCTGGGCGCGGGCCAGGCCACGACGCTGGCGGGGCTCGCCGCGCTGACGGGCCTCTCGGTGGCGCTCGTGGCGGGAATGAATACACCCCGCCTCGTGCCGCACCTCCCGGCCCTGGCGCTCTGCGTGGCGGGGGTGGCGGCGCTCGCGCACGCGGCCAACCGGCGGCTCCGGGAGGGACGCGAGGACCTGGCCCGGGGGCTCGCCTGGGGCCGCGACCTGTGGCTCATCGCGATGGGTGGACTGCTCACGCTGGTGGCGGCCCAGGGGAGCGCGCCGGACGAGCGGGCACTGCCGCTGGCGGGCTCGGCCATCGCGCTGGCGGTGGCGGTGTCGCTGCACGCCGCGTGGCGCGAGCACACCGGACGGCACGTGTACTTCGTGCAGGTGGCGGTGGTGGGCGTGTACGCGCTCGTGAGGGCGCTCTACGCCCGGGAGCTGAGCCCCGAGCACGATGCCCTCTTCGCCCTGGCGCTCGGCTTCGTGCTGGTGGGGGTGACGGTGCTGGCGCGGCGGGCGGGGGTGGCGCCGGTGGAGCGGGCGACCCGCCGGTTCGCGGCGCTGCTGCCCGTGGGCATGGCGCTGGTGCTCCCCAGCGAGGCCACGCAGGAGGCGGCGCTGCTGGCGGGTGGCTCGGGCCTCCTGTACGCGGCCCTCGGCGCGGTGGAGCGCAGCCGGCTGTTCGGCTCGCTCGCGGCCACCGCCTGCAACGCGGCGCTGCTCATCGCCGCGCTCTCCATGGACATGGAGGGCATTGAAATCTACCTGGCGCCGCTCGGCCTGCTGCTGTTGATGCTGGGCCAGCTCTTCACGTCCAGCCTGCCGCGAGTGGCGAGGAACGCGGTGCGCATCCTGGGTGGCATGCTGCTGTACGTCCCCGCGGCGGCGAAGCTGACGCTGCAGATCGGCCAGGCGGCGGACGGCACCTATGCCTTCGTGTTCGGCGCGGCGTGCCTGCTGGGCGTGGCGCTCGGCATGGTGCTGCACATCCGCGCCTACCTGGCGCTGGGGACGCTGTTCCTCACGCTGGACGTGGCGGCCACGCTCGTGCACGCCGGGTTGAGGGACCATCGCATCGGCTTCGTGGTGATGACGCTCGCCGGCCTCTCCATCGTGGGAGGCCGGGTGTTCGCCACGCTGCGCCGTCAGGAGCTGGACCGGTGGCTCCGGGGCGTGCGCGTCGCGCTCAGGGGCTGGGACTGACGGGCCCGAAGTCCCCGAGGACGACGAGGGAGCGGCCCTCCATGGGCAACTCCCGCTCCTCCACGTGGGGGAAGCCGAGCTCGCGCGCCAGGTCCGCCAGGTGCCGCCGCCACGGGTTGTACGGCATGCTGTTGTCCGAGCAGCACGGCACCACGGCGAAGGGCAGCCGGTGCTTCGCCGCGTACTCGATGATGATGCGCGTGGCGCCGTCCGGGTGCATGCCCACGAGCAGGTCGCACTCGCAGGGCTCCTCCAGGGTGAACATGCGCTGCTCGTAGCGGACGGGCAGGTGCTTGTGGCGCAGGTCGAAGGTGGTGACCGTGCGGCCCAGCCTGGACAGGGCCTCGTTCAACCGGCCCTGCCCTCCCGCGATGTCATAGATGCGCGGAGCGGGGAACCGCTCGGTGATGAACTGGGCGAAGAGGTCGAAGCGGCGCTTGTCGGCCATGACCCCTCTCTACACCAGGTCTGGCGTCCCTGATTCCCGGATGAGGGCCGCGGCGACCAATCTGGTCACACGCCTCGACAAAATTCGTCACCGCTCCCCTGGTGGGCAATCAGGCAACCGGTGATTCCAGGGGTTTACGCCACATCGAACATTGGCACGCCAACTGCTCCCGGCCGTGGACCCCAGCCTCGGACAGAGAGAGGCGGCTCAAAGCCAGACGAACGCGAACGGGCATGCGCTCGTGGGGCACCACCATGTCGACGGAAAGGAATACCTGGATGAAAGCCAGATGGATGGCATTGCTCACGGCCGTCATGATGAGCGGCTGCGGTGCCAGCGAAGAATCCTCATTGCAGCACCCGGCCGCCCCCGAGCTGACGAGCGAGGCCCTCGAGGAGCCGAGCCTTCGCGGACGGGCGTGGAACGCGCCACTCCAGGGCGTGCTCGCGGCCGGCAGCTCCCACTCCCTGGCGTTGGATGCGGATGGCACGCTCTGGGCCTGGGGTTACAACGCCTATGGCCAGCTCGGAGACGGGACGACGCGCAACCGCTCTTTTCCCGTGAAGGCGGTGGGCCTCGGCAAGGTGAAGGCCGTGGCGACGGGCCGCATGCACAGCCTGGCGCTGGGCAAGGACGCCACCGTCTGGGCCTGGGGTGACAACATGGCGGGCCAGCTCGGACAAGACCCCGGCAACTTCATGCCCAACCCCACGCCGGCCCTGGTGTCGGGCCTCACGGACGTCGTGGCCATCGCGACGGGCGAAAGCCACTCCCTGGCGTTGCGCGAGGACGGTACCGTCTGGGGCTGGGGTGACAACATCTA
>NZ_JPMI01000225.1 GCF_000733295.1 Archangium violaceum Cb vi76 | reverse complement strand
ACCGAGGCGCTGCGGCGCGAGGACAGCACGCCCCTGGCGGAGCTGGGCCTGGGGAGGGACCCGCTCAACGCCGCGCTGGATGGAGCGCAGGACGCCCTGGCGGAGATGACGCTGGCGCTGGCTCACACCGTGCTCCACCCCATCCGCACACTGGAAGACCTGGGGCAATTGCCCACGACGGTGGCGTACCTGATGGCCAACTCGCCCGAGTACTTCGCGCGCTACGGGGCCATGTCGCGCGAGGACCAGATACGCGAGGCGGCGCGCCTGTCCACGCACCTGGTGCTGATGCTCGGAGGCGCGCGGGCGACGGTGGGACGCATGGGCGGGCTGGGGTCGGAAGTGCCTGTGTTGTCGCTCACGGCCCGGGGAGAACTGGTGCTGGGCGAAGCCGTGGTGGCGGGCCCGGCGGGTACGGTGGGCGTGGACCTGGGTGCCTTCTCCATCCTGCATATGGCGGGG
>NZ_JPMI01000224.1 GCF_000733295.1 Archangium violaceum Cb vi76 | reverse complement strand
CATGGACTCGAGGGTGTTGCCCGGACGGGAGATGACGCTCCGGGTGATGCGCTTGCTGGCGATGCCGCCCTCGCCCAGCAGCCCCTGGGCGAGCAGGCCCAGAACTCCGCGCTGTCCTCCGCACTCCGCCTCCAGGCGCGCCTTGTCCTCCCGGCATTGCCGCGCTTCCGCCCGCGCCTGCTGCTCGCCTTCCCGGTGGGACTCGAGCGAGCGGGGCTGGCGTGTCACCCGCACCAGCCGCGCGGCCTCGGCCGGATGCACCACCAGCAGGAAGCGCACGCCCTTCGGGTCCGCGCCGTCCTGGAAGGTGAAGCCCACCTGCACACGCTCTCCCGGGGTGAGGGCCCCCGTGGGCACGAGCGCGAGCCCTGTCTCATCCGCTATCACCTGGAACCGTTCCCGTCCGGGCAGCTCCACGCGCCCCAATTTCGCGTCGAAGAGGAAACTGGTGGGCAGCCCCGGATGGATGCACACCGCGAGCGCCTCGCCGGGTGTGTCCGCCGTCAATTCCAGGTGGCGCGTGCCCGCGTCACAGGCAGGCGGCGCGACGTCCATGGGCATGGCGAGCAACGCGAGTCGCAACAGGGCAGCGGCGGAGAGCACGGGCATGAGGAAGGCACCTCACGGGGACGAGACCGGAGGAGTCGGGCTCTACCACACCTCCTGCCCGGTCGTATCCGTCCCGCCAGCGGGACGCCCCTATGGGAAGCGGTCCACCACCCGCACCTCCACGACGGGGTTCACCATCATCTTCCCCGGCCCGCCGCCGGGCTGGAGCTCGAGGCCGACGCGGCCATCATCGTCCAGCACTTCCAGGCACACCGGGTACGTCACCCCTTGTGGCGTGCGCG
>NZ_JPMI01000223.1 GCF_000733295.1 Archangium violaceum Cb vi76 | reverse complement strand
ATGAGAAGTATCCTTTCGGCAGCCCACGCTTCGCGCTCGTCCAGCACGACATGAGCCTGCTGAAAAATCCGGCCGAAAAAGATCCCAGCAATTGGCAGACGCGAGACATCCAGTTCTACACGCTGTATATGCACCTGGACTGTCAGCCTTCCGAGATGACGGACGTCCCCTGGCTGCAGAGCTTCCTGCCCTTCATGTCTTCGGGCACGCCCCTGACCGGTGTGCTCGCCCGGGTCAACATCGCGGAGGATGGCACGGGAGACCAGAAGGGACTCAACTCCCGCACCGCGCCTACGGAAGGCAACAACGGGAAGTGGCTCAAGGGTGACGTCGTCACCGTTCTCCCCAAGGGAACCATCGTCGAACGGTGCGCTGGCAGACGGGGCAACTACCAAGAGGTGAATGTCCCTTCGAAGAATCTCACCTCCGTCTGGGTCTATGACACAGGAAACCGTCTGGTGGACATCCCCACCTTCACCGAGCAGGTCCATGCGCTCCGGGCCGGGGGATGCGCCAGGCTCGACTACCCCATCGAGTCCGGAGAGATCCTGGGGCACGCGGGCCTCATCAAGCCCGCGCGTCTCTCGGAACTCACCTTCCTGAACACGTACGGCATCCACCTCGAGCTCTTCGCCTCATCCAACTTCATCGCCTCCGACGACATGCCCTCCTGGCATCTGGTGCAGGACGACACGGACGATGACGTGTTGTGCGAGTATGACACCCTGTTGAAGAAGATCAGCCCCACGGGCCGGATCGCCACGTTCCTGCAGCGCCTGGGATGGGACAGTTCCGGCTTCGTCGATTTCGACGATGTGCGCTCGTACTTTCACTCGCTTTCACATTCAGACCGCAAGCTCCTGCGCAACAGCATCACCCGAAACACGTCTTTCTGGTCCATCGACTGGAAGACGATGGCCTCCAGCAATCAGGCCTGGGTCGACGAATTCGACTTCGGATCCGAGGCGCAGGAGAGCGCCAACCGGTACTCCTGGTGGCGCGAGTGCGAGTCCAAGGGAGTCCCCCTCCCCGCACGGACCGAGGGAAAGGCGCTCCTCTACCACTACCATCCCCTCGCCGCGATGGAATACATCGATGCACACCTGCCGGCGCCTCCCATCTTCTTCGTCAAGCGCACCAACAAGGAGTACGTGGTCATCGGACCCGCTGACATCAACATCCCGAGCCAGGAGCGTGTCTGGGTGTATGAGATTGGCAAGCCGGACTGGCTGCTGGGCCGTGGACAGACGCTCCAGAACTGTGAAGGCATCGGAAACATGGGGGAGACGGATCTATACGAAGCACTGATCTCCCCGGCGACGGCCCCCGGCATCCCCACCCTGAGCGCTAGCGAGAAACGCATCTGGGCCGCGATCTGGCACAGCGAAGGGGCCCTGGAGGCCCTCAACACCTACGACTCCGCGTTCCTGTCTTTCGGCCCCATGCAGCAGACGGTGGGAAAGCCCAACGCCAAGGGGGAGTTGCAAGGGGCGCTGCATTACGTCAAGACCCACGCCCCCGAGTTGTTCCAGAAGTACTTCGGCCAGTACAAGTTGGATGTCACCGAGGTAGACGATAATCCGGGGGAACTGGTCTATGGACACGTCAAGCTCGATGGCAGGGTCCTCAAGTCCGCCGCGGAGAAACAGGTCCTGCGCGACTTCATCTGGGCCTACCGCTGCGTGAAGGCGATGGAGGACACGGAGTTCCGCCGCCACTTCCTCACCCACGGGTTCAACCGGATCAACATCGTCAAGGGGCTCACCGCGAATTTTGGCGGTACGCCCGTGAAGCTCTCCGACGTCTACAAGATGGAACTGTCCCTCTCCCTCCTGCTCGATGTCCACATCAACCTGCCGGGCGCGGCCAAAACCATCTGGGTGAAAGCCGTCAAGAACGCCCTGGGGCTGGCGAACAACACCACCCTGAACACCTCGAGCATCACCGAGGACGACGAGTATGAGATGATCAAGGAGATCATCAGCCTGCGCAACGACAGCAACATGTGGGATCCGGAAGCGCGTGCCGCCTTCATCGTTCTGTGCGCCGAGGATCTGGACGACGCCCTCGCCCAGAAGATTGGCTACGACAACGTCAACGACATCAAGGCGAAGACGGGCAGTCATTCCGCATCCAGGTACATGCACGACTTTCTCAAGCACTCCCGCTGAGTTCATCCCAGCGGAGAAAGATGGAAGGCTCACCCGCATATGAGAGCGAAGATGATCCAATCCTGGCAACGGATGGGGCGCCTGACGTGCGCACTCCTGATTCTGGCCTGCAAGCCCGAGTCATCCCAGTTCTCCCCGGTGGCGGCCCAGGATGCTGGCCCCTCCCCAACCCAGACCGATGCAGGCGCCGTCACCTCCTCGCGCCCGACGGATGCCGGCAGCCCGGCCACGGAGGCTTCCGGACAGTCCCTCCCTGGGGCCGCCGTCCGCCCACTGCAGCGAGTCCCGGCCCTGAAGCCGCGCACCGTTGCCAGCGAAGAAGCCTTCATCCGGGCTCATGCCCAGGATGAAGGATGGGATACCAGCGCACAGAACCTGAAATCCTACTGGCATCCCTCCTCACGCGCCGAAGACGAGGGTCTGGGGCGCTTCATCCTGGGCCAACTGTCCAACCCTGACGAACCCCGCGGCGGCAAGCAGGGATGGATGCTGCTGCGCGAACAGGGTGGAAAGCTGGCGGTCTACGGTCCGCTCATCACCCAGCAACCCTGGACCCCCGATTACATGCACAAGGTGAAACCCGTGCGGATGACACTGAGGGCCCTGGAGGGTTACCCGGGCAAACTGCTGTGGCTCCAGATGCTGGACAAAGTCACCACCCCTCTGGATCCACAGGGAGAAAAGCTCGAATCCAAGACAAGGCTCCTTGATTACGGGTTCCTCGTGGATGCGCGGGGAGGCTTCACGCCCATCGCCTTTCAGCTTCCAGAGAAGGTGACCCAGGAACTCAATGATGAAACGACGGCCGAGACCACGCTGGCCGTGAGCTTCATCGCGGCGGACCGCATGGTCATCGCCGCCGGTCCTGAAGGAGCCAACACCGAGCAGCAGGCCTGGATCGGCGAACACCGCATTGGAGAGTAGGTCAAGCCATGTCCCAATCGAAGACCCAGTCCTCCGAAAAGAAGACCGTCAAGGAGACACGCAAGAAGCTGAGTACCAAGGGAGTGCAGACCCGGACGGGCTCCACCCTGAAGATCATCATCAAGAAGCGGCCGTTCCTCTTCTCGAGTTGATGCTCACACGGGAAGACCCGCGCTCACTGAGCGAGGTCCGGAAAGGAGACCTTGCAGGTGCCCGCGGGAATGTCCTCGAGGCGGACCCTGCCGTTGCCATCGAGCTTTCCCTCGCGCACGGAAGCGTCCGGGAGTTCGATGCGATAGCGCGCGTGGGCCATCGGTCTGGGTGGGTTGTCCTCGCTCAAGAGTTCCACCTCCACCCAGCTCGTCTCAAGCTCGTCGGCTGTGGACGGGGGTGGCGCGCCTCTGTCCCCCTTCGTGGCGGGTAGAACGCCGTGAACGAAGCGAGGCGGGGGACGCCGGAGGGCGACGAGGGTTCCACTTTCAATCGCCCTCGAGACAGACGCGGCAACCGCATCCATCTGCGCCGCATTCACCAGGAAGGGCGTGCTACCCGTCAGCTCTTCGTGGAGGGACAGCAGGGTGCTCCACTCCGAGCGGTTACGAAGGGCATGCCGCAGGCAATCGAGGACTGAAAAACGAGGCACGACGAAGGCCTCATCCTCCGGCCGGGCGTCCCATGCTCGGATGATGACGATCTCCTCGGTTCCGCGCCGGAAACGCCATGTCCTCTGCATCACCCCTCCTCGCCTGAGCGCCCCCCTCAAGGCGGCGCCTCGAGGATAGCGAGGGGAACGAGCGAGCAGCAAGGCAGTCGCTGGAAAGCCGAAGGGGCGACCCGGTCCGAGCGGATCGCCCCTCGATGGCCGCCCGGGTCACGGGCGGAGCACGAACCATGGACTCAGGCGCCGCGAGACACGGGCTCGGGGCGCTGCTGGCCGGTGCCGTTGGACAGCGTGTCCCCGCCCTGCAGCCGGGTGCGCAGGTCACCGCGCAGCTCGGCACCGGGCTTGGGCGCCATCAGCAGGCCGAGGCCCGCGCCCACCAGCATGCCCACGGAGAAGGCGCCCAGCGCGGGCAACAGCCAGTCCGTGGGGTCCTTCTTCGTCTCGAGGCCGATCAGCTCGAGCAGATCGTCCCTGTCCATCTTCTTCAGATCCTTGAGATCCTTGGCGCTGAACATCTCGGGCACTCCATGTGCGGCGGGTGGGAAGGCCAGTCAATCACACCTGGGAACCCTGGGGGCGATCCGAACCACCGGCATTGCCGGTCCCGGCCATGCGGGCGCCCGTCTCGACGCCCCGCAGCGCCGCCTCGGCCATGCCGATGAGCTCGTCCTTGACCATGGGCAGCGCCGCCAGGCGCACGCCCAGCCGCAGCAGCCGTCCCGTGGTGCGCGTGAAGAGCCCACCGCCGAGCACGTAGCCCACACCCAGGGCCGCGGCCATCATCAGGTATGGATTGCGATCCACGCGGCCCTTGATGTCCAACGTGTCCTGCAGATCCGTCACCGCGCCGCGCGCGTCGTCCCACAGCTGCTGCGCGTCCGAGCCGATCCGGTCCACCCGATGGCCGAAGCCGTCCTGCCCCTCATTGCCCTGCGCCTGGGTGCCGTTGGAGGACGGGCCACCATTGCCCGGGTTGCTCTGGAAGGTCGTCATGTTGGAACTCCGATGCGTCGAGAAAACGGTGACGGGCTCAGCGGCGCGAGGCGATCCGCCCGATGATGAAGCCCACGGCCACGGCGCCCAGCAGGCAGGTGCCCGGGTTGGCGCGGATGAAGCTCACCGCGCGCGTGTTCATGTCCTCCAGGTTGCGCCGTGCCTCGTCGAGCTGCGGCAGGAGGTTCTCCTGGAGCTGGCGGGCCTTGTCCTGCAGCTGCTGCGAATTGACGTCCATGGGAACCGTCTCCTCTCGGGTGTTGAAGGGTGGTTGCGAAGATGGGGCGTCTCAGCGCCTTTGGCTATTGCCGATGAGGAAACCGACGAAAAAAGCCGCCCCCACGCACGTGTAGGGCCGCTCGAGCACCCACTGACGCCAGTCCGTGCGCCGCGCCACCTCCTGGCGCAGCTCGCCCACGGACAGGGCCAGCTCGGCGCGGGTGCGCTCGATCTCCGCGCGGATCTGCTCGGACGTCTGGGGCACGACGCGTGCCTTGCCGTCAGCGGCCATGGTTGGCCTCCTGGGGAAGGGTCGCGGGCTGGACCGCCGGAGCCGGGGTCTGCGCGAGCGCCGTCACACTGCGGTTGAGCTCCTGGGAGGTATCGTCCATGAGCTGCAAGGACTTGAGCCGCGAGGCGGCGCGCGCGATGCCCACGCCTCCGCCCACGAGGTTGACGGCGCCCACCAGCGCGAGCGAGCCGTCCCAGCCGATCCACCGGGCCAGGAAGGCGGACAGCGCCGCGCACAGGAAGGCGTAGCCCACCAGCACGAAGGGCACGAAGGCGGCGATGCGCGCCACATTCGAGCCCATGACGCGCGCGTCCTCCATCATCTCCACGCGCGCCAGCGTGAGGTGCTGCGTCACCAGTCTGCTGAAACCATCCGTCAAGCGCCCGAGGAGCACGCTCAATCCGCGCTCCGTTTGTTCGGTGCCCAAGCCCATCTGCTCCCCAGCCGTCGCTCTCATTCGGAGGTCCCAACGTAGGATCCTCCCTTTCTCCGCGACAACCCTGTCACGAAGGAATCTGTCCGGCGTTCGTCAGCGTCGGCCATCCAACGGACCGGAGGCCCCAGGCTAGCCGATGAGCTCCACCGGTGCCGAGAGGGGGGGCCGGGCTTCCATGGGCGCCTCGAAGCGCATCACCAGGGGAAGATGATCCGAGGCCACCGCCGAGAGCGGAGTGCGGTGGGCCTGGAGGGACAACGGCTTCACGCCCGAGTCCACGTAGATGCGATCCAACCGGAGCATCGGCAGGCGGGAGTGGTAGGTGCGCACCCGGGTGCCCAGCTCCAGGGCCACGTCGTGGATGGCCTGGCGCACCAGCCCGGGCACCGCGCCGGGGCCCCAATAGTTGAAGTCTCCACACACGACGACCGGATCATTCCGCACGGCGTCGCCGAGGATGTCGGCGGACAGCAGCAGGGCCTCCTGGCGGCGGCGCTCGCTCATGCTCAGGCCCAGGTGCAGGCAGAAGACGTGGAGCTGCCGGCCCTTGCCCAGGTCCAGGTCACAGCGCAGGGCGCCCCGGGGCTCGCGGCGGGGCACGCTCAGGTCATAGTTCTTCGACTTGAGGATGGGCAGCCGCGAGAGGATGGCGTTGCCATAGCGGCGCCCATTGCGGACCACGTTGGGCCCGAAGGCCATGTGCAGCCCGAGCAGGTCCGCCAGGTGCTCGGGCTGATCCTCGCGGGGTGTCACGCCCCGGTAGTCCCCCACTTCCTGCAGGGCGATGACGTCCGCGTTCACCTCGCGCAACACGTCCCCCACGCGGTTCAGATCGAACCGGCCATCCGTCCCGATGCCACTGTGGATGTTATAGGAGACGAGCGTGAGCTCCACGGGTGGCCTGCTCCCGGGCGACTAGCCCTGCACGAGCCGGATGCGCTGCGCGGCGAGACGGGCCGCTTCCATGGGCAGCGACAGCAGCCGCCCCGTGGCCCGGGTGGCGTCCTGGATGCCCGACTGGAGGGCGCGGAACTGACGCAGGGCCTCGTCGAGCACGTCCCGCAGCGCCGCGCGCGACATCACCGTGGGCTCCTCGGCCACCGGCAGCGCGCCGATGGGCTGGCCCCGGTGGGTGGCGGTGGGCTTCACCGGCGCGTTGGCCGACAACCCCGCCAGCGCCTCGAGCTGCGCGTTCATGGCGCGTACCTGGAACATCTCCTCCGTTTCCGCATGGCTGCGGCCGTAGTGGATCTCCTTGTCGGATCGGCGCTCCACCGCGTGCCGCGCGGACAAGGCCTGCTTGTCCCGGCGGCGCACCCCACGGGCCGGAGTCGACGTCTTGGGTGCGTTGAAGTGCTCGAAACGAAAGTTGCGCGGCATCCGATTATCTCCCCCTCAGAAACAGAAAACGGATGACGCGCAAGCTAGGAAGCCATGCGAGCGGAGGGAACTTCGAAGCTCACCATGGGCCCGCCCGTCCGCCTGCTCCTCGAAGAGCGGAGCATGCGCCC
Source organism: Archangium violaceum Cb vi76 (assembly GCF_000733295.1). Classification (GTDB taxonomy): domain Bacteria; phylum Myxococcota; class Myxococcia; order Myxococcales; family Myxococcaceae; genus Archangium; species Archangium violaceum. Next base: position 19,077 of record NZ_JPMI01000223.1, on the reverse strand, counting down.
TCCCTCCCTCCGGCAAGCGGCGCTGACAGCCACACGTCGGACATTTGGGGGGTTGGCGCTGTCGGCATTCGTTGACGCCTCCCCCTCCCGCACGCATATCTCGCGACCGTGCACATCGCCCCGCTCAGAAGGCTTCCGTTCCTCCTGCTGGCCCTCGGCCTGTCCGCTCTCGCCGCCGAGGAGCGTCCCCTTCTCTCCCTTCAGCCCGCCCTGGCCCGTCCGGGGGACCCGGTGCTCGTCACCGTGCGTGGCCTCACCCAGGTTCCCACCGGGACACTCGGAGAGCGCCCCCTGCGCTTCTATCCGACGCGCGAGGGCTTCCAGGCCCTCACCGGTCTTCCGGTGGAGCTGACCCCGGGCCCGGTGCCGGTGAAGGTGGCGGTGCCCGCCCAGGGTCTCGTCGCGCCCATGGAGCTCACGGGCACGCTGGACGTGGTGGCCGCGGGCTGGCCCTCGCGCACGCTGAAGGTGGCCAGGAAGTTCACCGTGAAGAAGCCCGCGCCGGAGGTGCAGGCGCGCATGGAGGCGGACAAGGCCGCCTTCGCCGCCGCCTTCGCGCAGGCCTTCGCCGCGCCCGTCTTCAAGGACAACTTCGCCTGGCCGCGCCAGGACAAAATCACCGCGCCCTATGGAGATCTGCGCACCTACAACGGCAAGAAGCAGAGCCAGCACTACGGCACGGACATCCGCGGTGCCACGGGCACGCCCGTGTACGCGGCCAACGCGGGCACGGTGGTGATGTCGCGCGATGCGTACGCCTCGGGCAACACGGTGCTCGTGCACCACGGCGCGGGCCTCTACACGGCCTACTTCCACCTGTCCGCCATGGACGTGAAGGACGGCGAGCGCGTGGAGCGCGGCCAGCTGCTCGGCAAGGTGGGCGCCACCGGCCGCGTCACCGGCCCCCACCTCCACTGGGGCGTGAAGGTGGATGACATGTGGGTGGACGGCGAGACGCTGCTCAAGCTCGACTTCACCGGCGAGCCCGCCCCCGCCGTCACCCAGCGCGACAAGGAGTAGCCGTCAGCGGGTAGCCGTCAGCGGGTAGCCGTCAGCGATCGTTCCACTTCGGGGGCCGCTTCTCCATGAAGGCGGAGATCCCCTCGGCGGCGTCCTCGGCCAGCACGTTGAGGGACAGCTGCGAGGACAGGTACTCCATCGCGGCGGGCAGGGGCATGTCCTCGGCGGTGAAGAAGGCGCGGCGCCCGAGCGCCAACACCGCCTGGCTCTTGCCCGCCAGCTTCCCCACGAGCCCCTCCACCACCGCGTCCAGCCCCGCCGCGGGCACCACCCGGTTGAGCAGCCCCAGCGCGAGCGCGTCACGCGCTGGCACCCGCTCGCCCGTCAGCACCATCTCCAGCGCCCGCTTGCGGCCCACGTGCCGCTGCAGCAGCGCCATCATCATCATGGGGAAGAGCCCCACGTCGATCTCCGGCGTGCCCAGCTCGGCGTGCTCGGCGGCCACGGCCAGATCACACGCGAGCACCAGTCCCAGCCCGCCCGCGAGCGCGTGTCCGTTGACGCGCGCCACCGTGGGCTTGCGCACGTCCTGGAGCCGCAGCAGCAACCGGCCATAGGCACGGCGGCCCTCGTGGGTGGCGAGAAAACCTCCCTCCCCCCCCACTCTGCCCGAGGTCTCCCCCGGCGCAGAACACCTTCTCGCCAGCGCCGGTGAGCACCACCACGCGCACGGCGGCATCCGCCTCGGCGCGGTCCAGCGCGGCCATCAACTCCCGCAACACCTCGGGCGAGAGCGCGTTGCGCGCCTTCGGCCGATCAAGGGTCAGGAGCGCTTGCCCGCCTTGGGCCTGGTACCGGACGACACCTTCTCCTGCTTCCATGCTGCCTCCGCGGACGTGGCGGCGCCGGGGATGACGCCGCGAAGGAAGGACTCGGCGATCTGCAGCTTGGCGCGCTCCAGCGCCTCGGGGCTGCGGTCCTCCATCAAGCCGGACACGAAGGCGGTGAGGCCCAGCTCGATGGCGCCGAAGAGCAGGGAGGCGCACAGCATGGGATCCAGGTCCGCGCGCAGCTCTCCAGTGGCCTGGGCGCGCGCGAACATGTCCGCGGCCATGCGGATGGTGTCCAGATAGGCCTGCTGCCGGCTGACGACCTGGGTACCCGCGGGGCTGCGGGCCACCTCGAGGATGAGCACCTTCACCGCGCGCGGGTCCACCCGGTAGGCCTCGAAGGCCACGTCCGCGATGCCGCGCACCTTCTGCTCGAGCGAGTTGCCCTCGTCCTCGGCCACCGCGCGCATCCGCGAGACGAAACCGCTCCACCCCGTCTCGACGACGGTCTCCAGCAGCTCGTCCTTGTTCTTGAAGTAGTGGTAGACGAGCCCGTAGGCCACGCCCGCCTCTCGCGCCACGTCCGCGATGCGGCACCCGTGGTAGCCCTTGCGCGCGAACACGTCGATCGCCGCGCGCAGGATGGTGCGGCGTCGCTCACTCTCCCGGTTCCCTGCCGCCTCCGACTTGCTCTGCCGCTGACTCACGCGGTGTCTCTCCCCGGCCGGTTGATTCGCCAATCAGCCGGGGAGGACGCTACGGATGCAGGGGCCCGGGGTCAATGCCCTTGCCGGGCCGCCTACTGAATGGTGCCCTCGACGGTGGGCGAGTTCACGACGACCACGTGACCCTGCTCCGGCGAGGCGGTGAAGGCGCACGGCGCGGTCACCGAGTAGGCGATGGGCCGGGGGTAGTCCGGCGCCGGGGGGTTGGCGGCGGGATCGCGCACGTCCTTCACCGCGTAGGACATGAGCGTGACGGGCGGGTAGGTGAAGGCCTGGCCCTTGAGGAAGGTGGTCACCTCCACCGGGCCCACCGAGCCGTTCTCGCAGCCATCCGCCTCGCCGTTGCGGGCGATGCTGTTGAACCAGGGATCCGCCAGCAGGAACGAGGCGACGTACGCGTCGAACTTCAGCATGTTGCGGACGTTCCGGGGCGGGGTGCCGGTCGGCGCCGGCACCAGCTGGCGCACGACGGCCTTGGGGTTGCGCGAGGTGATGCCCCGGTCCAGGTCATGCGGCCAGCCCGTCCAGATGATGCGCTCCTGGACCCAGATGAGCGTGATGGGATCGTACTTGCCGTTCTTGCCGTCCCACTTGCCATTGCCGTTGGCGTCGACGTAGCGCTCCTTGGCATCCCACGTGCCGTTGTCGTTGTTGTCGACGAAGGGCTCGGTCAGGTCGACGTAGGGCTCCTCCGCGTCGCGCACGCCGTTGTTGTTGAGGTCGTCGAAGGCCTCCTCGCCCGTGGTGACGGCGATCATGCTGACCAGGTTGTCGCGGGGGTTGTTCTCCTTGCCCGGACGGATGGGATCCGGCCGGCGCGGCTCCTGGAGGGTGGGCTCCGCGAGGTAGCCGGTGATGGGATCGTCCTGCCACGTGAACGGGTGCATCCACAGCGGCGCGATGTACTCGCCGGTGTGGGTCTCGTCGTTGAGCGGGGTCCACGAGAAGGTGCCCGGGGTCACGTCGTCGGGCATCGGCAGCGAGGTCTTGTAGATGACCTGGGCATTGCCCACCACGTCGGTGACGCTGGTGGCGCTGGGGCCGATGGTGCCGGCCTCGGTGAGGAAGGACACCTGCGCCCCGGCGATACCGTCACCGTTGCGGTCGGCCACGTGGGCGATGCAGTTCACCTTCACGCCCGCGATGAGGTGCCGCGTCTCGTCGTAGGCGCCAATGGAGTGAATACCACCGGAGCCATTGCCGGCGATGGAGCCGCACTGGAACGTGAACTGGCGGGAGTTGGAAGCGGAGCCCGCGAAGGTGACCGCGGGACTGGTCACCGACAGGTCCTCCACCCGGGCGATCACCACCACGGAGGACACGCGTCCGCCCTTGGCCACCACCTGGGTGGAGGCGATGCCGCTGCCGACGTCGGTGGTGGACTCCGGGGGATTGATTTCGACCCCCGAGACGGGCGCCTGCGTCTCGAAGACGATCCGCACACCCGGTTGTGGCTGACCACGAGAGTCGATCGCGCGGAAGCGCAGCGTGGTGATCTCCCCCAGCTTGGGCTGAAGGGGCGATTGATCCACGAACTCCAGCGTGGCCGGGAGTGAGGGCTGGCATGCCGCGAGCATCCCACTCGCGATCGCCATGCAGACGACGAGACCCAGACGCATCTGAGAAGACTCCTTAGAAGAGGACTTCCATCTTCCCGGTCTCAGATGCGTCCAGTCAAGGACAGCGGCCTTTTCAGGGCTGCCTGGGTCAGGCCGCGGAGCCGTTGAACATGGCCCGGGCCACGCCCAGCAGGCGGTCGACATCCCGGGCGGTCAGGCCCCTCGCGCGAGCGAAGTCCGACAACGGCCGCAACAAATCCTCCGTCTGCGCCGGCGTCTCCTCCGTTCCCGCGAAGAGTTCGCCCAGGCTCACGCCCAGGGCCAAGGCCAGGGCGGCAAGGGTTTCCACATGCGCAACGCGCTCTCCCCGCTCAATCATCGAGAGGAAGGAAACGCTGATTTGCGCCCGCTCCGCGAGTTCCTCCTGCGTCCAACGCTCCGGGCGCTGGGTGCGAAGTTCACGAATACGCTGTCCGATACGTTTGCCGAGTTCCGACACGAAAGACCTCGTCCTCCTCAGGGGGAAATCCAGTCAAGGAGTGAAGAACCACGCACACGCGGCCGGGATTCCTGCCTCCCGGTTCCGAACGTCCCCACGCTCCGTAACCATGCGGTTCACTCCAAAGCCCGGACACGCCCGCCCCCTTATCGAATCCCGCCGTCCCTATGAAAATAGGAGGAAGAACTCGCCGCGAGCTTGTGGCGGTGTGTAACGAACTCGTATCGCATCCCGAGTCCAAAGCCGAGCCCCACGTTCATACCCGCGGTGCGTCATCGGCCGTGCGGCCGTTGAGGGCGCGTGGGAGCAGGCGCTTCAGGCAAAAATTTCAGACTGGGGAGCTGGTATCCGAGCCCACGCACGCCTGCTCAGTGAAAGCCCTTATGGGAGCTCAGCGGCTGGAGGGGCTCTGGAACTCGATGGAGACCTCGTTGCCGTTCTGGCGCGTCTCGAACTGCACCTGCTCCTTGAGCTTGATGGCGACACGAACCGTGCGAGAGGGACCCGGGTCCGCGTCCACCGAGACCACCGCCGTGTCGAAGAAGGAGGTGTTCAGCGAGCGGGTGTTGTTGGACTCGGAGATGCGGGTGTTCTCCAGCTCCAGCACCACTTCCTTGTTCCCCTCGGTGACGTTGTAGCTGACGGGCTCGTTGGTGCGCACGAAGACGCGCGAGCCCGAGGGGGCGGGCCTGAAACCCACCAGCGTCATGACCTTGCTGCGCGAGGAGACGTCCGCGCTGTCTCCCTGCGCGGGCGCCTGGCGAGGCCGCTCCGCCTGGGCGACGCGGGCCTGGCGCGCCTCGGCCTGCTGACGCCGGCGCTCCTCGGCGGCGGCACGGGCCTCCTCGAGCTTCGCCTCCCGCTCCTCGGCGGCCTGCTGCTTCTTCGCCTCGGCGGCGGCGCGGGCCTCGTCCTGCTGGCGCTTCTTCTCCGCGGCCGCGGCCTGGGCCTCCGACTCACGGCGAGCCTTCTCCTCGGCGGCCTGCTGCTTCTTCGCCTCGGCGGCGGCGCGAGCCTCGTCCTGCTGGCGCTTCTTCTCCGCGGCCGCGGCGGCCTCCTTCGCCGCCCGCTCCTCCTGGAGACGCCGCTGCTCGGCCTGTTGGGCCTGCTGGGCCGCCACCTTCGCGGCCTCCTCCTGCGCCTTGCGATCGGCCTCCGCCCGGGCCTGGGCCTGCCGCTGGGCCTCGGCCTCCGCCTGGGCCGCCGCCGCGGCCTGGGCCGCCGCCTTCTCCTGCTGCTGGCGCTCCGCCTGGGCCGCCGCGGTGGACTGGGCCGCCGCCTTCTCCTGCTGCTGGCGGTCCTGCGCCGCCGCGGTGGACTGGGCCGCCGCATTCTCTTGCTGCTGGCGGTCCGTCCGCGCCGCCACGGCCGCCTGCTCCGCGGTGGTACCGGGCGTCGTCGCCGGAGCCGTTCCCGCTGGAGCCGTCGCGCCAGGCCGCTCCGCCACGGCCGTGCCTCCACTGCCCGCGATGGTCACCACCAACGTGTTGCCGGAGGCCTGGATGTCCGTCTCCACCTCCCGCTCGTAGCCGATGAGCACCCGGGCGATCGACGACTCGTCCGAGCCGTAGCTGGCCGTGCGGATACCGGTGATGGTGCCATTGCCCACGGCGATCTCCTCCTTCACACCGGAGAAGACGGCCTCGGAGATGTCGATGACGAGGCGGGGCGGATCCGTCATGGTGAAGGTGGTGAAGTTGGGCTTCTTCGTGCCCACGATCTCCACCCGGCCGCCCGTCACGTTGACGCCCGTGATGGTGTTGAGATTGCCCGGGGCCTGCCCTTCCTGCGCCAGGGCCAGGGTGGGCACCATCACACAGGCAAGCACCACAACCAGGATGGCCTTCATCGGCGACTTCCCTTCGAACGGACGCATTGCGTCTCGAAGCTAGCACGCGGTGCCAGGGCTCCAATTTTCCAGCAATCCCGCCACGAGCGTGTGGTTCGTGCTCTAAAAATGGCCATCCGGCCGCGTACTTCCAGCCTGGAACGTCCACACCCCGGAATTCGGTTCACCGGGTCGGTTGGTGGCACTGGTAGACGTCTACTAGCGATGTAGGCAAATGTATGCCTTCGCTGATAGACGTCTACCAGTGAAGCCATCGGAAGACAGCCCCTCTCCTAGCCGGACCGCGCTCAGCGCAACCGGGGCAGCGCCGGCTTGCGGGTGCGGTGGGTGCGCGAGTACTCGATGAGGTTCTTGATGTCGTAGCAGATCTGCCGGATGTCGTGCCCCATCGTCAGCTCGATGTGGCTGTTGCCCTTCACCGGCCGCCACAGCAGGTATTCGCTCTGGGCCGCGTGGTACACGCTCCGGGTGGACTCCACCGAGGCCAGCGGATCCATGTCCCCGAAGATGATGGCCATGGGGATGTGGATCTTCGAGAAGCCCCGCTTGAAGTCGAAGCCGGTGCGGTAGCAGACCATCTCCCCGCGGCGGATCCACCTGGCGAACTGCTCCACCACCTTGCGAGGCTCGCGCTCCCCGCCCTCGCGCAGCAGCCAGCGCACGTCCTTGGAGCTGACGCGGGCGGGATTGCTCAACCGGTTGATGCGGGTGGTGAGGCGGTTGAAGACGGGATGGTCCTCGGCCCGGGCGAGCTGCTTCTCCGCGAACTTCAGCCAGTCATCCACCGGGATGTAGTGGAAGCTGCGTTGTTGGGGCCCGTCCTTGGGCTCGAACCACCGGGCCAGCTTCTCGTTGACGGCGGAGGCCCCGCGCGCGAGCAGCATCCGCCCGGTGTGCCCGACACGCTCCTCCAGGTTGAGGCCGGCGATCCCCATGTCGATGGCCGCGCCCAGCAACGGAGTGCCCAGGGCCAGCACGCGCAGCGCCGCGATGCCCCGGCCCAGGTCCGCTGGAGAGCCAATGGTGATGAGGCCCTCGAAGTCGTCGTGGATGCCGGCGTAGCCGTACCCGAGCATCCCGCCCATGGAGTGGCCGCAGTAGAAGATGCGCTCGCGCCGGGTGATGCGCTTGACCCCCGACACGGCCGCCGGCAGGTCATAGAGGAAGTAGCTGTCGATGTCCCAGCCGTAGTCCAGGTCCTGCGGCAGCGGGCGGCGGAAGCGCGCGGCGCGCTCCTTCTGGAACTCGATGGAGCTCTTGCCGTGCCCGCGCAGCTCCAGGATGTGGATGTCCACCCCGAAGAAGAGCAGGTTCTTCACGAACTGGCCGCTCGTCCACGCGTGCCGGTTCTGTGAGAAACCGTGCACCAACAGCAGGGGCTCACCGAACAGGGGCTGCGCGAAGGGCTGCTTGACGGGGCGATAGCGGGTGATGACGAGAGACCAGCCATCGGCCGTCTCCACCACGTACTTCGTCTTCTGATACAGCGACCGGAAGTCGAGCTCATCGACCGTCGGTGTATGGGGACCCGTTGGAGTCGCCGCTCTCCAATCCGGCAAGCGCATGCCTTGAATCTACGAACTGTGATGCAACGCGCCAAGGTTTCCGCCGAGCCTGGCGCGTACGGAACCCACCAGGAACAGTGAACCGGTGCACAGGATGACGTCCGCCGGAGCGGCGCGAGCGCGTGCGCCTGCCAGGGCCGCGTCCAGCGATGGCCAGGCGCACACGTCCGCACACAATGCACGAGCCTCGTCGAGGTAGCGCTCCGGGGCCAGCGAGCGAGGGGTATCGAGCGGCGTGAGATGGACCGACGTACAGCTTGGCAGGAGTGCACGCAGCATCGGGCCGCGGTCCTTGTCGGCCACGACGCCGAATACGCAATGTACCTTACGGCCCGGGTACAAGGAGCGCAGGCCCGCGAGCAGCACTTGCACTCCGGCGGGGTTGTGAGCGCCATCCAGCAGCACGGGGGGCGAGCCGCCCAGCTCTTCCAGGCGTCCGGGCCAGCGAGCCCCGGCGAGTCCCGCCCGCAGGGCCTCCGGGGAGACGGAGACACCGCGCGAGGCGAGCTGCTCCAGGCAGGCGAGTGCCACCGCGGCGTTCTGCCGCTGATGCTCGCCTCGGAGGCCCAGGGTGAAGCCCTCGAGCGAGAGGCCCGGTCCCTCGTAGGCGAGGCGGCCGTCCGGACGCGGCTCCAAGGAGAAGTCACGGCCCTCGAGCAGCAGGGGCGCCCCCACCTCCCCTGCCCTGCGCTCGATGGCGGCGAGGGCCTCGGGTTCCTGGCGGCTCACCACCACGGGCACACCCGGCTTGAGGATGCCGGCCTTCTCCCCGGCGATGGCCTCCAGGGTGTTGCCCAGGTACTCCATGTGATCGAAGGACACCGCGGTGATGGCGGTGACGAGTGGCTGGCACGCGCTCGTGGCATCCAGCCGCCCGCCGAGGCCCACCTCCACCACCGCCACGTCCACGGCCTCGCGGGCGAAGTGCCAGAAGGCCACCACGGTGCCGAACTCGAAGTACGTGAGCGAGGTGGCCGCGTCCGGGTGCCGCTCGAGCACCTCGAGGATCCGCTGGCCGAACACCTCGTCGGAGATCTCCTCCCCGTTCACGCGGATGCGCTCGTTGACGCGCACCAGGTGGGGCGAGGTGTAGAGCCCCACCCGGTGGCCCGCGGCGTGGAGCACGGCGGAGGAGAAGGCGCAGGTGCTGCCCTTGCCATTGGTGCCCGCGACGTGGAGCGCGGGGTAGTGGCGCTCGGGGTGGCCGAGCGCCTCCAGGGCATCCTGGACGCGCTCGAGGCCGAGCTTGATGCTGGAGGGGCTGAGCCGGGAGAAGAACTCCAGGGCCTCCGCCGGCGTCCGGGGCAGCGTCATGTCTCGCGGGGACTAGCCGAGCAGTGTGACGAGCTGGCCCAGCTTCGCGCGCAGCTCCTTGCGATGCACGATGGCGTCGATCATCCCGTGCTCGACGAGGAACTCGGAGCGCTGGAAGCCCTCGGGGAGCTTCTGGCGGATGGTCTGCTCGATCACGCGCGGGCCGGCGAAACCGATGAGGGCCTTGGGCTCGGCGAGGATGATGTCGCCCAGCCACGAGAAGGAGGCCGCCACGCCGCCGGTGGTGGGGTGGAGCAGCACGGAGATGTAGGGCTTGCCCACGTTGCGGAAGCGGGCGATGGCCGCGCTCGTCTTGGCCATCTGCATGAGGGAGAAGATGCCCTCCTGCATGCGCGCGCCGCCCGAGGCGGAGAACACGATGGCCGGGCACTTCAGCTCATGGGCGCGCTCGAAGATGCGGGTGACCTTCTCGCCCACCACCGAGCCCATGGAGCCGCCCATGAACTCGAAGACGAAGCAGCCGATGGACACCGGCTTGCCCTCGATGCGGCCCACACCGGAGATGAAGGCGTCGTTCTCGCCGAGCGCCTTGCGGGTGGAGCGCAGCCGGTCCTTGTACTTCTTCGAGTCGGAGAACCCGAGCGGATCCTGCGGCTCCAGCTCCTTGTCGAACTCCTCGAAGCTGTCGGGGTCCAACAGGGACGCCAGGCGGGCGCGCGCCGTCCAGGGAAGGTGGTGCTCGCAGTGGGGGCAGACGTTGAGGTTCTTCTCCAGCTCCTGCCGGTAGATGATCTCGTCGCAGCTCTCGCACTTGGCCCAGAGCCCCTGCATGCGGCTGGGGGCTTCGATGGGCTCGGGGGCGGTGGCGATACGGGGCTTCTTGGAGAACCAGGCCATGGATGGGCGGTTAATCCCACTGCCCGGGGCCCGTCAAGCCTCAGAACTCGAAGGTATCCCCCAGCTCGAGGACCTCCACCGGCATGGTCCCCAGCTCCTTCTTCAACTGGGCAAGGAAGGCCGGCTTGAGGTGGTAGACGAGCACGTTGCAGCCGTTGCGCTGGAACTTGGTCAGCTCGTCCTCGAGCATCTTCGGCGTGAGGTGACCGGAGACATCGGCCAGTTGATGCAGTGCGTTGGGGAAGCTCGTCTCCACCAGGAGCGCCTTGAGGGTGGGCGTCTGGTTGAGCACCTTCCACAGCTTGTCGGTGGGCCCGGTGTCCCCGCTCATGGCCATGGAGGTGCGGCCGCGGGTGATCACGAAGCCACAGGACTCCACCGGGTGGTGCACGGGGATGGACTGCACCGTGTACGGACCCACCTGGAAGGTGCTGCCGGCCCGGAAGGGCTTGATGCGCAGCACCGGCTCCTTGCGCGTGGGGATGCGCGTGAAGTCCGGCCAGAGCGCGTTGTTGAACATGTTCTCGCGCAGCGCACGGGCGCACTCGCGCGAGGCATGGATGGTGACCGGCTTGTCCCGCCGGCCGATGATCAGATCCGCCATCAGCGGCAGATCCTTCACATGGTCGAAGTGGCTGTGGCCGACGAGGATGTCGTCCACCTTGCAGAGCTGCTCCAGCGACAACGTGCTGGTGAGCGAGCCCGCGTCCAGCGCGAGCACGTCATCCACCAGGAAGCACGTGGTGCGGCACGAGGGAAGCTCACCGCCATGGCAGCCGAGGACCTGGAGCTTCACGCTAGAGCTCTCCGAACTTCCACTTCATCTCCAGGTATTGGAGGAAGTCGTGGACCCGGGCCGTGTCATACACGGTGAGTCTGTCACCGGAGCGATCCACCAGGCCGGCCCGCTCCAGACGGTCCAGCATGTTGCGGATGGCCGGCTCGCCCACGCCGATCTGCCGGGGCAGCTCGCGCACCACCAGCTCGATCTCCACGCCTTCCTCCGTGGGCCGTCCGCGCGTCTGGCACACCTGGAGGATGTGGTGCACCACCCGGCTGGCCGGGTCCGCGTGCAGCAGATTCTCGATCTGCGCGTCCGCCTCGGACAGCCGCTCCGCCAGCTTCTTGATCATCCGCACGGCGATCTCCGCGTTGCCGCGGATCATCCCCTCGAACGTCTTGGGATCGATCACCAGGAGCTTGGCGTCCTCGCTCACGCTGGCCGAGGCGTTGCGAGGCTTGTTGGAGATGATGGCCATCTCGCCGAAGAACTCGCCCGGACCGAGCACCGCCAGCACCTTCTCCACGTCCCGCACTCGCTTGGAGATGGCGATTCGTCCCGACTGAATGACGAACATCTCCTTGCCAGGCTCGCCCTCTCGAAAGAGGACGGTGCCCTTCGGGAATTCCTTGCCGAAACGTTGAAAGAGGGTTTCCTCGGCGCCCATCGCAGGGCGAGTTAAGCCGTCCCCATCGACAGGGTCAAATTCCGACCGGAAATTGATGCCTTGTGGACCTGGGGTGTCGTCCAGGCGCCCACCCGCCTGGGTGCCCAGGGGAGAGCCGCCGTCCAGGACGACGCGAATGTGACACCCGGGGTGCTTCCGGCCGAGACAAGCAGAGGGAGAAGCCGATAGAAGGCCCGGCCGTGGGAACGACCTACAAGCAGGCGGGAGTGGACATCGAGGCGGGCGATGCGTTCGTCGAGCGCATCAAGCCCTATGCGGCGCGGACGATGCGGCCCGAGGTGGTGGCCGGGGTGGGAGGTTTCGGGGGACTGTTCGCCCTGCCACCCGGGAAGTACCGCGAGCCGGTGCTGGTGGCGGGGACGGACGGGGTGGGCACCAAGCTGAAGGTGGCCTTCCAGGCGGGCCGGCATGGCACGGTGGGAATCGACCTGGTGGCCATGTCGGTGAACGACATCCTCACCTGTGGGGCCGAGCCGCTCTTCTTCCTGGACTACTTCGCCACGGGCCGGCTGGAGGTGGACGCCGCGGCCGAGGTGGTGAAGGGGATTGCCCAGGGGTGTGAGCAGGCGGGGTGCGCGCTGCTGGGCGGGGAGACGGCGGAGATGCCGGGCTTCTACGCGCGGGGCGAGTACGACCTGGCCGGCTTCTGCGTGGGCGTGGTGGAGCGCTCGGAGATCATCGACGGAAAGAGCGTGGCGCCGGGCGACGCGCTCATCGGGCTCCCCTCCTCCGGCCTGCACTCCAACGGCTACTCGCTGGCGCGCAAGGTGCTGCTGGAGGACGCGAAGCTGAAGCTGGACGCGGTGCCCGAGGGCCTGGATCGGCCGCTGGCGGACGCGCTGCTGGAGCCCACGCGCATCTACGTGAAGGACGCGCTGGCGCTGGCGAAGGCGGTGAAGGTGAAGGGCTTCGCGCACATCACGGGCAGCGGGATTCCGGGCAACCTGCCGCGGTGCCTGCCGGACGGGACGCGGGCGGTGCTGGACGAGAAGACGTGGAAGCGGCCGGCCATCTTCGAGCTCATCCAGAAGCTGGGAGGAGTCGAGCGCAAGGAGATGTACGACACCTTCAACATGGGCCTGGGGCTCATCGCGGTGGTGGCGAAGGAGGACGTGCCGGCGGCGCTGGCGCTGCTGAAGGGGCGCGGGGTGGAGGCGGCGGAGGTGGGCCGGGTGGAGGCGGGCCAGGGCGAGGCCACGGCGGTCATCGAGGCATGAGCGGCCGGACGAAGCTGGGCGTGCTGGTGTCGGGCAGTGGGAGCAACCTGCAGGCCCTGCTCGACGCGTGCGCGAAGCCGGACTTCCCGGCCGAGGTGGCGCTGGTGGTGTCCAACGTGCCCACGGCCTTCGCGCTGGAGCGTGCGAAGAAGGCCGGGGTGCCGGCGGTGGTGTTGGAGCACAAGGCCTTCGGCGCGCGGGCGGACTTCGAGAAGGCGCTGGTGGAGAAGCTGGTGTCGGCGGGCGTGGAGTGGGTGTGCCTGGCGGGCTTCATGCGGCTGCTGGGCGTGGACTTCCTGGGGCACTTCGCGGGGCGGGTGCTGAACATCCACCCCTCGCTGCTGCCGGCCTTCACCGGGCTGCATGCCCAGCGGCAGGCGCTGGAGCGCGGGGTGAAGGTGGCCGGGTGCACGGTGCACTTCGTGGACCCGGGCATGGACACGGGCCCCATCATCGCGCAGGCGGCGGTGCCGGTGCTGCCGGGAGACGACGAGGCGGCGCTCACGGCGCGCATCCTGAAGGAGGAGCACCGGCTGTACCCGCTGGTGGTGAAGCTGGTGACCACGGGCGCGGTGCGGCTGGAGGGCGGACGCGTGGTGACGTCGGCGGGCCCGGCGGTGGGCGAGCTGAGCCTGCGCAACCCCGGGGAGCCGGGATGACGCGCGAGGAGCGGCTGGCGGCGCTGCGCGAGGCGCCGGTGGTGCTGGTGAGCGCGTGCCTGCTGGGCGAGGCGTGCCGGTACGACGGCAAGTCGAAGGGCTCGAGCCCGGTGATGCGGGCGCTGGAGGGCAAGGAAGTCGTCCCCGTGTGTCCGGAGACGGGCGCGGGCCTGGGCATTCCGCGGCCGGCGGTGGAGCTCAAGGGCGGTGCGGGGGCGGAGGTGCTGGCGGGCCGGGCCCGGGCGGCGGAGGTGGAGTCGGGGAAGGACCGGACGGAGGCCTTCCGCCTGGGCGCGGAGCTGGCGCTGGCGGCGGCGCGGCGCTTCGGGGTGCGCGTGGCGGTACTCAAGGAGCGCAGCCCCTCGTGCGGCACCCAGGGCACCCACGTGGATGGCGCGGTGGTGCGGGGCCAGGGCGTCACGGCCGCCCTGCTCTCCCAGGCCGGGCTCATCGTGGTGAGCGACGAGGAGCTGTGACGCCAGGTCTCTGACGCGGTGCGCCGGTGTGTCGGACGCAACAACCGTGCGGCTCTTCTCGATAACCAGGAAAACGGTTTTCGTCGGAGACCCCCATGTCGCTCAAGTCGATTGGCAACACGCCTCGCCCCCAGGTCCGCACGGAGCCGTCGCAGGCCCAGACGCTTCGCTCGCCCGCCACCGCGCCCGCGGCCCCCGCCAACCAGGTGCTGGTGAGCCGCTTCGACAAGACGGCCGCGCAGCAGGGAGCGCGCCTGTCCCAGGCAGCGGATGGCACGAGTGCCGTGCGCTCCTTCCAGCAGCGCGCCGTGGAGGCCCGTGCCGCCACCACCAGCACGCAGGCGGACGGCGGCAAGGCGGTGAAGGACTTCCTCTCCCGCCTCAACCCGGGCGACGACAACATCGCCATCTTCGACTCCTTCGGTCCGGGCACCACCCACGGCGACGACGTGGAGCACGTCGTGGATGAGAACAGCGAGTACTCGGACGATGACATCCGCACGGTGGGCGTGGGCTCCAGCTCGGCCCCCGCCGGCGCCTCCCTGGACGAGCGCATCGAGCAGCGCACCTCCAGCTTCCTCGACAGCACCTCGGACGCCATGCAGGGCGTCCTGGACAACCCGGACGACATCACCGTCATCAATCAGTCCCAGAGCATCAGCCCGGTGCGCATCGCCGACGAGATGTGGAGTGACGTGCGCAACGATCCGGAGGCCAAGGCCGAGCTCGCCCAGGAGCTGGGGCTGGAGGAAGGCGCCTCCGATACGGAGATCCTCCAGGCGCTCGTGGACCGCGTGGACGGCGTCTTCGAGAACAGCCCGGAGATCGCCGCCTCCAAGAAGCGCTACGACAAGCTGTCCGGGGAGCTGGAGGACGCGGGCATCCTGCACGTGGTGACGGCCGGCAACACCGGAGACTTCCTCGACACCCTGGATGAGATGGGCGTCGAGTACGACGGGGACTTCGCCAACTCGGTGCTCTTCAACGAGCACACCATCGTGGTGGCCGCCTCCACCGGGGGCAAGCGGGACCAGATCGCGGACTTCTCCACGCCGAGCGACTTCGTCACCGTGGCGATCGACGGCACGAACATCGAGGTCGCGGGGGGAGATACGGCCAACGGCACGTCCTTCGCCGCGCCCCAGGTGACGGCGCTCATCGCCGAGATGCGCCGCATCAACCCCGAGCTCACCAACGACGAGGTCCGCGACATCCTCGCCAAGGCCGCCACGGACACCTCGGCCACCTCTCAGGAGGAGGGCCACGGCATCCTGGATCCGGACAAGGCGCTGACGCTGGCGCGCCTCTCGCTCCTGAAGGACCTGCCCGTCATGCGCGCGGTGTAGGCACCGCCCGCCTGCCCTCCGGCCATCCGCACGGCCCGTCCATCCCGCTTGACGGAAGGGCCGCCATCGCCCAGGAACCAGGGGGAAGCCATGGCCACCATCCTGGGACATACCGTCGAGCCGCCCGGCCCCTGCAACTACCTGCCGGAACAGAGTGCCTCACTCGAGCAACTGGTGATGCAGGACGTGACGGCCGAGGAGTACGAGCGGATGCTCGTGCGCGGGTGGCGCCGCTTCGGCCCGCTGTACTTCCGGCCGGCGTGCCAGGCATGCAACCGGTGCGTCTCCCTGCGCATCCCCACGGACGCCTTCCAGCCCAACCGCAGCCAGCGCCGGGCCCGGGCCGCGTGCGCCCACTTCCGCGTGGAGGTGGGCCCGCCTCGCGTGGACGAGACCCGGCTGGCGCTCTACCGCGCCTGGCACGCCGAGCGGGAACAGACGCGCGAGTGGGACGCCTCACCGCTCGGGATGCGCGACTACTTCCTCCAGTTCGCCTTCCCCCACCCCTCCGCGCGCGAGGTGGCCTACTACGACGACACCGCCGAGGGCGGACCCCGGCTGGTGGGCCTGGGCATCTGCGACGAGACGCCCAACGCCTGGAGCGCGGTGTACTTCTTCTTCGATCCGGCGTACGCGCGCTGTTCGCCGGGCTCCGCCAACGTGGTGTTCCAGGTGGAGCTGGCGCGGGCGCGCGGCATTTCCCACGTGTACCTCGGCTACCGTGTCCAGGAGTGCGCGTCCCTGCGTTACAAGGGCACGTTCCGCCCCCACGAGCTGCTCGAGGGCCGGCCCGAGCCAGAGGCGTCCCCGCGCTGGCTCGCCCCGGAGCCCTCCGGGGAGCCCCCGCCATAGCGGTGCTCCCGGCCCTTTTTGGACCCCTGGAGCGGGAAAGCGCTGCCGGGCCCACGGCAACGTGTGTAGTGTGCGCCCCGCAATGTCGACGCCAGTCGCCAGATCCAAGCCGCTCCCCTCCACCACGGCACCTTCCCGGCACGTCTATGACGTGATCGTCCTGGGCAGCCAGTTGGGTGGAGCGCTCGCCGCGGCACTGCTCGCCAGGCGGGGATACAGCGTGCTCCTGGTGGAGCATGATGGGACCGGGCCGGGCTACGAGCATGACGGCTTCGTGCTGCCCTACGCCCCCTTCATCGCCCCGGCCCTCAAGACGATGCCGGCGGTGGAGGAGGCCTTCACCGAGCTGTCGCTCACCGCGGCCCTCCAGCGCAACCTCCAGCCCCACTCGCCCGAGTTGCAGTTGGTGATGCCGCGCCATCGCGTGGACCTGCACACCGACGCCGCCCGCCGGCGCGCCGAGCTGGTGCGCGAGTTCGACGCCGACGGTGAGCGCATCCTCGCGGACTTCACCGCCACGGCCCTCCAGCACGAGCCCTCCGACGCCTTCCTGAAGGAAGGCCCGCCGCTGCCCCCGGACGGCATCCTGGAGTCCTGGAACCTCAAGAAGCGCGTGGGCCAGCACCCGGGGCTCCAGACGGAACCGCGGCTGGCGGGAGAGGACGAGCCCTCCAAGCTGCTGCGGGGCCTGCTGCCCTTCGTCGTCCACCTGGATCAACCCTCCACGCCCCTGGCGCGCACACGGCCCCTGTCCCAGGCCCTGCAGTCCCCCTGGCGCTACCCGGGCGGCCGCGCTGGCCTGCGCAAGCTGCTCTTCGAGCGGCTCGTGGATCTGGGCGGAGACCTGCTCAGCCCCGAGAACACGGACACCTACGTGGTGGAGGAGCTGCACTTCGAGGGAGGCCGCTTCTCCGCGATCAAGCTGCTGCGCTCGGACACGCTCTACCGGGCCTCGTGCCTGGTGTCCGCCACGGACGCGGGGGCACTGCGCCGGCTCATCACGGACCGCAAGAAGCACCGGGGCCTGAGCGAGCATCTGGACCTGTCCACCCTCAAGTCCTTCCTCTTCGCGGTGAACTGGGTGCTGCCCGAGGCGGCGCTGCCCCGCGGGATGGGCGACCTGTTGCTGATGGACACCCAGGACGCCGAGCTCGGCCCCCTGCTCGTCCAGCAGCACCCCGCCCGTACGCCAGAGGGCAAGGACGATCCCTCGCTGCGCGTCGTCTGCGCCGGAGGCTTCGTGCCCGCCAGCGTGCGAGACCTGGGCGAGGGCTACCTCCAGTCGCTGGCGATGCGCATCGACGCGCACCTGGACGCGCTGATGCCCTTCTCGAAGGACAAGCGCCTGCTGCGCTCGGCCCCCTACCTGGATGCCGGCGCGGTGCGGGGCAGCCGGCTCATGCCCCACCCGCACTACGTCTTCGACACGGAAGCGGTGCTGGGCGTCACGGGGTTGAAGCAGCACACACCCACGAAGAACCTGCTGCTGGCCGGGCGCGAGGTCCTCCCTGGCCTGGGGCTCGAGGGAGAGTTCCTGGCGGGAGCCCGGGCGGTGCGCCTGATCCAGGAGATGCTGAAGAAGAAGGCGGTCCTCAAACGCTGAGGCCCGATCAGACTGGATTTTCCGGTGGTTTGTAGATAGGTTCCGCCGCTCTCTTAGGGCGGGCTCTCATTTCGTCCCTGTTTTCAAGGAGTTGGCAGTCATGGCCTGGAAGTGTGACATCTGCGGGAAGCGGCCGCTCGTGGGCAACAACGTCAGCCACGCGAACAACAAGACGAAGAAGCGGACCCTCCCGAATCTGCAGAAGATCCGGGCGTCCGTCGAAGGGCGCACGGAGCGCGTGCTGGCCTGCACCCGCTGCATCAAGGCGGGCAAGGTGACGAAGGCCGCCTGAGGCAGCCCGTCGTGAGCTCGCGGGTGGGAAGATCGCGTTCGAAGAAGACCGCGCTTCCGCCCAGCGAGCGGCAGCACCCCCGGTCGGAAGATCTGGACCTCGTCTCCACGGAGGAGATCGTCCGCCGGTTGCATGAAGAAGACGTAGCCGCCGTCCGTGCGGTCCGTCCCGCGCTCGCGGAAGTCGCGAGAGTGGCACGAATCGCAGCGGATGCATTGCGGGCGGGCGGCCGCCTGCTCTACGTGGGCGCGGGCACCAGTGGACGCCTCGGGGTGCTCGACGCGAGCGAGTGCCCGCCCACGTTCGGAGCCTCCCCTTCCCAGGTGCAAGCGGTGATCGCCGGTGGACGCCGGGCGATGACGCGCGCGGTGGAGGGCGCGGAGGATGACGTCGAGGCCGGGGCCGCGTCGATGGTCCGGCTGCGCGTGGGTCCCCGGGACGTGGTGTGTGGCATCTCCGCGAGTGCCCGGACGCCCTTCGTGCTGGGCGCACTGGACGAGGCCCGGCGGCGGAAAGCGCGCACGGTGCTGGTGTGCTGCAACCAGCCAGGCCCGAAGGCGAAGGCGGACCACGTGCTGCTGGCCGAGACGGGGCCGGAACTGGTGGCGGGTAGCACGAGGCTGAAGGCGGGCACGGCGACGAAACTGATCCTGAACGCGCTCACCACGACGGCCTTCGTGACGCTGGGGAAGGTGTACCGGGGACGGATGGTGGACGTGCGGCCCACGAACGAGAAGCTTCGGGCACGGGCGGCGCGGATGGTGGCGGAGCTGACGGACCTGGAGCCAGCGGCGGCGAAGCGATTGCTGGAGCAGGCCGGCCACGAGGTGAAGGTGGCGTTGGCGATGCACTTCACGGGGCTGACCGCGAAGGAAGCGAAACGCCGCCTGAAGCAAACCACCCTGCGAAACCTGGTCGATTCCTGATCCAACCAACCCAACCACCCCCACCAACCCCACCAACTTCCACACCCCCCAACAACCCCTCTCCCCCCGGGAGAGGGA
>NZ_JPMI01000222.1 GCF_000733295.1 Archangium violaceum Cb vi76 | reverse complement strand
GNGNGTATCCGGGCCGCGGGTTCACCCCCGAGAGCCCCCCTGTGCCTACCCGCGCAACCACTCGACCGCGCGATCGAACACGGCGGTGAACCCGCGCTCGACCTCCGCCTCGTCGGCGCCCTGCAGGGGAAACGGGTTCGCGTGGTCGTACGCATAGGCCATGTCCAGTATCTCCACGCGAGCACCGGAGCCTGACAACGTCCCAGCCACGGCATTGGCGGGCATCACACTGTCCTTGCGCAGCGGAATGGCCCGGATCCGAGAGCCAATCCGCTGGAGTGCGGCCTCACGAGCGGCGTGGAGCCGATCATCCCGCACCATGAGCTCGAAAGCCCGGCCCACGGCATCCTCGGAGAGGAGCCGGCCCAGCTCGGGCCGGCTCTGTTTGTGCGAATCGAGCTGATCGAGAAACACATGCAGCGCCCGAGCGGCGGCGCTGTCGAGGATCTCCCGGGCCAGGGGAGACGTCTGCGACAGCATGCAGCCCCCGCAGAAGTTCACGAGCCGGGAGTCGGCGAACCGCCCGCCCTCATCGGCCATGAAGAGGAGCTCGGCCAGGAACGCGCCGATGGAGTACGCGAAGACATCCAGCCGGGCGCCAGGAGCCAGCAACGCCTCCTCTCCCCGGTGGACGCTCTCCGACAGGAGCGAGAGATCCCTCAAGGTCCGGACACCGGACCAGACGAAGCGCTCAGGGCGGGCGTGGATGCGGGTGCTCAAGGCGGCGTTGGCGAAGCTGGAGGCCGCGAGCTCCGGCATGCGGCGCATGCGCTCGCGGCTGAGCTGCCGCATGGAGCGAGGGTCCGACCAGAGGGCCGGGGACCTGTCCATGTGGAAGGCGACGGGGAAGAGGATGACGGGGACGCCGAGCCCCTCGACGAGGGCCTTGGCCCACGGCAGGTACTTCTCCCAGCGGCGCTCGTTGAGACCGTGGAGGAGGAGCACGCCCCGGGAGTGCCGCTCGGAACCAGGCGGCGCGAGGACGCGGTAAGGGAAGTCGAGGTTTTCCTCGACGCCCTCGTCCCGGTCGAGCAAACCCTTGTGGGACTCCGGCTCGAGCGCGGCCTCTGGCACCGGCAACAACGGGGGACTCCCGCCGGACGGCTCTCGCGCGGAGCGGAACCGGCGCTGATGCAGGACGAGCCCGGTGTCCATGATTCCGGCACCGCGCCCGTCCTGAAAGGCCTCGGCGAGCCTGCGGTACGTCCCGATGTAGCTCATGCAACCCCCTCCCGGTGGAGGACCGCCCTTCCGCGCCCCATGGTGTCACGAGGACGCGGGGCAGGACAGGGGCGCGAACCCCTACCCTGCCCCAGGCTCATCCCGCGGAGGTGGCGTTACGGCGCGGAGCAGAGGTTCGCGCTCTGGCCCACGGCGAACAGGAGGGCCTCTCGCAACGTGTCCGGCCGGTCCGCGCGGAAGAAGCTGCCCCGTCCCGCCAGCGCAATGCTCTGGAGCATGGGGCTGCTGTCCCCGTAGCCGACCACGAACGTCCGCACCGTCTGGCTGTTGGGCATGTCGCTTCGCAGATCCGTGTGCGACAGGAAGAACGCCACGTCATCCATGAAGTTCTTGTTGCCCACCCCATGGCCGATCGGCCAGTTGTAGTCGGCGTAATCACACGCTTCCTTGGTGGTGCCAAACAGGTGGCAGTAGTTCACGCCCCCCACGTTGGGATTCAACTCAGGATCGATCGGGTTGAACGTGAGCAACGAGCCATCCGGGTGCCTGGCGCCATTGGCCTTGAGAATGTCCATCATCTTGGTGATGGGCACCGAGTTGTCGGACCGGGGCGCTCCTGCGCTCACCACGATGATGTTGTTGCTCTGTGAGGCGTTGCAAACAGATTTGTCATATCCGGTGCCCTCCCAGGGCTGACCCGGCAGGACCTTGTCGGTATACGGATCGGCATACGGAGGCTTGAGCCACTCCTGCGCGGCCACGCCCCAGAAGTACCCCGGCTGACCGGTGTACGGGTTATCGTAGGTGCCACCATTGCAGCAGCCCGGCCAACCGAAGTCACCAGGATTGACGGGCTGCTGGAACCAGTACCCCCACCGGTTGTCCGCCACCTGAGAGGAGAAGTAGCCGCCCAGCCCGAAGAGGGCCTCGCCGATGGAGCGCTCGTTGTTGTTGAACTTCACCTCGTTGACGGCATGCCTCAGCCTGGACCGGTTCAGCGCCTCATCATTGAAGGTGGGGTAGGACTGGTCACACGTTGGACGGAGCTTCTCGAGCATCGCTGGCGGATCGAACCAGCCGTGATCCTCGCCGAAGGTGGCCACGCCCATGCGCACGTTGGTCACCGAGCTGATGACGTCCTTGAGTGCCTTGCGCGCCACCACGAACCTGGGCGGACGCACATTGAGCACACGGCCGCTGAGGACCCACTTACGGAACGCTTCGGGCGGAAGCGGCGGCTCGTCCAGTTCCTTGAGGGGACCGGCTCCGCTCGGATTCGTCGCCTGGGTCGTGGGGGTCACGATCGGACCGCGCCACCAGCCCTTACTCGCCAGACACGCCCGGCACTCGGTCATGAGGGGCGAGTCGACGGAGCCATAGGGGTAATCCGTCAGGTCCCAGCCCACACTCGCGTAGCAGACCGACAGGATGTCCCCGTAGCTGTAGAGGGGGCCCGCGAAGTTGTTGCCGTTGATCGTGAACCAACCCTCCTTCACGTTCCAGGCGAGGCGCCGGCCGCGCGAGAAGTAGAACTTGTTCGGGTCGAAGAACGGCGACTTCAGATCGCTGTCGGAGTCATAGGGGATGGAGCCATTCTTCGCTGGATCCACGCTGTTCTTGTCGAACCAGCTCATCGCGGCGACGAGCGCCGGGTCCTCGCAGCCCGTGTCCATGGCGAGACCGGCCGAGCCCTCGCTCCCTTGATCTCCCTTGGGGGTCACGGGCACTGCGGGCACCTTGTTGGCCGCGTACCAGCCCGGAGTGAAGACCTCGGGCAGGGATTGCGGGTAGTTCTGCATGGCCTCGCTGTTGTCCATCAGGAAGACCACACCCGGTGGCACATCCTGCGCCTGGACCGGCAGGGACAACAGCCCCGAGGCCCCGGCCGCCACCGCTCCCACGGTCAATCCCAGCCGATGGCCGGGCGAACGCCTGGAAATACCTACACGTCTCCCCAAATCACTGTGCATGTCATGGGCTCCTGGGGTTGGGTGCTTCATCGCCTCACACGGCTACGGCCGGTCTCGAAGCGCCAATCTTGATACCGCAATGGGCAAGCACTTGTATATGCCCCAAAAACCTCTGCCCTCCCACCTCCGTCACCGTCCAGCCCGGAAACAAAGGTGCCGTGGCAGCGAAAGCCTCATCATGACAAACCATGCAGGGAGTGCGGCATGCAAGGTTTTCGGTGTGCGGCTTCCCCGGTGTGCAAGACTTGAGGATTCCCGATGGAGTCCCCGCGCACTCCGTACGTATTTCTCAGCATGACCACCGCTGGGAAGGACGAAGGCCAGGACAGGGTCCGCACGGCCCCCTGCCCTGGCCTCGGCTCATCCCATCAACACGGCGTCAGGGCGTGGAGCCCGCGAGCGGGCGGATGACGTTGAGTGCCTGGAGGAGGGCCTCCCGGAGCTCGGTGGCATTTCTCGACCGGTAGAAATTCCCCCGGCCCGCCAGGGCGATGCTCTGGAGCATGGGGCTGCTGTCACCGTAGCCGATGACATGCGTGCGAACCGTCTGGGACCCCGCCATGTCACCCCGCAGATCCGTGTGCGACAGGAAGAAGGCCACGTCATCCATGAAGTTCTTGTTCGTCACCGCCAGACCCGTGGGCCAGTTGTAGTCGGTGTAATCGCAGTCCTGCTTCGTGAAGTACTCGACCAGAGGGTACTCGTCGCGCTTCACGAAACGGTCGCAGTAGTTCACCCCTCCCACGTGGGTGTTCGTCTCGGGGTTGGCCGGGTCGAACGTGAGCGGCGAACCATCGTGGTGCGTGGCTCCATTGGCCTCGAGGATGTCCATCATCTCGGTGATGGGCACCGTGTTGTCGGAGCGAGGCGTTCCGTCGGTCACCACGATGACGGCATTGCGCTGGGTCTCCGCGCAGACGGAGCGCCGGCCTCCCGGGGTCCCTTCCTCCCAGGGCTGGCCCGACAGGTATCTGCCAGTGACGGGATCCGTAGCGGGCGGCTTGAGCCACTCGTTGCTGGCCATGCCCCAGGAAGCGCCGGACATGCCCGTGTAAGGGTCATCGTAGGTGCCACCATTCCAGGCACCCGGCCAGCCCCAGCCCGGGTTGAGAGGCTGCGTGAACCAGTTCGCCCACTGATTGTCTGTCCTCTGAGAGGAGAAGTAGCCACCCAGACTGAACAGGGCTTCACCGGTGGAGCGCTCGTTGTTGCGGAAATCCACCCGGTTCACGACCTGCGTCAGCCGGGGCCGATTGAGCTGCGTCTCGTTGATCGCCGGGATGGAATCGTCGCAGCTCGGACGCAGCGGCTCGATCAGCAAGGCAGGGTCGAACCAACCATGGTCCTCACCGAAGGTGGCCACGCCCATTCGCACACCAGGCGCCATCCGGATGACATCCTTGAGCACCTTGCGCGCCACCACGAACTTGGGCGGCCGCACGTTGAGCACACGGCCCCTGAGGATCCACTTGCGGAACGCCTCGGGAGGAGGCGGCGGCTGGCCAATTTCTTGCCAGGGGCCCGCCTGGCTTGGACTGGTGTTCGAGGTCACGATCGGACCGCGCCACCAGCCCTTGGTCGCCAGACATGTCATGCACTCGTTGATGAGGGACGAGAGGCTACCCCCCGCCCCGTACGGGTAGTCCGTCGTGTCCCAGCCCACGCCGGCGTAGCAGGCCGTCAGCGTGTCCCCCATGCTGTTCAGGGGGCCCTCGAAGTCGCTGCCGTTGATGGTCCACGGGCCCTCCTTCACGTTCCAGGCGAGGCGCCGGCCACGCGAGAAGTAGAACCGGTTCGGGTCGAAGAACGGCGACTGCAGGTCGCTGTCGGAGTCATAGACGATGGAACCATTCTTCGCCGGATCCGTGCTGTTCTGGTCGAACCAGCTCATCGCGGACACGAGCGCCGGATCCGAGCAGCCCGTGTTGATGGCGAGCCCCGCGGAGCCTTCTCCTCCGAGGTCACCCCGGGCGGGATTCGTGGGCGTGGGGTAGTAGCCGGGCGTGAAGACCTCGGGCAGGTACTGCGGGTAGTCCTGCATGGCCTCGCTGTTGTCCACCAGGAAGACGACATTGGCGGGCACATCCTGCGCCTGGACCGGCAGAGACAACAGCCCCGAGACCCCGGCCGCCACCACCCCCACGGTCAATCCCAGCCGCTGGCCGAGCAGCCTCCTCGGAAAAAACACACCTCTCCCACAATCACTGTGCATGTCACGGGCTCCTGGGAAGGAATGCTGCAACGCCTCACACGGCCATGGCCGGTCCGAGGCGCCAATCTTGATACCGTAATGAGCAAGCACTTGTACATGCCCAAATCAAACCCTGACATCGAATTCCCCTCTCCATCCGTCACCGAAACAAAGGTGCCGTGAGAGCGAAAGATTCATCATGCAAGGCCATGCAGCGATTGCGGTGCGCAGGGATTGCGGTGCGCAAGAGTTGCGGTGCGCAAGGTTTGCGGAGTCCGGAGGAAACACCCGGGAACCTCGTACGTGATTCTCTGGATGACGTAGAGGTCACCGCGGTGGAACAGCCCCGTTCGCCCAGTCAAGGGGAGCCTTCCTATTCCCGGTCCTTCCGGTGTGACTCCGGGTACGGGTGGATTTCATGGCGCGGGCCCGGGCACCCGTGCACATTGCCGCCGCCTGCCAAGGAGAAACTTCAAGGAGTCCCACGAATGAAGCTCTACTACTCCCCGGGTGCCTGTTCGCTGTCGCCGCACATCGTCCTGCGCGAGGCGGGCCTGACCTTCGACATCGAGAAGGTGGACCTGCGCAGCAAGAAGACGGAGTCCGGCCAGGACTTCACCACCATCAACCCCAAGGGCTACGTCCCGACCCTTCAGCTCGATGACGGCGGCATCCTCACCGAGGGCCCGGCCATCGTTCAGTACCTCGCCGACAAGGCGCCCCAGAGCAAGCTCGCCCCGGCCAACGGCACCATGGAGCGCTACCGCCTCCAGGAGCTGCTCAACTTCATCAGCACCGAGCTGCACAAGGGCTTCAGCCCCCTCTTCAACCCCACCTATCCCGAGGACGCGAAGAAGATCGTCACCGAGAACCTCTTCAAGCGCTTCAACTACCTGAACACCTACCTGGAGAAGGGCCCCTACCTCACGGGCGAGCAGTTCACCGTGGCCGACGCCTACCTCTTCACCGTGCTGGGCTGGACGGCGTTCGTGAAGATCGACCTGGGCCAGTGGCCGGTGCTCAAGGCCTACCACGAGCGCGTGGCCGGCCGTCCCGCCGTGCAGGCGGCCCTCAAGGCCGAGGGGCTGCTGAAGTAGTCCCCCGAAGTCCTGGTGCCCGGACCGTGGAGGGCCCGGGCACCCCGTGCGCGAGAGGAATGGGCAGTGACGGCGCGGCCGTGCTGTAGTCGGCGCCCCTGTCCCGGACCGGAGACCGCACGGTGAAATCCCTCCCCCTCCTCGCCCTCGTCCTCGCCGCGATTGTCTGGCCCGCCGCCCCCGCGCTCGCCGCGAAGGCGCCCTCCCCCGCCCTCGAGGGCCTCGACGCGCTCTACCCCCAGCTCGATGCCCTCTACAGGGATCTGCACCAGAACCCGGAGCTCTCCCACCAGGAGGAGAAGACCGCGGCGAAGCTCGCCGAGCGCCTGCGCGCGCTGGGCTTCGAGGTGACGCCGAAGGTGGGCGGCCATGGTGTGGTGGCCGTGCTGCGCAACGGCAAGGGCCCCACGGTGCTGCTGCGCACCGACATGGATGCCCTCCCGGTGGAGGAGAAGACGGGGCTGCCCTACGCCAGCAAGGCGATGGCCAAGGATGACACCGGCCAGAGCGTTCCGGTGATGCACGCCTGCGGGCATGACGTCCACATGACGGCCTGGGTGGGCACCGCCACCCTGCTGGCGCGCGCGAAGGACCGGTGGCGCGGCACCCTCGTCATGGTGGGCCAGCCCGCCGAGGAGCGGGGCAGCGGCGCGCGAGGGATGCTCAAAGATGGCCTCTACAAGCGCTTCCCCAAGCCGGACTTCGCCGTGGCCCTCCACAACAGTGCCAGCGCCGCCGCGGGCACCATCGAGTACGTGGCCGGCTACGCCCTGGCCAACGTGGACTCCGTGGACATCACCCTCCACGGCAAGGGCGGGCACGGCGCCTACCCGCACACCACCGTGGACCCCATCGTGCTCGCGGCCCGTACCATCCTGTCACTGCAGACGCTCGTCAGCCGGGAGAAGCACCCGCTCGAGCCCGCGGTGGTGACGGTGGGCTCCATCCACGGCGGCACCAAGCACAACATCATCCCGGACGAGGTGAAGCTCCAGCTCACCGTGCGCTCCTACAAGCCCGAGGTCCGCAAGCAGCTCCTCGCCGGCATCGAGCGCGTGGCCAACGCCGAGGCCGCCGCGGCCAACGCGCCCCGCAAGCCCGACGTCTCCGTGACCGAGGGCACTCCCGCCACCTACAACGATCCGGAGCTGACGAAGCGGCTGGTGGGCGCCATCACCCGGGTGCTCGGCAAGGAGAACCTCCGCGAGGCCACGCCCGTCATGGGCGGCGAGGACTTCTCCGAGTACGGCCTCGCCGGAGTCCCCGCCGTCATGCTCTGGCTGGGCACCGTCGAGCCCAAGCGGCACGCGGAGGCGAAGGCAGCGGGCGAGACACTCCCCTCGCTGCACTCGCCCCTCTTCCATCCGGACCGGGAGCGGACCCTCCGCACCGGCGTCACCTCGCTGACCACCGCCGCCCTGGAGCTGCTGGGCAAGCCGTAGGGCCGCGCTCAGTTGGGCTGCACGCAGAGGTAGTTCAACGCCGTCACGACGTTGCTGCTCACGCCCGTGGCGTCGATGATCCGGAACTGCACCTGCGCATTCCAGTAGTAGGCGTCCGTGTAGAAGCCACGGGGGCAGTTCTCCGACAAGGTCGTGCCTCCGTCGAACCAGCCGCTGCTCCAGTTCCCCAGGTCGCTGGAGTAGAGGATGTTCCAGCTGTACCGGTAGGGCGCGGCACCGCCGGTGCCGCTGCCCGTGCAGTTGATGGTCGAGGAGGGCCGCGAGCAGGAGAGTGACGCCGTGGCACAGGTCTGCACCACGGACTGCGAGGCGGAGCGGGGGCTCTCCACGCAGACGGTGCGGTTGCCGTTGCTATCGATGACCATCGGGTAGGCCCTGACCTCGAAGGAGTGCGTGCCGCAGGCATGCCCGGCGCTACTGAAGAACCAGGTACCGGAAGCCCCAGTGCGATCCTCGACGGACCGCAAGACGCCATTGACGTAGTAATTCAGGCGCACCGCGTTGGCGCCGGAAGACACGCTCCAGCTTCCGCTGCCGGCGATCTCTCCACCGTACGAGCTGATGCCGCCGATGGAGAGTTGGGTCACGCTCGAGCCGGAGCACAGGGCCGACTCCGCGGTGCCCAGCGGCTCACCGGCGGGAGCCAGTTCCACTTCCGAGGGCGCACCACAGGCGGTCAGCAACAACCCGGAGAGCCACAGACACAGCGGTGCACGAGCAGGAGCACGCGACATCACGGATTCCTCCAAAAGTAGACCTTGAATGGATTGAATGAATATTACGATATTCTAGTTTTGCGTGAATATCCATCCATTTCGAGAACCGTGTTGGAGCAACCCGTCGAAGCCCGGTCAGCGATGGATACGACCCATCCTGCCGCTCTGGTAGTCCTCGAACGCCTGGAGGATCTCCGACTTCGTGTTCATCACGAACGGCCCGTAGCGCACCATCGGCTCCTTCAGGGGCACTCCCGACAGCAGCAGGAGCTGCAGGGGCTCGTTCCCCGTGTTCTCCATCACCACCGTGTCCGCGTCGTGGGTGAACAGCACCGCCTGCCCGTCCACCACCCGCGTCCCCTCCGGCCCGAACCTGCCCTCACCCCCGAACACGTAGGCGAAGGCGTTGTGGTCCCTCGGCACCGGCTGCTCGATGCGGCCTCCCGGCTCGAGCGTGAAGTGCAGGTACTGAATGGGCGTCCGCGTGTCGATGACCGCCCGCACACCGAGCGACTCGCCAGCAATCACCTTCACCTTCACCCGGCCATCCGGCGTCGAGGCCACCGGGATGCGCGCGGACGGCAGCTCCTGGTAGCGCGGCGGCATCATCTTGTCGCGCCGGGGCAGGTTCACCCATACCTGGAAGCCGTGCATGCGGCCCCCCGTCCGCGCGAACTCGCGCGCCGGCATCTCCGAGTGCACCACCCCCGCCCCCGCCGTCATCCACTGCACGTCCCCAGGCCCCAGCTCGCCCGCATGGCCCGCCGAGTCCGCGTGCTCGTGCCGGCCCTCCAGGATGTAGCTGACCGTCTCGAAGCCCCGGTGGGGATGATCCGGCGCCCCCTTCGCCTCGCCTGGCGGCAACTCCACCGGGCCCATCTCGTCCAGCAGCAGGAACGGATCGAACTGCATGAAGCCCGGGATGGGGAACGGACGGCGCACCACGAAGCCCTCGCCCTCCAGGGTACGGACGGCGTCCACCACCTGCTGGACGGAACGCGTGCTCTTGCCGGATTCACTCATGACTGTCTCCCTTTTACTTCGAACCCTAATGGTTCGTACTGGAAGTAAATGCGCGAGCGGGAACTTCGTTGCGGGGCCCCCGGAAGGTTCAGCCCTCGGAGAGCGAGAGGCCGAGCTTCTTGCAGAGCTCGCCGAGCGTCTCCTGCTCCTCGGCGGACAGGGCCCCCATCAGCGCCGTGACGTGGGCGGCATGCGCGGGAAACACCCGCTCGATGACGCGCCGGCCCTCGGGGGTGAGGCTCACCACCACCACCCGGCGATCCTCCGGGCTGCGCTCCCGTTGAATCCACTTGCTGCGCTCGAGGTTGTCCAGCAGCGCCGTCATGTTGGGGTTGCTGCGCAGCAGCTTGCGGCCCAGCTCGCTCTGGCTCATCGGCCCCACGTGCAGCAGGGCCTCCAGCACCGCGAGCTGCGGCGGGGTGATCTCCAGGCTGGCCAGGTGCCGCTGGAGCCGAGCCCCGAGCGTCTCCGTGGCCCGCGTCAGCTTCACGAATGTGTCGAGCGCCCGCACTTCCCGTGCGCTCCCCTTGTAGCGAGCCGGCATCGTTCGAGCCCGAATGGTTCGGACCGTGAAGGTCGCGAACGAAAAGGTTCGCATTGGAACTAATCCCGTTCCGGGCCGTACGCAAGCGCGCGCTCCCATCCCATCCGAAATCCCGGGCTTGCGCCAGTCCGCCCGCCCGCCCCCTGGACGGCGCTCCATGACTCGACGGAGAGCGCACTAGCATCGGCTCCGTGATGCGCGCCGTACTGCTTCTGCTCCTTCTGCTTCCCGCCCTGGCGTCCGCCACGGACGTGCGGGGAACCCTCTCCACGTCCACCGTCTGGACGAGGCATGGCAGCCCCTATGTGCTGCAAGGTGATGTCACCGTGGCCTGGGGCACGAAGCTCACCATCGAGCCCGGCGTCCAGGTCATCGCCGCCGCCAGCGACGCACTGAAGTCCGGTGTGGATCCCCAGCGCGTGGAGTTGATCATCGATGGGGCGCTGGTGGTGCGCGGCACCGAGGCGAATCCCGTCGCGCTCACCTCGCGCGGTGGCAGCGGCTCCTGGTACGGCATCCGGGTGCGCGGCGGCCGGGGCACGGAGATCCACGGCGCCGTCATCACCCAAGCGCACCAGGGCATCGCGCTGAGCATGAGCGCGGCGGTGAGGAACACCTCGGTGAGCGCCACCGCGGAGGACTGCATCCTCGTGAGCTGGGGCACCGCCACGCTGTCGGGCAACGAGCTGAGCGGCTGTGGACATCGCGAGCCGGAGCAGGCCCCGCGGATGGCGGCCCTCCCACACGCCCCCTCGAGCGAGCCCAGCATCCGGGGCCGGCGCATCGTCATGGTGGCCAGACACATGGTGGCCAGACAAGGTGCCCGTGGCGGAGTGCTCGCCACCCACGTCCCCCGGCTCCGCGAGGAGCCCCCTTCCCTTCCCACCCCGCTCGCGCAGCACATACCGGGGCTCGCGCCCGCCGTCCTCGTCCGCCCGACGGGTGAGACCCGCGCGCGCATCGCCACCTTCCGGCCGGCGGAGACCCTCGGGTCCTTGAGGCGAAGGCCCTGGAGCCGGCCCGTCCCACCGGGTGGGGCTCCCGATACACCTCCCATCTCCGGAGCAATCCAGGGCTCGCGCCCACCCGACCGTCCAGCACCGTCCCTTCTGTCTCCAGGTGCCGGAGACTCCACCGCGGATCCCCCTTCAGGGGAGGAGTGCGCCCGCGTTCCGCAGGTGGACGAGTCCCCACGGTGTCCCGGCCTCCGACGCTGGAGACAGGAGCAGGAGCGGCCCGGTGGCGCCCTCTCCGGCGTTTCGAGAGCGCGTGAGCCCGCTCCAGCGCCACCAGGACCCTGGCACCTGGAACGCGGGCGCCTGACAGCCCCTGGCTGACCCGGGACACCCGCTCGTCAACGGAAGCCCCTCCCCCGGGGACGACACGGCTGGCGCTCGCCGCGAGCGATGTGCATCCGTGAACGGGAGAGGTCCGTCCCGAATGGGTGGAGCACGGTACCCGCCTGGCGGGGAGACATGCCCTCCCCTCGTCCGGGGAGACGGGACGGCCATGCGCGCCGAGCGTCCGCCCTTCCCCGCTCCCTGGACCGGGATGCGGCGTCACACTCCCGCGTGGCCTCCATCCTTCCCCTGGAGGAGGCCATGCCATGGAATCCAACCGGCCGCGGCACCACACCGGCAGGCGCTGGGCGAAGCTGCGCAGCCTGGAGTCCACCCTGCGCTTCCTGGAGGAGCAACAGGAGGAACCGCGCGTCCCCCACGCCGCGAACATCATCAAGAACCTGCACGAGCGTCTGAAGCAGGCGGAGGCCGGGCTCGAGGCACGGCGCTGGAGGCCCCGCCTCCCGCTGGACAACTGTCAGTTCTGGGAGCTCGTCCACGGCGTCGCCGCGGATCTGATGCTCCTCCTCCCGCTCGACATGCTCGCCACCGAGGCCCTCTCGGTGGAGGAGAACTTCCGGCGCAACATCCACGAGCCCGTCGCCCGCGCGACCTGGCTGGGGCACGATGAGAAGTCGGGTCCGCTGTGCGCCGCGGTCCGGAGCGTCGTGGCGCTCTCCCAGCAGGTGGAGGGCCTGAAACCCGAGGAGGAGCTGAGGCTGCGCCACGCCCGGCAGATCCTTCGCAGCGCGCTGCGCCAGGTGCTCCGACACTCGGACAAGCACTACCTGCAGCTCGACCTCACCATGTTGATCCGCAGCCTGAGCGGGACCCTGCTCGTGCTGATGTTCGTCCTGACGCTGCTGACGCAACTGCCCGCGCAGTTCGCCGGGCTCATCCTCCGCAACCCCATCGAGCTGCCCTGGAAGGCAACCACGATGAGCACGCTGTCGCTCGTCCTGCTCGGAGCGGGGGGCGCCATCACGGCCAACATGCTCTCGGAGCGGCCGGTGCTCGTCATGCGAGGCCCCTTCTGGAGGCAGTTCGTCTACTACCTGTTCGTCAAACCCTCCATCGGCGCCGTCGCCGCGTTCCTCTTCTACCTGCTGGCCGTCTCCCAGCTCTTCTTCAGCATCGAGACCGTTCCGCCCTCGCCAGGTGTGCTCGGTGCCCTGCGGGACACGGCCCAGCTCCAACCCGCGCTGCGCATCGTCCTGGGCAACAACGAGGCCCTGGTGTGCACCTACGCCATCCTGCTCATCGCGGTGGGCTTCTCCGCCGAGCGCCTCCTCAGTCCCATCATGGACCGGGTGATGAACAAGCTCTTCATCACGGCGGACAGGGCCGAGCCCTCTCCGGGCACCCCCGTCCCGGCGCCTCCTCCCCCGAAGACGCCGGACCCGGGCACCCCTCCACCCGTCCCCCTCTTGTCCGGAGAGCCCCTCCGGAGCACGTAGACGGAGCCCGGAGGATGGTTCCCAAGCCTCCGGGCTGACACTCCGCCACCGCCGGGGCGGCGGATGTGGAGCCCGGGGCTTACACTTGCGGGCATGGACTCGCGACCGCCTCCTCCCAACTCGCGTCTGTGCGTCGGCCTGCTGTCTGGCACCAGCGTGGATGCCGTGGAGGCCGTGCTGTGCCGCGTCGAGGGCACCGGCCCCGAGGTGCGCATCTCCCTCGTGGCCCACGTCTCCCGGCCCTTCACCCCCGAGTTCACCCGGCGCGTCCTCGCCGCCAACGACGCCCGCTCGCTCTGCGAGCTCAACTTCGCCCTGGGTGAACACTTCGCCGCGGCCGCCCTGGAGGTCATCGCCCGGGCGGGTCTGCGCCCCAGGGACGTGGACGTCATCGGCTCGCACGGCCAGACGGTGGCCCACCTCCCGGCGAGCCTCTCCGAGACCCCCTCCACGCTCCAGTTGGGGGAGCCCGCCGTCATCGCCGAGCGCACCGGCCTGCCCGTGGTGAGTGATTTCCGTACCCGGGACGTGGCCGCCGGGGGCCAGGGGGCGCCGCTGGTGCCCTACCTGGACTGGGCCCTGTTCCGGAAGCCGGGGGTGGCGCGGGCGCTGCAGAACATCGGCGGCATCGGCAACGTGAGCGTGGTGAGCGAGCGGATCGAGGACACCATCGCCTTCGACACCGGGCCGGGCAACATGGTGATGGACGGGCTGGCCCGGCGCATCTCCGGCGGCCAGCTCCAGTGCGACCTGGACGGGAGCCTCTCGCGCCAGGGCCGGGTCATTCCCGAGCTGCTCGCGGAGCTGCTCGCGCACCCCTTCCTGGCCCTCCCCCCGCCCCGCAGCGCCGGCCGCGAGGGCTTCGGCGACGCCCTGGTGGAGCGGCTGTGGGAGCGCCATGGAGCCTCGCGGCCCCATGACTTGATGGCCACGGCGGTGGCGTTCACGGTGGAGGCCACCGCCCGGGCCTACGAGCGGTGGCTGATGCCGCGCTTCGCCCTGGAGGCGGTGTACGTCTCCGGCGGCGGCACCCGGAACCCGGTGCTGATGGAGCGGCTCACGGCGCGGCTGGCCCCCCTGCCCGTCCGCCCCCTGGACGTGCTCGGGCTGCCCGAGGGCGCCAAGGAGGCCGTGTGCTTCGCCCTCCTGGCGAACGAGCACCTCTCGGGGACCCCCGCGAATGTGCCATCGGCAACTGGCGCGAAGCGTCGAGTCGTTCTAGGTAAGCTCACACCGTGAGCAGCGTGAACCTGGTGGCCCGCGAAGTGGCCGTGAAGATCGTCTTCTATGGACCGGGCCTGTCCGGAAAGACGACGAGCCTGCGGAAGATCTACGAAACGGTGCGCCCCGCGCATCGTGGCGAGATGATGTCCATCGCCACCGAGGGAGACCGGACGCTCTTCTTCGACTTCCTGCCCGTGAAGGTCGAGCGGGTGAATGACTGCACGGTGCGGCTCGCGCTGTACACGGTGCCCGGCCAGGTCTTCTACAACGCCACGCGCAAGCTGGTGCTCCAGGGCGCCGATGGCGTGGTGTTCGTGGCGGACTCGCAGCCGGAGATGATGGACGCCAACCGCGAGTCGCTGGCCAACCTGGAGGAGAACCTGATCGAGCAGGGCGTCCGGTTGGAGCGCTTCCCGCTGGTGATCCAGTGGAACAAGCGCGACATCCCCAAGGCCCTGCCCGTGGCCGAGCTGCGCGCCGCGCTCAACCCGCGCAACGTCCCCGACTTCGAGACCGAGGCCCTCAGCGGCCGCGGCGTGCTCGACGCCCTCAAGGCCATCACCCGGCTGGTCATCCAGGATCTGCGCATCAAGCGCATCGTCCCCCCGCCCCGCGCCGCGACCCCGGCGGTTTCCTCCATGGGCTCCCCCAAGGCCAGCAGTGGAGGCGGACTGGAGGCCCAGCTCAGCCAGCACCTCGCGGGCCGCACCGCCAGCGGCACGGCCCCGGCCGCCGCGACGGCCTCCGCCCCCATGGTGGCGCGCCCCTCGCGCAGCATGCCGGCCATCGCCCCGCCACAGCCCCAGGTGCAGGTCCAGGTGGCACCGGCCGTCGCGCCTCCCGCCCTCACCGGACAGCGGCCGCTCGGACCCGCGAGCGCCCTGGCGCCCTCGGATCTGTTCGACCACGCGCGCGCCGCCGAGGGGGCCTTCTCCTCCGGGGATTATGGGACGTGCATCCAGGCCTGCATCGATGCCACGCGGCGCGGGCTCGCGTTCGCCGGCGAGGGGACGATGGGCGCCCAGGCCCACCTGCTCCGCGTGGACGGAGCGGATCTGCTCCGGCTGCAGACACTGGCGGCACGCTCGAGCAACCGCGTGGATGACGCGGCGTTCGCGCTCTACGTGCTGATGCAGATCTTCTCCCGGCTGCACGCCGCGGGACTGCCCGCTCCCGCGGCGGAGTAACGGTCCCCGGGCCTACAGCCCGAGCTCCTTGCGCAGCCGCGTGTGGAGCCTGCCCAGGGGAGAGAAGCTCAGCTTCTCGTCGAGGCTCATCTCCGCGAACGTCCGCGCCGTCCCCGAGGGCTGTCCCTTGGGGATGAAGATCGGATCCCAGTGGAAGCCGCCCGTCCCGCGTGCGCTGGTGGCGATCTCCCCCTCGGTCTCCTCGATGAGGACGTGGCGCTCGCGGCCGTCGCAGTAACACAAGGCACCGCGGGCCCTGGCCGTCCGATGGCCCGCGGGGACCACTTCACAGAGCCGGTTGTCCAGGGACTCCCAGAACGGTTTGACGAGCGCACCGGGCAGCCCGTTGAGGGCATCGATGCAGAGCGCTCCGTGCTCGACGATGACGGGCACGCGGACGGCCCGGTAGGCCGCGATCGCCTTGGCCCGGATGACCGTCTCGAGATCCTTGTCGAGGATCTCCGTGATCTTCGCCTCGAGGTGGCCGATCCGTGCCGGGCTCCCGAAGACGTGCTGGAACTCGCGCAGCTTCTCGGGGTTGGTGGTGTTGTAGAACCAGGTAGGCGCCATGGTGGGCAGGCTCCGGACTCAGGCGATGCTCTCGAGGAGTTTCGCGACGCTGGCGGACTTGTCGGTGGGATCGAGCTGGATGACGTCGATGTTCCACTGCTCGAGGATGTCCGGCTGCACGAGCCCGGCCCCGTGCGTGGCGAAGAAGCACCGCCGGGCCTGGGAGTGCTTCACCCCCATCTGGCTCTGCTCGCGGAGCTGGTTCATCCGGTACCAGATGTAGCGGATGTTGGTGTCGCTGAAGCTGTAGCCGATGAACAGGAAGCTGTTGGAGAGCAGGTCCGCGCGCAGCCGCTGGTCCGGCGGGGCCTCCAGCGCCATCCGCCGGAAGTAGGAGCTCTCGGTGAGGACGATGGTTTCCGGCTGGGTCAGCGTGCCGTGGAACTTGACGACCTCACACACGTCCCGCACGCGAGGCCCCTGGAAGTCCGCGAAGGAGGCCAGCACCGACACCTGTTTGCCCGCGTCCTCGAACGCCCCCTCGACGTGCCTGTCGTAGTTGGTGGTGTAGATGGTCCGCCACGGGAGCGCCGCGAGGGCGAGGTGCATGGGGGACGTCTTGCGGAGCGCCTCGGCCTCGGCGGAGTCGAAGCCCCGCGTCATCGTGTAGACCAGCTCCTTGAAGCGGGTCGGCCCGGAGAGCTCGAAGAACTCGGCGAGCTGCTCGAAGCGGCCGTGCATGTCGAACAGCTCGGGCTCGAAGCCCAGGGTCTTCGCCAGGGAGGCGATGAGCTGGCTCCCATCCGGCAGCTTCAACGGCTTGGAGAAACCAGCACCCAGGAAGGGAATGAGCCGCCCTTCCCGGAACTCCTTCTTCAACAGGGGGGCCGCCTCGGAGAGGGTCAGGGTGGTCATCGTCTCAGCGCATCTGCAACAGGCCCATCCGCATCAGCTTGGCCAGCGTCTTCAGCGTCTCCAGCTCGCGCGCGGAGCTGGCCAGCACCAGGGTGGACACGTCCCAGGAACCGTTGACGAGCGCCGACACCTGCCGCTCCTCCTGATTGAGCAGCGTCTGCGTCTCCGGATCCGGCCGCAGCACCGGCACCGACAGCGGCGGCAGCTTCGCGTAGAGCGACGCCACGTGCTCGCTCTGCACCATGCGGGCGAACTCGCGCACCCGCCGGTCCGTCGGGTCGCTCGACAGCAGGGACGAGCACACCAGCTCCGCCGCGTCGTACTGGCCCTCGCGGATGAGCACCGCGCCCTTCTCCAGCATGTCCGTCACCGGATCCACCACCACCTCCGGTGCCCCCTCCACCTCCACCTGCTTGGCCCGCAGCAGCTCGAACACCCGGCGCGTGGTGGCCGAGCGAGACAGGCCCAGCGACAGCCGCAGCCGCCCCAGGTTCTGCCCGCCCGCGCACATCGTCAGCAGGATGCGGTGCATCAACGGCTGGCGGGGGGTGGGCTGCACGCGCGAGCGCACCGTCAACGCGTCTCCCGGCAGCACCCGGTCCACATCCGGCTGCTCATCCACCCAGCGCAGCGACTCGAAGAGCAGCTCCCGGAGGCTCATCTCGCAGGGGCCCCACTCCTCGCCCGTGCGGTCCAGGTCCTCCGACCAGTGGAAGGCACCGTGGCCCCCGCGCGTCTGGTCCACCATGGAGCCGAGCATCTCCTCGCGCACCAGCTCGCGCACCAGCTTCAGCTCCACATTGTGCTTGCGGAAGAACGGCTCCACGTCCTCCGTGCCCGGAGGAACCGCGTTGAAGGCCGCCAGCACCTCCGCGCCATCCGCCAGCTTCGCCAGCGAGAGGACCCGGGCCACGCGCCCCCACAGCCCCTCATGGGCCACCGAGAGCACCTGGCCGGAGAGCAGGAACAGTTTGCGCTCGCCGCCCTCCCAGGTGAGGAGCTGGAGCGTGCCCGTCTTGCGGGAGCCGTCCAACCACTGGAGCAATTCGGGAAGGGGGAAGCTGGAGAAGTCGCCGTGGAGAGCCATGGGTGTCTTGAAGCCAGGATACAGTCCCACGCAATGCGCGTCGTGGTCCTGTTCATCGATGGGGTCGGCATCGGACGAAACGAGCCGGAGGCGAATCCACTCGCCAACCGCGACTATCTCCTCTCCCACTTCCGGGAAGAACCCCCCCGCGCGCTTCCCGAGGGGGGGCAGTGTTTTCCGGTGGACCCCACCTTTGGCGTGGCCGGGCGGCCACAGTCCGCCTCCAACCAGACGGCCATCCTCACCGGCCAGCCCGCCCCCGTCCTCATCGGCCGGCACGTCCTGGGCTACCCGGACGCCCCCCTGCGCGAGCTGCTGGCGCGCCACTCCATCGTCAAACGGCTGGTGGGCGCGGGGCGCAGCGCCACCTTCGCCAATAGCTACCCCGTGGCCTATCTGGACGCGCTGAAGCTCACCCGGCGCCCCTCCTCCAGCCCCCCCGAGTTCACCCTCCCCCCGGCCGCCCTGCGACGCCTGAAGGCCTCCGCCAGCACCCTGGCCTTCGCCGCCGCGGACGTCCCCCTGCGCACCCTGGAGGACGCCCGGGCCGGCCAGGGCCTCACCCATGACATCACCGGCGAGCGGGCCCAGGCCCGGAGCCTGTCCGCCCCCCAGCGCACCCCGGCCGAGGCCGCCGCCGTCTTCTGGCGGGTGGCTGGGGAGGCGGACTTCACCTTCTTCGAGCACTACCTGGCCGACGAGGCCGGACACGCCCAGGACTTCGCCGCCGCCCGCGAGGCCCTGGACACCTTCGACGCCTTCGCCCGGGCCGTCATCTCCACCCGCCCCCCCGACGCCCGGGTCCTGGTGTGCAGCGACCATGGGAACGTGGAGGATTTGACTACACGTTCCCACACCCTCAACGCCGTCCCCGTGCTCTACTTCGGACCGCCAGCTCCCGGACTGGAGTCCCTGGCCACCGTGGCGGACGTGGGCCGCACGGTGCTGCACTGGCTGGACGTGGAATGAGGACGGAGATGCGCATCGTGGCGTTGGGAGTGCTGGTGCTGCTGTCGGGCTGCGCCTCCAGCCGGTTCTCGGCCCCCGGAGCGGCACTCGAGGCGTCGCTCCCCCTGGAAACCTCCGTCGGCGAGTTCCGCATCGACTACGACCACGAGGACGCGCGGGACGCCGCCCGCATCCGGCAGGCGGTCACCGAGGCCCTGCCCAGGCTGGAGCGCTGGGGCGCGCTGCGCGAGCCCGTCACCATCAAGGTCATGCCCGACCACGCGTCACTGGAGGCCGCCGTCCGGCAGCACGGCTATAGCTGGCTGCGCGCCTGGAGCCGCTATGACGACGTGTTCGTCCAGGCCCCCGCCTCCTGGGCCCCGGCCGGAGCCACCCAGCCGCAGATCAACGAGCTGCTCCTGCACGAGCTCACCCACAGCGTGATGTACCAGCAGGCATCGGAGCGGCGTAACTGGTCGCGCAAGCAGATTCCCCTGTGGTTCCGCGAGGGCATGGCCTCGTTCACGGCGGAGCAGGCGTACCGGTGGGTGTCGCTGGAGGAGATCGCCCGGCATTACGAGCGCTCGCCCACGAGCGATCCGGTGAACAATCCCGGGGATTTGTACCGGGACGATTCGAACTTCATCTACGGGGTGGCCCACCACACCTTCGCGTTCCTGGTGAAGCGCTACGGCGAGGAGTCGGTGCGCGGTCTGCTGCGCGAGATGAAGGGCGGCAAGGAGTTCCCCCAGGCCTTCGAGAGCGCCATCGGGCTGTCGCCGGATGCCTTCGTACGCGACTTCACCCGGTATGTCCGCTGGCGCGGGTTCAGCGGCGGACGGGTGCAGCCCCGGGCCCCCACGCCCTCGAATTGAGCGGTTTCGAATCGAGCGGTTTCGTCGTTCAGGAACATCCGAATGTCATCTGATTCCCACCGGATGACATTCAGTCCGGACCGGATGCCATTCGGATGGAATCGAATGTCGAGCGCCTGCGGAGATCCAACACCCGCGCCCGGCGCACCTCCCCGCTCCCCCGGTGAAGGCGCGGTGCGTTGGCGCCCGCCTCCTCGCGGGCCTACCTGCCACCTCCTGAGGGTGTCCCCCCACCCCATTGGCCCACCGGCCCGCTTTTCTGTTACGACAGCCGTGGACATTCCCCACCCCGGTCCGCGTCCCCCCTCGGACTGGGAGTGCGAGGAGATTGCACGATGAAGCTGCGTACGCTGGGCCTGACGGTACTCGGTGCGGTGGGACTCTCCGCCCTGACGGCCTGCAAGAAGGACGAGGCCGCTCCGGCTCCCTCCGCCGCCCAGGCTCCGGCTCCTGCCGCCCCCACCATCAAGGCCGCGCCCCTGCCCGCCGACACTCCCCTGCCCCAGGAGCCCCAGGAGGAGGCCGCCCAGGCCCCCCAGGGCGGCGGCACCGTGCGCGGGCTCGTCACCTTCAAGGGCAAGCCCCCCGCCCCCAACCCCATCACCCCGGGGACGGATCCCAACTGCGACGGCATGGAGCTGGTGGACCAGCCCGTGCTCGTGACGGACGGCAAGCTGGCCAATGTGCTGGTGCGCGTGCAGGGCAACGTGCCCGGCCAGCCCACGACGCCGCCGAGCACCATGGTCGTGGTGGACCAGAACCGGTGCATGTACAAACCGCGCGTGCAGGGCGCCGTCATCAACCAGCCGCTGGTGCTGATGAACAGCGACAGCACGCTGCACAACGTGCGGGGCGTGTCCGGGGGCAAGCAGCTCTTCAACGTGACGCAGCCGCCCCTGAAGACGAAGGAGGCCCTGCCTCCGAAGGAAGCGGACGTCATCCGCCTCAAGTGCGACATCCACCCGTGGATGACGGCGTTCGTGGTGCTGAGCCCCCATCCGTACTTCGCCACCACCGCCGAGGACGGCGCCTTCTCCATCCAGGGCCTGCCCCCGGGGACGTACACGCTCGAGGCGTGGCACGAGACGCTCGGGACGAAGACGGCCCAGGTGACGGTGCAGGAGGGCAAGGAGGCCACGGCCTCCTTCGAGTTCGTGGCCGCGAAGTAGCGGCACGGGTTCGCGTCAGGTGGGACCCGCCGGGGGAGCATCGGGCGGGCCCAGCCGCCGTGGGTCCCAGGTGAACTCCTGGGTGGGGGTCAGCTTCATGTTCGTCAGCCCATGGCGCTTGACGAACCCGGCGAAGCGCTCGGAGACGAGGATACGGCCCTGGAGACCCCGGGGACGGAAGACGTCCTCGCCCTGCCAGGTGCCCGGCTCCAGGGTGAAGCCGTGGATGGAATCCCTGCCAGGCGTGAGACACTCCGGACAAGACACGGGCACGAGGCGGCGCACGCGGCTGCGGCCATCATCCACGGCGGCACGACTGAAGCAGACGGTGACGGTGAAGTAACGGGGCACGGCACCGGGCTTGAAACCCTTGCGCTTCCTCTTCACCCGTACCACGTCGACTGGGTGGAACCCGAGCAAGCCCGTCAAGCCTTCCGCCCGGAACGCCTCCGCGAAGCGCTCGGAGATGAGGACGTTATACCCAGGCCCGTTGATGAAGTCGCCCCAACCCTGGCCATACAGTTCCAACTCGACGCGGTAGGGCGGCAGCCATGTCAACATGCCGATGGCGCCACCACACCGTGGGCAATGAGGGGCGTCTCCCCTGTTGATGGGCTCAACCTTGCTGCCCTGGGTGTCATGGGGCCCCCACACGTCATCCTGGAGCACGAAGAAGCGCGGGGGCTCATCTACCTGGGAAGCCATTGGGGAACCTCTTGAGCATCTCCGGGCGACTGTAGATCTCTCGCAGGAAACTCTCGAACTCCTTCCGCGTTGCCGAGGAGAAGTCCTTGAGCCATTCGATGACCTCCTTGTCCACGTCGCGGTGCCATTGCTGATAACCGCAGTGTGACTCCTCGTCCTTGGCCCTGGTCACGAAGCGCTCATCCCGAGGCTTGTAGAGTCCCCGAAGCGTTTTGTGTTCCTCCAGTTCTTTGGAAATAGGCCGGGAGATGATGTGGTGATTCTGGCCCGTGCATTGGGGAGGCTCGCCTGAATCTTCAGTGACTTCCGCGTCCGATTGCGCCTGCGCCTCTTCTTTCCCTTCGAGCGACTCCCCCTCCGTCTTGGCCATCTCATGGAGCACCCTGGCGCCATTGAGCACCTCGGCGATCTCCGCCGCGCTGGCCCCACAGTGTTCCGCCGCACTCAGAGGCCATCTCTGGATGCAGCAACTCATCGTGTTCCAGCAGGTGACCTGGGCCAGGTAGACGGGGCTGCTCGCGGCGGCCGGACTGCTCGCGGTGGAGTGTGCCCCCACGGAACAGCCCGCCGTGACACTCGCGAGCACGGCCAGCACGCACAGAACGAAAACGCGACCCGTCTCTCTTGCACCAACCATGGGCTGCTCCCTCGAAACGGAGTGGACCCGAGACGAGGCCCTCCTCCGGATGGACACAGCCCGAGCATGCCACGGGCTCCAGGCGGAACCGCACCCGGAGCCCGGTACCGCGGGACTACTTCTTCTTGATGGTCAGCTTCGTCTCGGTGGCCTTGCTGCCACCCTCGGCCTTGATGGTGACCGCGCCGGCCTTCACCGCCGTCACATTCCCGGTGGCGTCCACCGTGGCGATCTTCTCGTCGCTGGTGGTGAACGTGAAGGACACGCCCTTGATGGCCGCGCCGTCCGTGCCCTTGGCCACCACCGCCAGCGCCGCGCTCTCGCCCACCTTCAGCGTCGCCGGCACCGTCTCGAACGCCACCGCGTCCACCTCGGGCAGCTTCACGGTGACCTCGAACTCCTGCGTCAGCTTGCCGGACGTCACCGTCACCTTCGCGGTGCCCACCGCCTTGGCCACCAGCTTGTTGCCCTCCACCTGCACCACGTTCGCGTCCGCGGCGGCGTAGTCCAGCTTCGCGTCCTTCACCGGACGGTCCGCGTCATCCTTCACCTCGGCCTCCACCACCGCCTCCGAGCCCAGGCCCGTCAGCGTGAAGGGCGCGCCCTGGATGACGATCGCCGAGGGAATCACCACCTCCACCGGGGCCGAGGCGCTCACCTCACCCGAGGTGACGGTGATGTTCGCCGAGCCGCTCTTCACCGCCGTCACCTTGCCCGCGGCGTCTACGGTGGCGACCTTCGCGTTGGTGGAGGCAAATGCCAGCTCCGCCTTCTCCACCGGCTTGCCCTCCGCCGTCACGCCCTGGGCCGACAGCGCCACGGACTGGCCCGCCTCGGACAGCTCCACCTTGGCCGGCTTCACCTCGATCCGCTCCACCTTCGCGCACGCGGACGCCAGCACGACCACGGATGCGGCCATCAGCGGATTCAGAAACCTCTTCATTGAATGTGCCTCCCACTCGCCCTCGGGCGAGCGATTGATGTCGGATTCACTCGAGGAACTTGGTGTTCCAAGGAACCGGGTGGTAAAACCCGTTACGCCTCAGCAATTCGTGTTCCATATCCAACAGCCCTCTGAGGGCTTCCGGAGACCGTGGAGAAAAGGGACAGCCCACCCGGCGCGTTGCCCTTTTTCTCCACACCTGCGCGCGACAGCCCGAATCCGGATACGGTGGGACGCGCCAGCATCGAGCACCATGGATCGCGTCATCAGAGCCGCCGAGACACACGCCAGGTCCGAGCCCCGGAGGAACGCACGGTGAAGGGGCTGTGGCTTCCGTTCTTCCTGGTGGGACTCACCGCGTGGGCCGTCCCACCGGGGATGCCCGTGTGCGAGCGGCCCTATGTCGTAGCCCCAGCCGAAGAGCAGCCCTTCCCCGAGGAGGTACGGCGAGCCCTGGATGCGCTCGTGCGCGCGGAGCTCTCGCGGGAGCCGCACGCGGGCCTCGCGGTGGGCGTGCTGCGGGGCACCCAGCGCTGGGTGGGGACCTACGGGCTGAGGGACGTGGCGCGCGGACTGCCCGCCACGCCGCGCACCACCTGGCGCCTGGCCTCCATCACGAAAACATTCACCGCCGTGGCCGTGCTGCAACTCGTGGAGCAGGGCCGCATCGACCTCGACGCGGACATCCGCACGCTGGTGCCCGCATGGCCGGAGAAGCGCTGGCCGGTGACGGTGCGTCAGCTGCTCGGCCACCTGGGCGGCGTGACGAACTACGGCCGCTTCGGCCCCAGCCATGACAGCGGATGGGTGGACACCGCTGGTGCGCTC
Organism: Archangium violaceum Cb vi76; assembly: GCF_000733295.1. Lineage (GTDB taxonomy): Bacteria > Myxococcota > Myxococcia > Myxococcales > Myxococcaceae > Archangium > Archangium violaceum. The sequence goes on along the minus strand of NZ_JPMI01000222.1, from coordinate 26,041 downwards.
GAGCTCGTGGCGGGCTACGAGCTGGAGGCCGAGCCCGGTACCCGCTTCATCTACAGCACCTGGGCCTACAACCTGCTCGGCGCCGCCATCGAGGCCGTGTCCGGGCAGAGCTACGGCGAGTACCTCCAGGAGCACGTCTTCGGCCCCGCCGGCATGGTGCACGCGGCGCTGGACGATCGCCGCACGCGCGACGAGCACCATGCCGCGGGCTACCGGATTCGCGACGGGCAGAGGGTGGCCTCCAAGGTCATCGACGTGTCCGGCCGCTTCGCCGGAGGCGGCACCCGTGCGTCCATCGAGGATCTGCTCGGCTTCAGCGGAGCACTGCTCGACTACCGGCTGCTGTCGCGCACCAGCTCGGGGTGGATGCAGACGCCGATGAGCACCCGGGATGGACGGCTCACCGACTACGGCATGGGCTTCGCCACCTGGCCGCTGCGAGGCCACTACGTGGTGGCCCACTCGGGAGCCCAGCCGGAGACGTCCACGCTGCTCCTCCTGCTGCCCGGGGAAGACGTGGCCATCGCCCTGGCGAGCAACGTGGAGGGCCAGGCCGCCTCGCTCAAGCGCATCGCCTACGGCGTCATCGAGTTGCTGCTCGAGGACAAGGGGCCGCGGCTGAGCGCGCACCGCCAGGGCCCGGTGGACGCGGTGGTGAACGAGGCGCTAAGCCGGGTCTTCGGCTACGGGCTCGCCTATCACCAATGGGCCACGCATGGGCCGGGGACCCTGCCCGGGACGGGCGAGCTCCCAGAGGCCTTCGAGCAGGTGGCCCGGCTGCTCGACCGGGCAGCCATCGAGCGGGCTCCGAACGTGGCGCGTGAACGCATCCTCGCCGCGCATGAGCCGCGCGAGGACTGGCTCTTCGTCCGGGTGGGCGCGCACATGGCCCGGACCCTGGAGGAGGCATGGGGGCCCGAGCGGCTGCGCGGCTATTCCGCCCGGGGCCCGCTCGCCTTCTTCAACGACTACCTGGCCGTCTGCGAGTCGCGGCAGTGCCCCGAGCCCTTCCGCTTCAACGAAGCTCTGCGCGCGGACCTGCGCCGGTTCACCGGGAACAACATCGAGCCCTCACGGCACTGAGCCCCTGGTGAAGTGTCCACGAAGTCCCTGGACATGGTCCGTAGGGGGCGTGGATGTCCCCTCTCCCTCTGGGAGAGGGTCAGGGTGAGGGTCTTCCCTCTGTACGACATCGCGACAGAGAGGCGCGCAGGGGACTACCCTCACCCCCCGCCCTCTCCCAGAGGGAGAGGGAGCATGCGCAACACGATCCACTGACTCCGGCCACCGGAAGATCCGCCGATTCCGCACGAGAATCCGCTCTGACGCCGGGCCAGGCCCGCGCGTATCCGTTTCTCATGCGAGGACGGACATGAAGACGGCTCCGGAACAGAAGGACGTGGTCATCATCGGTGGTGGCCCGGCGGGCCTGAGCGCGGCGCTGATGCTCGGGCGTGCCCGGAAGCAGGTGCTCCTGTGCGACGGGGGCTCGCCCCGGAACAGCGCGGCCGAGGGAATCAACGGCTTCGTCACCCGCGACGGGATTCCCCCGAAGGAGTTCCGGCGCATCGCCCACGAGCAGCTCGAGCCCTACGGTGTCGACATCCTGCTGGACACGCGCGTCACCGCCGTGGAGCGACTCGAGCCTGGCTTCCGGGCCGTGCTCACGGGAGGGCGGGTGGTGGAAGCCCGCCGGGTGCTGCTCGCCACGGGCATGGTCGACGAGCCACTGGACCTGCCCGGCTATCGCGAGCTGTGGGGCCGGAGCATCTTCCAGTGCCCGTATTGCCATGGCTGGGAGGTGCGGGATCGGCCCTGGGGACTGCTCGCGACGAGCCCGCACTTCCTCGACTTCGCGCTCTTCATCACGGGCTGGTCCCGCGACCTGGTGGTCTTCACCCACGGCTCCATGGAGGTGACCGCCGAGCAGCACCAGCGGCTGGAGCGCGCCGGAGTCCGCCTGGAGACCCGGAAGATCCGCCGGCTCATCGCCAGCGGCGGACACGGAGCCCATGGAGCGCACCTCGAAGCCGTGGAGCTGGAGGACGGGACGCGGGTGGCGCGAGAGGTGCTCTTCTCCCATCCCCCGCAGCGACAGACGGAGGTGGTGCAGCGGCTCGGCGTCGCGCTCGACGAGCAGGGCTTCGTCCGCGTCAACGAGCACATGGAAACCTCCGTCCCAGGAGTCCACGCGGCGGGAGATCTCACGACCCGATTCCAGGGCGCGAGCGCGGCGGCGGGTGCTGGCACGATGGCCGGGGCCATGATGAACCACGCCCTCAACATGGAGAACGCGGCCGCCGGATTGTGGCCAGAAGGTTGAGCCCGGCCCACGCCATCGCTACGAAGGAACCATGACGAGGAGGAAGACCCCTCAAGAAACGAAGCTGCCCTCGCCGACCCACGAGGACTTCAAGCAGCACCAGCTCCCGGTCTGGGTGGGGCGATACAGCCACAACCGCAGCCACAACCACTCCACCCGGCCGGGAACCTTCACCCATTCGTATGCCGTCATCTTCCTCGTGACGCGCGGCCAGTCGACGATCCACCACAGCGGTGAGCAGGTGCTGCGAGCGGGAGACGTCCACATCATTCCTCCCGGGGATCCTCACGGCTCGCCGCACGCCGGTGACGCGGAGGGATGGGTGATCTCCTTCCACCCGGAGGCGTTTCCCCACGAAGACCCGAACTGGGGAAGCAGCGAGGGACTCCGGCTGGGTCCCCTGCTGCGGATCCGGAGTGGATGCCACCCGGTCCTCCGCCCGAAAGCCGCCCAACGCAAGCGCCTGGAGCGGTGGATGCGGCTCATGGAGTCCGAGTTCACCGGCGACGAGCGCTCCCGCGACGAGGCCGTGGGCGCCCTGCTCCGCCTGGTGCTGATCGAGCTGGAGCGCATGACGGGCCTCGAGGACCCACCGGACCCGGCGGGACAGAGCCTGGCGCGGCGGGCGCTCACGTTCATCGAGACGAACGCGCTCGGGCCGCTGTCCCTCACGGAGGTGGCACGGGCCGTCGAACGATCCACCACGCACGTGGCCGGCGTGGTCCGCAAGGAGACGGGCCGCACGGTGGGCCAGTGGATCCTCGAGTACCGCATGGCCGAGGCCCGGCGGAGGCTCCGGGGCACGGACGAGCGGGTGGACATCATCGCCGAGCGCGTGGGTTACGCGGACGCCACGCACTTCATCCGCCTCTTCCGGCGGGCCCACGGCCTCACGCCCGCCGCGTGGAGACGCCAGGCCACGCTGTCGACTCGTACATGAGCCAACGAAAGGTGCGCGATCCGTGTACCGGAGTGACACCTTTCGGATGAAAGCCCGGCCGCGAGCCGCATGGTGCCGCCGCCCGTGCTCCCCTACGTTTTTCGTTTCGGGGACTCGAAGCGCGGAGAGGGCATATGGCGGACGCATTCGACGTGGTGGTCATCGGCGGAGGCCCGGCGGGAGAGAACGTGGCGGCGCGGACCGCCGCGGGAGGACTGGCGACGGCCCTCGTGGAGATGGAGCTGCTCGGCGGGGAGTGCTCCTTCTGGGCCTGCGTTCCCAGCAAGGCGCTGCTCCGGCCCTCCGAGGTGCACTGGATGGCCCGGCACTCGCCCGGTGTCCGCGAGGTGGTGAAGCAACCGCTCGATGCCTCCGCGGTCCTCGCCTACCGGGACAAGATGGTCCACGGCTACGACGACAAGGGCCAGGCGGAGTGGGCGCGAGGCGCGAAGATCGAGCTGGTACGAGGGCACGGCCGGCTCGCGGGCCCTCGGGTGGTCCGGGTCACGACTCGTGATGGAGCGACGCGCGAGCTGACGGCGCGCCGCGCGGTGGTGCTGGCCACGGGCAGCCGCGCGCGCATCCCGGACATTCCGGGCCTGCGCGAGGCGAAGCCCTGGACGAACCGCGAGGGCACCGGCGCCAAGAAGGTGCCCCGGCGGCTGGCGGTGCTGGGAGGCGGCGTGGTGGCCACGGAGCTGAGCCAGGCCTGGAAGGCGCTCGGAGCGGAGGAGGTGACGCTCATCCAACGCGGCGGGCACATCCTCTCACGCCTGGAACCCTTCGCCGCCGGGCTCGTGGAGAAGGCCCTGCGCGAGAGCGGCGTCACGGTGCGCACGCGCACCCAGGTGACACGCGTCCACCGCTCCGGAGGCCAGGGCGAGGCGACGCTCACACTCGACTCCGGCGAGACCCTGCGCGCGGACGAAATACTGGTGGCGCTGGGCCGGGAGGTGACCACGCGGGACGTGGGCCTGGAGACGGTGGGGCTGACGCCGGGCAAGCCGGTGGAGGTGGACGATCTGCTCCGCGCCAGGGGAGTGGAGGGCGGCTGGCTGTACGCGTGCGGAGACGTGAACGGGCGCAACCTCCTCACGCACATGGGCAAGTACCAGGCGCGGCTCGCGGGAGACAACATCCTGGGCCGGCAGGAGGAGGCGTGGGCGGATGCGCGAGCCACGCCCCAGGTGATCTTCACGCACCCGCAGGTGGGCGCGGTGGGGCTCACCGAGGCCGAGGCCCGTGAGCGGGGCCTTCAGGTGCGCACCGTACAGGTGGACCTGGACTCGGTGGCGGGCACGAGCCTGCTGGGACAGGGCTTCGAAGGAGGGGTGAAGCTGGTGGTGGACGAGCAGCGGCGTGTGATCCTCGGGGCCACCTTCGTGGGCCCCGGAGTGGGCGAGATGCTGCACGCGGCCACCATCGCGGTGGCCGGTGAGGTGCCGCTCGACAGACTCTGGCACTCGGTGCCGGCCTTCCCCTCCGTCAGCGAGGTGTGGCTCCGGCTGCTGGAGGCCTATGGCTTGTGAGCGGCCTTCGCGAAGGAGTCGAAGGCGGAGATGACCTCGGGCGGGGCCTGCACCAGTTCGATGAGCACGCCCTCGCCCCCGAGCGGGAACTGCTCGTTGCCCTTGGGGTGGATGAACGTCACGTCGAAGCCGGCCGCGCCCTTGCGGATGCCGCCGGGAGCGAAGCGCACGCCCTGCCCTTCCAGCCACGTCACCGCCGCGCGCAGGTCATCCACCCAGAGGCCCAGGTGGTTGAGCGCGGGGTCGTGCACGCGCGGCTTCCCGTTCGGGTCCACCGGCTGCATCAAATCCACCTCCACGCGGAAGGGCCCGGCTCCGGCCACGACGATGTCCTCGTCGACGTTCTCGCGCTCGCTGCGGTAGGTGCCATGGGGCTCGAGGCCCAGCACGTCCACCCACAGCTTGCGCAGGGGCGCCTTGTCGGGCCCGCCAATGGCCACCTGCTGGAGGCCCAGGATGCGAAAGGGTCGTGTCGTCATGGCCACGCACCGTCGCAGAGGGCGCGGCCGCGGACAAGGGCCCGGCGCGCCCACGTCAGAAGCCCGGCGGCACCCGGCCATGCAGACACGTGATGGTGTTGGGCACCCGAGGCCCCGACCACAGCGCATGCCGCATCCCCGTGCGCACCTCGGGCGGCACCCCCTCCTCCACCGGCCAGTGCGGCTCCTCGCCGGGGCGCAGCGAGTGCAACCCGCTCTGCCAGGGACCAATGACGTAGGTGTGCCCCGCGGCACGGCAACCGAAGAAGCGCGTCCACGCTTTCGCGAAGGCATGACCCCGGGCCGTCCCGAACGTCTCGCAGGTGCGGAACCACCAGAGCGAATCTCCGCCGGGCACGAGCCGCTCGCGCAATTCCGCCAGCCGCGCGTGCCACGGATGGCCCGGCGCGAGCGCCCGCACATCCATCGGCACCCGGTCGATGAGCACACATCCCCAGTTGCCATGGCCCCAGAACTGGATCTCCGCGATGGGCCGCTCACGCGAGCGGTCGAGCAACCAGTCGAGCGCCTCGGGCCAGCTCGCCACGCCCTTCCAGTCATCGAGCCGGCCGAGCGCGCGGTACAGCACGCCGCCCACCCGCCACGAGAAGGTGAGGCCCGGAAGACCCCAGCGCCCACCACAGGTGCGGTCGTACACCATCAACCTCGAGCCCACGGTCCGCTCAGCCATGGCCGGTCCTCCGATGATGTTCCTTCGAGAAGATAAAGGGTCCCGAGCGCCGCGAGCCAGGGGCTGGCGGTGAGCCCTGGTAGGGTCCGCGCCACCACCAAGGCGAAGCCCACGAAATAGGCCCCGGCGAATGAATATCTCCCGGGGGTGGGCCGTCCGCTTCATCCCCGGAACCCACATCGAAGGAGCTCTCCGAATGCGTGCCCTCCTGGCGGCCCTGACCCTCTCGTTCTTCCTGCTCCCCTCCTCCAGCGACGCGGCCACGCTGCGCTGCGGCAACGCGCTCGTGTCGGACGACGCGACCAAGGCGGAGGTCCTCGGCAAGTGCGGCGAGCCCATGGACAAGAACACCCGCACCGAGAGCGTGGGCGAGAAGACGAGGCAGAAGGGCGAGGAGACCGAGACCACCCAGGAGCGGGTCGTCTACAAGACCATCGAGGAGTGGACGTACAACTTCGGTCCCCGCCAGCTGATGCAGGTGGTGGTGTTCGAGAACGGCCGGCTCGTGGATGTGAGGAGCGCCGGCTACGGGCGCTGAACCGTCCAGCTCCAGGCCTGCCACGCGAGCCCGGGCAGCACGGAGCCGAACGTGCCGCCCAGGTCATCGGGTGCTTCCGAGTCCATGGGCGGAGCAACATACCCCGCCCGGACCTCATGTCAGCCGGGTTAGCCGCCCAGCGCGCCGTTGATCAGCGGCGCGAGGATGTCCATGCCCGGATCATCATCGTTGTAGCCGTTGGCCGGCTCGTAGATGCGGATGCGCTGGTTGTCGTTGATGAAGCGGGAGAGGAACACGTCCATCGGCACGAACTCGCTGTTGCACTTCCAGTTCTGCCACGGCTCGGAGACGTACTCGTACCAGCGCTTCTTCTCCATCTTCTGGCAGGCGTGCGAGCCAACGAAGGTGATGATGGTGCTGCAGTGGCTGACGTTGATCGGCCGGGCGTGCGGGATGAAGTAGCTGAAGTTGTTGTAGAGGTTCAGCTCGGCCACGAGCCGGTCCTGGTCCTGCTTCCAGTAGCCCAGCACCGACTCCTGGTCGTTGGGCGTGTGGAAGCGCTCGTAGGAGAAGCGCGAGTAGTTGTAGTCCCGCGTATAGGCCGTGTAGGCGAGCTGGTCGTTGGGGAACTCCATGGCCACCATGCGGTTGATGGTGCCCATGTTGTTCTGGTCGAACGACGCCGGCAGCTGACCGAACACCGAGTTCAGGTTCCACGACTGGCGGATCTTGTCGTGCAGGGCGCGCGAGCGGTCATTGACGTTGGCCGCCAGGTAGATGGGGCCCGAGTCATTCAGGTAATAGCCACGCGCCGGGTTGATGGCCTTGCGTACGAAGTAATACCCGGCCGCGGTGGCGGTGCCGCCGGCGCTGAAGCCGGTGACGAGCAGCTTGTTGACCCGGGGGAACTGCGTCTTGGCGTAGTTGGCCGCGGCGATCGAGTTGGTATATCCCGAGTGGTGCCACGTGAGCGGCGGCTGCGCGCCCGTCGGATCCACGTAGGTGACCGCGTTGTTGCCCACGTGCACGTCACCCGTGCAGTACGGCATGTAGACGATGTTCCAGTCCTTGGTGACCAGGTCCTTGCGGCTGCGGAACGGCAGGCCCGGATCCGCACCGTTCACGATCGGCGAGACGTACTTCGCCGTGAACTGCTGCATGTAGTCATCCGTGAGGCCGTTCGGATTGGCCGCGCCCAGCACTCCCGCGCGCCCGCTGCAGGTGTCGTAATCCCAACACGCGCCGCCACCCTCGAACATGAACAGCAGGTTCTGCGAACCCGTGTCACTGCGGTGGACGAAGAACTTGTACTGGGAACCGTTGCCACACTTCGTTCCAGGCAACTCCACCTTCTGCCAGGTGTAGTTGTTTCCTCCGTCCACGAGCACATCGACAATGCCAGAGACGAGGACCTCGGCCTGAGCGGTGGCCGCCGGAACGGCCGCGGCCGCGAGAAGACCCATCAAGAGATGGTTTTTCATCCCAACTCCTTCCATGGTTGGTTTATGGGGGGAGACTCCCACCTAGCACAATCCGTGAAATAGTTGTATCTCCAGACTGAACGGCGTTTTCCTACTTTACGAGATTGTGACAAACACGTATCACGAGGTATCTCATCCGTCATGGCTGTGACTGGTCGACCGAAGAGTCTGCCGTGGTTGCTCGGGGCCGCGGCTGTCGTGCTGCTGGCGCTGGTGCTCGTCGGTGTCTTGCTCGCGAGTCCCTCCACGGATGACGCACCAGGACAAGAATCACGGGCCGCGGTGCCCGAGCAGCGCTCACCCGCCCCGGAGCCCCGGGCCGCCCCCACGTCATCCGCGCTCGCGACGGTGCCGAGCGATGCCGGACTCCCGGCCAATCCCATCGCCGAGGCTGCTCCCAGTGAGGCGCCCGCACGGCATCCGGTGGATCTGGAGAAGCTGCGCACGCTGCTGCCCAACAACCTCTATTGGGAGACGGGCGTGCCGACGAAGGACCCGGAGGTGCTGCGCAAGCGCGACGAGGAAGGAAAGCGCTGGAACGCGCTCTACGGCAAGGTGCAGTCCAACACGGCCACCGAGCAGGAGATCCACCAGTACTACGAGCACCGCCGCCAGGTGTCGGAGGATGCCATCGCGTTCGCGACGACGGTGCTCGAGCAGTACGGCACCCAGTTGCCGGACCAGGAGCAGGGCCTGTACGCGCTGAGCATCCGGATGCACCGCACGCGCCTGGAGGAGTTGCCCCGGCAGATCGAGGAGGCGCTCTCGCGCAAGAGCGCCCAGGACCAGCGCCGCGAGACCTGGCAGCGGAGTGGTGGCGGTAACTGAGCGGCGGGCCCGTCCGTACTGTCGGTCTCCATGCAACCAGCACGCGGGGACCCCTTCCCGCCCGCCATGCGCGCCCTCACCCTGTAGGGCAGCCATGGATCTCTCCGCTCTGTCCGAAGCCGACAAGCGGCGCTGGGTCGCGCTCGCGGGCCTGGTCGCCATTCCCGTCTACGTCATTCCCGTGGGCCTCTTCGGCCTGCGTGCCCTCTGGCCCCGGACGCTGCGCACCGCCACCTCGGGTGCCATCGCCCTGGGCATGGTGTCGCTGCTCGGCCTCGGCCTGAAGGGGTTCGCCCGGGTGAAGGCCAGCCAACCGGGCGACCGCGAGCGCTGGCGGCTGCCCTTCCGCGCGCCCGTCATGCCGGAGGAGTTCGCCGCCTCGGCCGCCTCGGGCCACTGAGTCGTTGGGGCTCCAGCGGCAACGCCTTGCGTCATCGGGACGCCTTGCGTCATCGAGGGTGGAAGTGTGCTCGATGATGCATTCCGCCGGACACATCCAGGTCATGGCCGGGAGGACGCCCTTCGCACGAGGGGCCCGCGCGGCAAGTGGCACCCGCTTGCGGTATAGGTTCGCCTGCCCTCGGGCGGGAGGCGGTTCGTGTCACTCAGTGTCTTCGATATGTTCACCATCGGCATCGGGCCCTCGAGCTCGCATACCGTGGGGCCGATGCGTGCGGCGCGGCAGTTCGTGGAGAGTCTCGCGAAGGAAGCGGGAGGGCTCGGCGACGTCGAGTCCGTGAAGGCGGAGCTGTTCGGCTCGCTCGGGCACACCGGTAAGGGACACGGCAGCGACATCGCCGTGCTGCTCGGGCTGGAGGGCGAACGTCCCGAGGAGGTGGACTGTGACGCCGTGCCCGCGCGCATCTCGGGCATCACCGAGACGGCGAAGCTGAAGCTGCTCGGCCAGCACACGGTGAAGTTCCGTCCCTCCGAGGACATCGTCTTCCACAAGCGGCAGTCGCTGCCGCGCCACCCGAACGGCATGCGCTTCACCGCGGTGCTCTCCGGGAGGAGCGAGCCCTTCAGCCGCGTCTACTACTCGGTGGGCGGCGGCTTCGTCATCAACGACGATGGCAGCTCGGCGCACGCCGTGGGCGTGAAGGACTCGCGCATCCCCTACCCCTTCAAGACGGGCGCGGAGCTGCTCGCGCTCTGCCACCAGCACGGGCTGAGCATCAGCACGCTGATGATGGAGAACGAGAAGGCGCTGCGGCCGGAGGCCCAGGTGCGGGCGGGGCTGCTGCGCATCTGGGAGGTCATGCAGGCGTGCGTGAAGCGTGGCTGCGAGCGCGAGGGCATCCTCCCGGGCGGGCTGAAGGTGAAGCGGCGCGCGGCGGGCATCTACCGCAAGCTCAAGGGCGACATGCGCGGCAACGCGGATCCGCTGCTGGCCATGGACTGGGTGAACCTCTACGCGCTGGCGGTGAACGAGGAGAACGCGGCGCAGGGGCGCGTGGTGACGGCGCCCACCAATGGCGCGGCCGGCATCATCCCCGCGGTGCTGCACTACTACCGGCGCTTCGTGCCAGGCGCGGATGACGAGGGCGCCGTCCGCTACCTGCTCACCGCCGGGGCCATCGGCATGCTCTACAAGCTCAACGCCTCCATCTCCGGCGCCGAGGTGGGCTGCCAGGGTGAAGTGGGCGTGGCCTGCTCCATGGCGGCCGCGGCCCTCACCGAGGTGATGGGCGGCACGCCGGAGCAGGTGGAGAACGCGGCGGAGATCGGCATGGAGCACAACCTGGGCCTCACGTGCGATCCGATCGGCGGGCTCGTCCAGGTGCCCTGCATCGAGCGCAACGCCATGGGCTCCATCAAGGCCATCAACGCCGCGCGGCTCGCGCTGCAGGGTGATGGCAAGCACAAGGTGTCGCTCGACAAGGTCATCGCGACGATGCGCCAGACGGGCGCGGACATGATGACCAAGTACAAGGAGACCGCGCGCGGCGGCCTCGCGGTGAACATCATCGAGTGCTGAGCGGTCGCGGCACGTCCACGGCCAGCGTTGTCTGTCTTCACGTGAGGGCTTGATCTTCTTCTCTCGGAGTGATGGGCTCCGAGGGGAGAGGACACCCCGTGACCGAGCACTTCGTTTTCACTCGCAGGCAATTCCTCAAGTCGACCGCCGTGGCGGGAGGGCTCACCGTCATCTTCAATTCCCTGCCGTCGATGGCCCAACGCAAGACGACGGCCTCGGCGGACGGGAAGGGCTGGATGGGCCCACCGGGCAAGGCGCGCTACCGCATCGAGGGGCTCCCCAAGGTCACCGGGCAGAAGATCTACGCGCGGGACTTCCGTGCCTGGGACATGAAGGGGTGGCCCACCACCGAGCGCCACGTCATGGTCCTGCGGGCGACCTCCGCGGACCGGACCCTCACCGCCGTCGACCTGTCCATGCTGCCGCCCGAGCTGCGGCCCATGCGCACCGTCACGTCGGTGGACCTGGCCCGCGATGGCCTGCAGATGCCCTCGAGCACCACGCCTCCCGACGGGCGGCAGAAGGTCTTCCTGGCCGCCTTGAATCAGGTGCCCGCCTACCTCGGCCAGCCGGTGGCCCTGCTCATCATCGCGGACTACTACACCTACCGCGAGGCCTCGCGCCTGCTGCGCTTCAACCCGCAGGTGCTCCAGTACGGCCCTCGCATCCCGCCCTCGGGCGCTCCTCCACCCGCGCCCTACAGCCCTCCCACCTTCCTCACGTTCTACAACAACGCGCAGGGCGTGCAGTTCTCCCAGGTAAAGGACGGCTACAGCAATCCCTACACCCCCTCCGTCAACCCGGTGGACGCCGAGGCCGCGAAGACCCGCGCGCTCATCCAGAAGGAAATGGAGTCCTCCGGGTGGAGGCTGTTCGAGGGCTCGTACGAGACCCAGGTCATCGATCCGATGTTCATGGAGCCCGAGGCGGGCCTGGCCTGGCTCGACCGCGCCAACAAGCGCATGAACCTGGTGCTGGGCACCCAGAGCACCAATGGCGATCTCTCGGACGCCTTCAGCCTCTTCAAGACGCAGACACCCAACAGCCCGCTCGACGTGCGGAGCGTGGTGCTCAACTCCTGCTACCCGGGCGGTGGTTTCGGCGGACGGGACGTGTCGCTCTTCCCGCTCATGATGCTCCTGGCGGCCACGTACGCCGACGGCCCGGTGCGCATCGCCTATGACCGCTTCGAGCAGTTCCAGGGCGGCATCAAGCAGCTCGGAGCGAAGATGACCCAGGCCTTCGCCGTGGATGGTCAGGGGCGGCTCCAGGCCATCTCCAGCCAGCTGTCGCTGCTGGCCGGCGGGCAGAACAACTACAGCCAGTGGGTGGCCCAGCTCGCGGGCTATTGCGGGGGCGGAGGCTACAAGGTGCCGCGCGTGTCCATCGACGCGCTCGCCCAACCCTCCGTCGGCGTGGTGGCGGGCTCCATGCGTGGCTTCGGGGGACCGCAGGCCTTCTTCGCCGTCGAGTCCATGATGGACGAGATCGCCAGCGCCCTGGGCCGCGATCCCATCGAGCTGCGCGAACAGAACGCGCTGACCCAGGGCGACTTCACCGTGACGGGCGCGCCGCTCCAGGAGCCCATGCGGCTGGCGGAGATCTGCCAGCTGGCGCGCAAGCACGAGCTGTGGACCGGGCGCCAGGACGAGAAGGCGAAGCGCAAGGCGAAGGGACAGCTCTACGGCGTCGGCTTCGCGCTGGCCAATCAGGCCTATGGCACGGGCGCGGACGGGGTCATGGCCGCGGTCGAGATCGATGCCCAGGGCACCCTGCGTCTGACCACCAACTGCGTGGACATGGGCAATGGCTCGGCCACGGCGCTGGCCCTCAGCACCGCGCGCTACCTCGGGGCCAACGCGGCGAGCGCGAACATGGGCCAGGTGGAGTTCTTCGATCCGCTCGGCTTCGTCAACGCCGCGCAGCAGCCCACCACCTCCTCCAGTACCGCCAAGGCCGCGCTGCCGAAGAAGGAGGCGGCCGTCCAGCGCGCCAACACCTCGCAATTGGAGCGGCGCAACGAGCGGCCCCACTTGAAGGAGAGCGACAGCACCCAGAAGAGCGACAGCAACCCCTGGGACAACCCGCGCTACACGAAGAGCTACTCCATGTCTTCCAGCGCATGCATCACCGCCTTCCAACAGGTCCACGCGCTCGAGCAGGCCAGCCGCGTGCTGTTCACCACGGGCCTGTTCCCCGCCGCCCGGAAGCTCTGGGGCCTGGCGCCTTCCAACCCGCTCAAGGCGGAGGAGACGCGCTGGGAGGACGGCTTCCTGGTGGCCCCGGGGCTCCCGAAGCTGGCACTGCCCGCCATCGCCGCCCGGCTCCACGCCGACAAGGGAGTCGCGGGCGCCATGGTGCACGCCCTCTATCAGGCACGCTGGGTGCAGGCGGACTTCACGCTGGAAGGCTCCACGTGGACCTGGCCCATCGACGGGCTGTGCACGCGGCCGGCCAGTGCCACGAGCTGGCGGTGGCACGAGCGCAAGAACGTCGTCGCGCCCACCGCCGCCAGCGGCGCCTACGGCCGCAGCCTCTACTCGCCCTCGGGCGCCCTGGTGGCCGTCGAGGTGGACCCCTCCACGGGCCGCGTCCAGGTCGTCGAGGTGCACACCTTCCTCGACGCGGGACGCCTCATCCAACCCGAGCTGGTCGTCGGTCAATCCGAGGGCGCGGTGGCCATGGGCATCGGCTACGCGCTGCTCGAGCAGCTGCCCCTGGGCGTGGGAGGCGCGGGCGAGGGCAACTGGAACCTCAACCGCTACCAGGTGGCGCTGGCGAAGGACCTGCCGCTGGGGCGCATGAAGCTGCACGTGTTGCCGCCCCTGCCGCCGCCGGATGATCACCCCAAGGGCATCGCCGAGGCGGTGCTCTGCCCGATTCCCCCCGCCATCGCCAACGCCGTCACCGACGCCACCCAACGCCGCTTCCGCTCGCTGCCCATCACCCCGGCCCGGATCCTGGAGTCCCTCCGCTCATGAGCTCCACCCCCATCATCAATGTGAACCTCACCGTCAACGGCAAGACGTACGTCCACAAGGTGCCGGCCTCGCTGCCCCTGGTGGACTTCCTGCACGAGGAGGTGGGGCTGACGGGCACCAAGTTCAGCTGTGGCATCGGCGTGTGCCGCGCCTGCACGGTGGCCGCGTGCCGCGTGCCCCAGGCCCATCCGGTGCCCACGCTCGCGTGCTCCACGCCCGTGAGCGAGCTCAACGGCCAGTCCATCACCACCGTGGAGGGACTCGCCGGGCCCTCGGGCCCCAGCCCGCTCCAGCAGGCCTTCCTGGAGGAGTTCGCCTTCCAGTGTGGCTACTGCACCCCGGGCTTCCTGATGGCCACGCACATGTTGATGGAGCGGCTGCGCAAGGAGCCCATCCCCGAGGCCCGGTTGGACGCGGCCATCCAGGACGCCTGTGGAAGCCACATCTGCCGCTGCACCGGTTACGCCCGTTACTACGCCGCCATCCGCAAGGTCATCCTGGGCACGCCCGGGTTGATCGCGCGGTGAGCACTCGACGCCAGGGAGGCGCCCGTTTCCCCATGCGCTGGTCCACACCGATATCGTCCCTCCGCCTTGGTGCCTGTTGGCTGCTGGTGCTGCTCGCACCGGGGGCCCGGGCGCAACAAGAGCTGCTGCCCTATGCCCGCGAGTGCGCCGAGAAGATCGGCCCCATTCCCGCGTTCGACTGCACCAAGGGCACGCGCGTCCCCATCACCGTCAATGGCAAGGTCCCCGCCACCTACGTGCCGCAGATGACGTGTGACCGGCCCTCGCTCCTGCCCCCGGGTGAGGGCGAGAACACCGACGGGCAGTGCATCCCCGAATCGCGCGCCCTGGTGCTGCGCGACGACGGCAAGGTGCAGATCAGCGCCTACTGCCGCCAGAAGAAGATCCGCCCGGCGAACACCTACCTCTACGACGAGATCGATCTCATCTCGCACAACGTGGAGACGGGCAGCACCTGCTGGTTCCAGGCGCTGGCGCCCAATCCGCTGTCGGCCGACAAGGGGCTGGACGGGCGCCGCGTGCCTCCCCCCGAGGAGGTGACGCCCCCCGCCGGAAAGCCAGCCGCGAAGGACTTCTGGAACACGCCCGCCAAGACGGCCTCCGGCCAGTGCGGCTCGTGCCACGACAGCGATCCGTTCATGTACAGCCCGCTCATCGGCCAGACGGGACAGATGCCGAGGGACCCGCTCGGCCTGTACGCCAACGACATTGGCGAGGACTTCAAGAAGTGGCCCAAGCCGGTCGCGCTCTCCACGCGGGGAAACACGTGCACGGGGTGCCACCGCATCGGCTCGCAGCACACCTGCAAGACGGCCATGTACGAGACCGTGGGCATCTACTCCGAGGACCTCGGCAAGTACCTGGACAGCTGGGCGCGGGTGTACCCGAACTCGCATTGGATGCCGCCGGGCCTCTCCATGTCGAAGGAGCAGTGGGAGGCCACCTACCGCGGCAGCATCGATGCGCTCGCCCGGTGCTGCGAGAACCCCCAGGCTCCGGGGTGCATCGTGACGCCCATCACCGGCATCACGCCCTGACATCACTCGCCCAGGGCCGCACCTGCCCTGGGCGGCTGGCCATAGAGCCGGAAGAGCACCGGCACCACCAGCATGTTGAGGAAGGTGGAGGAGAGCAGCCCTCCCAGGATGACCACACCCATGGGGGCCTGAATCTCATTGCCCGCCTCTCCCCCGGCGATGACGAGCGGCACCAGGGCGAGCCCCGCGCACAGCGCCGTCATCAGGATGGGCGCCAGCCGCTCCAGCGAGCCCTGCACCACGGCCTCCGGGAGGCTCTTCCCTTCCTCGGTCATCAGATGCTCGAAATGGCTCACCATGAGGATGCCGTTGCGCGTGGCAATCCCAAACAAGGTGATGAATCCCACCAGCGAGGCCACGCTCACCACGCCGGACGTGAGCACCACCGCCACCACTCCGCCCATGAGCGCCAGCGGCAGGTTGATGAGGGTGAGCAGCGCATTGCGTACGGACGAGAAGGCCACCACCAGCAGCAGGAAGATGCCCACCACCACGCCCAGACCCAGCAGGGTGATGGTGCGGGCCGCCTGCTCGGCGCTCTCGAACTGGCCGCCGTAGACGATGTAGTACCCCTCGGGGAATTGAACCTCGCGCGAGACCCGGGCCCGGAGCTCGTCCACCAGCGAGGACAAGTCCCTCCCGGACACGTTGGCTTGGACCACCATCTTCCGCTGCACGTTCTCGCGGGTGATGGTGTTGGGACCGGACTCGCGGGTGAGGGTCGCCAGCATCTTCAGGGGAATCCGCGGGCCCTCGGGAGTGTCGAGCGGCGTGGAGGCAATGGCATCCAGGTCCGCCCGTGAGGCGTCATCCAGGCGCACGACGAGCTCCACCGCCCGCTGCCCCTCCAGCAGGGTGCCCACCGACTCTCCGGAGAAGGCCCGCTCCACCGCCTCGGCCACCTCGCCCGTGGTGAGGCCGTAGCGCGCCACGGCGTCACGGTCCATGCGAATCTCCACCTCCGGGATGTTCACCTGCTGCTCGATGGACACGTCCACCGCGCCCCGAGTCGTCTCCGCTACAGCCTTCACGCGCCCGGCCAGTCCGCGCAGCGTGTCCAGGTCATCACCGAAGAGCTTCAACGCGATGGCCGCACGCGAGCCCGAGAGCATGTGATCGATTCGATGGGAGAGCGGCTGGCCGATGGTGACCACCGCTCCTGGTACCTGCGCGAGCGCCTGTCGCATCGCCTCCAGCAACTCCTCCTTGTCGCGCTTGCCCTTGGAGAGGTCCACCCCCACGTCGAGCTCGGAGGCGTTGACGTCCTGGGCATGCTCGTCCAGTTCCGCGCGCCCGGTGCGGCGTGAGGTGGACACCACCTCGGGAAGGGCCAGCAGCGCCTGTTCGACGCGACGGCCGAGCCGGTCCGACTCTTCCAGCGACGTGCCCGGCAGCGTGACGACATTCACGGTGAACGTCCCCTCGTTGAACTCAGGCAGGAACGCGCGCCCGAGGAAGGGAACGAGCGCGAGCGTGGCGAGGAAGGCCAGGCCGGCCCCACCCAGGATCGCCCGGGGACGCCCCAGTGCCCACGTGAGGAGGGGCTGGTAGCGCCCCTTCAGCCAGCGCAGCACGGGCCCCTCCTCCGCCCCCAGGGAGCGGGCCCGCGGCAACAGGTACGCGCAGAGCGCGGGGGTCACCGTGACGGCCACCGCCAACGAGGCGGCGATGGCCACGATGTAGGCCAGCCCCAGCGGGGCCAGCATCCGCCCCTCCAGCCCCGAAAGGAAGAAGAGCGGCACGAAGACGAGGATGATGATGAGCGTGGCGAAGACGATGGAGGCACGCACCTCCACCGACGCCCGGTAGATGACCTCGAAGGCGGAGCGGCGCTCACGCTCGGGAAGGTGAGCGTTCTCCCGCAAGCGCCGGAAGACGTTCTCCACGTCGATGATGGCGTCATCCACCAGCGCCCCGATGGCGATGGTCAACCCGCCGATGGTCATGGTGTTGAGGGTGACGCCAAGAGCCTTGAGAACCAGCACCGCCACCACCAGCGACAACGGGATGGCCACGAGCGAGATGAACGTCGCCCGCAGGTTCATCAGGAACACGAGCAGGATGACGGCGACGAGGATGGCGCCGTCCCGGAGCGCCACGGACACATTGCGCACCGCCACCGAGATGAAGTCCGCCTGCCGGAAGATGTGGCGGTTGATGCTCAGTCCCCGGGGCAGGGTGGGCTGGATGTCGTCCAGCACCGCGTCCAACTGCCGGGTGAGCTCCAGCGTGTTGGCCTCCGGCTGCTTCATCACGGCGAGGATGACGGCGGGCTCCGCGTTGGCACTTCCCTCCCCGCGTTTGGTTTTGGGCCCCACCCGTACGTCCGCCACCTGCCCCACGCGGATGGGCTGGCCCGCGCGCACGGCGACCACCGTGTTGGCCACGTCCTCCACGCCCTGGGCCCGCCCCACGGCCCGTAGGAGGTACTCCTGCCCCCGCTCCACGAAGAAACCACCGGAGGTGTTCCGGTTCGTCGTCCGCAGCGCGTGCACCACCTGCTCGAAGCCGACGTCGAGCGCCTGGAGGGCTTCGGGCCGGAGCAGCACCTGGTACTGCTTCACCGCCCCGCCAATGGGCACCACCTGGGAGATGCCCGCCACTGACAGCAAGCGCTTGCGCAGCACCCAGTCCGCCGCGCTGCGCGCTTCCATCATCTGCGCCTCCCGCCCCGCCGCGTCCGGAGCCCGCGCGGCCTTGTCCCAGGAGACGGACAGGAAGAGGATCTCCCCCATCACCGAGGAGATGGGCGCCAACGCGGGCGGCGGCACCTCCGGCGGGAGCTGGCTGGCCACGAGCTGGAGCTTCTCGTTGACCACCTGCCGGGCGGTGTAGATGTCGGTGCCCCAGTCGAACTCCACCCAGACGATGGAGATGCCCACCGCCGAGGCCGAGCGCACCCGGCGCACGCCCGTGGCGCCATTCACCGTGGTCTCGATGGGGAACGTGATGAGCGTCTCCACCTCCTCGGGCGCGAGCCCGTGCGCCTCGGTGAGGACCGTGACGGTGGGAGCGGTGAGATCCGGAAAGACGTCCACGGGCATGCTCCGGGCAGTCTCGATGCCCAGGACGAGCAGCAACACGGAGGCCGCCACCACCAGCAGACGGTTGTCGATGGACCAGCGAATGAGACGATTCATGCCGGGCCCTCAGTGCGTGTGCCCATGCCCGACGGCGGCGCCCGCCACGGTGGACAGCTTGATTTCGTAGGCCCCCTGGGAAACGATCCGCTCCCCCTCCTTCACACCCTCGAGCACCTGGACATAGCCGCCCGAGCGCACCCCGGGCTGGATGGCCCGCTTGAAGAAGGACTCGCCCCCCTCCATGACGAAGACGGTGGGCTTGCCGTTGTCGTCGATGATGGCGGACTCGGGGATGGCCACCCCGCGCACCGTCTCCCCCGTGTAGAGCATCACCTTGGCGAACATGCCCGGCTTGAGGACGCCCCCGGGATTGGGCAGCTCGAAGATGACGGGCAGCGTGCGCGTCACCCGGTCCACCACCGAGCCCACCGCCACCCGGCGGCCCGTCTTCTCGTCCACGGAGAACTCCCGCTCGAAGCCCGCCACCGAGAAGGCCGCACCGGGCGAGCGCTCCACCTTCGCCACGTCCGCTTCGTACACTCGCGCCTCCAGCCACAGCCGCTCGGGGTTGACCACCGAGACGAGCCGGGTGCCCACATCCACGATGGCCCCGGGCGTCACCTCCGCGTAGGACACCACCCCCTCCACCGGCGAGCGCAGCTCGAAGGCCGAGCCACTGGGGCCTCCTGGCGACCCGCTCTGCGTGCTGCGGTAGAGCGCGAGCTGGCGCTCGGTGGCCGCCACCCGCGCCGCCGCCACCTCCCGCGCCACCCGCGCCGCGTCGAGCTGCTT
The DNA here is from genome assembly GCF_000733295.1 of Archangium violaceum Cb vi76. Lineage (GTDB taxonomy): Bacteria > Myxococcota > Myxococcia > Myxococcales > Myxococcaceae > Archangium > Archangium violaceum. The sequence continues at coordinate 6,873 of NZ_JPMI01000222.1, read as the reverse complement.
CTCGGGAATGGCCTTGCCCGAGAACATCTCCTCCGCGCGCGTCACCTCGCGCTCCGCCAGGCCCAGCTCCGCCCGGGCCCGCGCCGCCTCCATCTCCACCGTGGCCACATCCATCCCGGCGGCGGCGCTCGTGGGCATGAGCCGCACGAGCACCTCGCCCTTGCGCACGCGCTGCCCCAGGTGCACCACCCGGTCCCCCACGGGAATGCGCCCCGCCACGGGAGCCGACAGCTCCGCGGCCTGGCCCGCCACGGGTTTGAGCTCACCGGTGGCGCGCACCCCACCCTGGAGGACTCGCGGCTCGGCCGGCGCCGTCGCGTACTGCGTCTTCCACTGCTGCTCCTTGAGGAAGGGCACGGTGGCCTCACCGCCCTCCTCGGGAGGCGCGGCGGCCACGGCAGCGGCGACGTGGGGGTACACCACCACCTTGCCCACGTCCACGGTGCCCGACACCTGCTCGCCCTCGAGGCGCAGGGTGAGCGAGCCCTCACCCGCCTTCGTGGGCCGCACCTCCGGTTTGAAGATGCCGTCGCGCAGGAGCTTCTCGGCGACGAATCGCTCCTCCGAGCCGTCCGCGTAGCGCAGGGTGGCCGTCACCCGCCCCTTCGTCACCACGTGGAAACCGTTGGGGTCTCGCGCGTCGGTGAAATGCGCCACCAGCGGGGAGGGCTGGCCCACCACGAAGGCCGGGTACTCCATGAAGAGCTCCAGGCCATCCTGGTAGACGGTGACGGACTCGTCCGGACGCTCCGGCCCGCTGGCGGCGGGGGCGCCGTGCTCATGGTCTTGTCCGGCGCCATGCTCATGGTCACCCGGGGCGCGCTTGCAGGCGCTCAGGCACGCCAGGAAGAGAACGAGAAGAAGAGAACGGCTCATCGGGGGGCACTCCGGGGCGTGGCGCCGTCATAGGCACCCGCGAGAAGAAGAAGGTCTGTCTCCGCCTCGACCAGGGACACCGCCAGCTCGACAGCGGTCAGCCGTGCCTCACGGGCGGTGCGCTCGGCTTCCATCAGGACGAGGAGCCCGGCACCTCCACCCCGGTAGGCAGTCGCGGCGACCTGCCGCAGTTCCTGCACACGCCCGAGCACCTCGCTCCGGTGCCGAGCCTGTCTCTCCCGCCGGCCGGACACCGCATCGAGAACGACAGCGAGCCGGGTCCGTGCTTCGTGGACAAGTGCCGCACGGCGTGCCTCGGCGAGCCCCCGGCGCGCCTCCGCCCGGGCCGCCTCGCCTTGCCGGCGGTCGAAGAAAGGCAGCGGCAGTCCCACGCCGACCACGTACCCCACCCCGGCCCCCGGCAGTCCCACGTCGAGGAATTGCGCGCCCGCTCGGACGGAGGGCTCCGGAATCCAACCCCGCCCCGCCGCACGCCGGGCGGCCTCCGCGCCACTGGCTTCGAGCGCGAGGGCGCGCAGGTCGCCACGCCGTTCCTCGAGCTCCGCCAACAGCGAGGCCCCCTCCGGCAGGGGTCGCTCCACCCCGAGAGCGCCCTCGAACGGGGGGAGTACCGTCACCCCGGGCCCGAGGAGCCGCAGCGCCTGGGATTCTGCCTGTCGCTCGTCCAGTACGGCTCCGCGCAGCGCATCCTGCACCGTCGCCGCCTCCAGCTCGATGCGCAGCCTGTCGTAGCCCGCGGCCTCCCCCGCCCGCTCGCGGGTGGCGATGGCCTCGGCCAGGCGCCGCAGCTCGGCGAGTGACTGCTCCAGGATGGACCGGCGCTCCCGAGCCGCCAGCACCACGGAGAACGCCCTCGTCGCCTCATGCCGCAGACCGGCCCGGGCCCACTCATGCCGCGCCTCGGCGGCCTTCGCGTTCCGCTCGGCGGCCTGCCGCTCCCACCCCAGCCGTCCGGAGAGCACCAGGGGGATGGAGGCCACCAGCACATCCTGGCTCTCCCCATCCCGTGTTCCGGAGGTCGTCTTCTGGCGCTCCCACCCCAGCTCGGGGTTGGGCCACACACCAACACCCACGGCTTCGGCCCGGCCGAGCACGGCTTCGAGTGCGGCGACGCGGGCCTCCAGGCTCCCGGTGAGAACCCGCTCCACGTATCGCGATTCGTCGAGCGTGGGCTGAGCCACGGCCGTGCCCGCCAGCAGCAGGAAAATACTACCCAGGATAGTAGATGAAGCCGGACAGCGAGGGAGCGAGCGCATGCGCATGGCCGGGGCTCTCAGAAGAGGAGATGGAGGGCCGTCTCCACCGCGTGGTGGAGGAAGGCGGTGTGAGCGAGTGCGAACAGCCGCGGCGGCGAGTGGAGGCGCGACCGCGGCGGCCACCATTCCCACCGAGACCAGGGCGGGGAGCGTGCCGAGCACGAAGGCCAGATCCGCCCGAAGCGCGGGAGCGCGCGGCAACACCCGGCCTCCGAGGACCAGGAGCGCTGGCCACACCCGCAGCGAGACAGCCAGCCCGATGAGGGCCGCCATTACCCACGCCCCTTGCGCCGCTGCGCGATGAGCCGCGCCAACTGGTCGAGCAATCCCTCATCGACCTCGGCCGTTGCATCGACGAAGGCCGAGAGCGCGACCTCGCCATGCGCCCGCAGAATCTCCGCCGCCAGGCCGTCCGCGAGCGCCTTCTCGAACTCGGCCCTGCCGAGCGCGGGCGCGTACCGCCAGGCCAGCCCGTCCTTCTCTCGGACGAGCAGCCCCTTGCGGTGCAGCCGGTCCATGGTCGTCATGATGGTGGTGTAGGCCCGCTCCTCGGCCCCCGTCATCCGGTCGCACACCTCGCGAGCCGTCACCGGGGCTCGGGCCCAGACGACATCCATCACGGCCGATTCCAGGTGGCCCAGCGGTTCCCAGGTGCGTTTCTTCACGGTGCCCGCATCTGAGCCCGGCCAGCTACTACCGTCAATAGTAATGGACCCACTCAAACCGCTCCCAACTGCTGGGCGGCGCCACCCATGGTGCTGGGCGTCGTCCTTCAGGACGCACCATGGGCGGGAGCCTGGCATGCCTGCTCGGCCAGACCGCTGGAGCGGGTGGCCCGGACGCTCGGTCTGGAGACGCGGAGCATTTGCCGTCCAGCCGTCGGAGGACATACGGTTCACCCCGCCTTTCTGGAGACGAAATGCTCAAGAAGATTTCCCTCGCGCTCGTCGTCGCACTCATCGGCGTGGGTGCCGTGGTGGCATCGCGGCCGTCCACCTTCCGCGTCGAGCGGTCCATCATCATCGCCGCCCCGGTCGAGCTCCCCTTCGGCGCCGTGAACGACTTCCACAAGTGGCGGTTCTGGTCTCCCTGGGCGGCGAAGGACCCGAAGATGCAGACGACCTTCGACGGGGCCTTCGCGGGGCCTGGCGCCATCTACACCTGGTCCGGCAATGATCAGGTGGGCAAGGGCAAGATGACCATCGTGGACGCGAAGCTCTACGAGTCCATCCAGATCCAGCTCGAGTTCTCCGAGCCCTTCGCGGCCACGAACACCGCCTTCTTCACGTTCAAGCCCGCGGGCGAGGGCACCATCCAGGTGACCTGGGCCATGGAGGGAAACAACACCTTCCTGGGCAAGGCCATCTCCCTGTTCATGGACATGGACGCGATGATCGGCGAGGACTTCCAGCAGGGCCTGAGCACCCTCAAGACGCTGACCGAGAAGGAGGCGAAGAACCGCCTCGAGCGCGAGCTCCAGCTCCGGGCCCGGACCGCCGCCGAGGCCGCCAGGGTCGAGCAGGAGGCCCAGGCAGCCCAGGCGGGAACCTCCACGCCGTGAAGTCCCCGCTGTCCGCCGGGCGGGCCTTCAGCGGCCGCCCAGGTTGGCGCAGGCGCGTTTGTCACCGCCATCGCACGCGCGCTGGATGAGCTTGTTGGCCTCCGCGTCGTTCTTCTCGGCGCACGAGCCCGTGCGGTGGCAGATGCCCGCGCTGAAGCAGCCGCCGGGATCCCCGCCCTCGCAGGCGCGCTTGTAGAGCGAATAGGCCCGAGCCGGATCCGGCGCGCCCACGCCCCTCCCCTGCCAGACGAAGGTGCCCAGCACGTTGCACGCCCGTGCGACGCCCGCGTCGCAGACGCGCGTGTACAGCTCCACCGCGCGCGGTGCCTCACCGCGCCGATCGGCCTCCATGGCCCCATCCAGACACCCCTTCACCGTCCCGCCAGGGCACTGCGCGTCCTGCTTCGCCAGGGCCGCCGCCTCCTTGTCCTGCGCGCTCGGCCCGGACGCACTTCCCTGCTTCTCGGAACACGCCGCCAGCACGAGCAGCGCGCACACCCAGAACCCCTTTTTCATGTGAACTCCTATTGAAACTGGATTTCAGAAAAAAGTGACAAAAACAGTTAGCCCTACTAATCCGTCCGGCGCCTCCCCAACCCCTCTCCCCGAGGAGCCCCGTGAACCGATTGAAGCCATTGCTGCTGCCCGCCGTGGCGGCGCTGCTGTGTGCCGGGCCGGCGCAGGCGCAGATCGCCGCGTCGCACGTCTACCACAACCACATGCCCAACTTCTGGGCGTACTACGACGTGAGCAAGTACGCGTCGACGCCCGTGGGCGGAGCCATCCGCTACACGTATGACGGCCAGGTCATCAACCTGAAGCAGAACCCGCCGTCGAACTACACCTATTACCTGCCGTCGGGCGCGCCGATGCCGCACGACGATCTGGTCACCTACTACTCGCACCACGCGAAGACGGGCGCCTATATGTACTGGCCTCCGAACGTCGCGGTGGACATGAGCACCAACGCCCCCACCGGGCAGATCCACGTGACCATGTCCGGGTCGGTGGTGAACAACGTCCAGGATCTCAACACGCTGCAGAACGTCTCCGGCTACAACAACACCAGCTGGGGCACGCCGTGGCGGGACCGGTACAACACCCTGCGCACCCCGGCGGGCCACCGGACGCTGGATCTCATCCACTTCACCGGCCACCACTCCATGGGGCCGCTGGTGGGGCCGGAGTACTTCCTCAAGGATCTCATCTACCAGAGCGCCACGCTCGCGCAGCCCTACTTCCTGGGCGGCAACTTCCAGGCCTCCAAGGGCTTCTTCCCCACGGAGCTGGGCTTCTCCGAGCGCCTCATCCCCACGCTGGCGAAGCTGAACATCCAGTGGTCCGTCATCGGTGACAACCACTTCTCGCGCACGCTCAAGGACTACCCCTTCCTGAACGATCCGGGCTCGGACACGCTGGTGTCGCCGCCCAACCGCGCGGACCTGCAGAACACCAGCAGCGTGGGCAGCTGGGTGAGCCTGCAGATGGCGCACGAACAGCAGACCATCCGCAACAAGTACCCGTTCGCCTCCACGCCGCACTGGGTGCGCTACGTGGACCCGGCCACGGGCGCCGAGTCGCGCGTGGTGGGCATCCCCGTCAACCAGAACGGCTCCTGGCTCGAGGGGTGGGAGGGCGAGGCCACCGTCGACGTCGTCAACCTCCGGAGCTTCGAGGGGCTCGTGCCGCAAAAGCAGTTCTTCGTCATCGCGCATGATGGAGACAACTCGGGCGGGCGCGCGGGCTCGGAGACCACCTGGTACAACGGCCGGAGCGTCACCTGCACCAACGGCGTGCAGTGCATGGGCATCAGCGAGTACCTCGTCAACCACACGCCGCCCGCCACCGACGTGGTGCACGTGCAGGACGGCTCGTGGGTGGACACGCGTGACTCCTCGTCCGACCCCCAGTGGCACCACTGGAAGCTGCCCTTCGGCATCTGGAAGGGCCAGTTCCCCGCGTTCAACTCGGCCACCGGGCTCAACCTCGCGCCCAAGACGAACCTCAGCGGCGTGCAGGAGGGCATGACGGTCTCCTTCGAGCACGGCTGGCATTACCTGGAGCGCAACTTCGCCCTGCTCCAGGCCGCGCTCAACTACGCGAAGACGGCCGAGCAGATCTGGCTCGACGGCCACCCCAACCACTGGAAGCCCACCACCACCCTGGACAACCAGGTGACGCACGCGGGCAACCAGCTCAACCCGTGGATGATGTCCTTCCCGGTGAAGGGTGACGCGGCCAACGACTGGGCGGGCGGCGCCAACCCCGCCGAGCTGGCCTGGTACTTCCTGCTGCCCGCCATGGACTCGGGCTTCGGCTACTACGACGAGAACCAGGACGACAACGTCAAGCCCACGCTCGCCTTCAACCAGTCTCTCTACTTCTCCAAGCCCTACGTGCAGGACCGCCTCACCCAGGACCGCACCGGCCCATCCGTCTGGTGGCCGCAGCGCTGGCCCTACAACCCGGGCAGCGCCAACACGGACAAGTCCGAGGGCTGGACGCTCCACCACTTCAACAACACCTTCGCCATCTACACCTATGCGTACGACCTGAGCGGCATCACCAGCATCAAGGCCCGCGTGCGCGTGCACACCCACAAGAGCATCGACCCGCTGGACAACACCCACAAGGTGTATGACCCCGCCGCGCGCAAGGCCGCGGGCGTGCCCAACATCGACACCACGCGCGTGGGCGCCTGGGTGGACCATCCGTTGACCCGGCGCGACCTGAAACCCGTCATCAACGGCGTCGCGTGGCAGCCCGCCTACCTGCCCGTCATGGCGAAGGTGCCCGCGCAGGAGATTGGCGACCTCTACTACGTCTACCTCGGCAACTACCGGGACCAGCTGCTCGACTACTACATCGAGGCCACGGACAGCCGGGGCAACGTCACCCGCAGTGAGATCCAATCCGTCTACGTCGGCGCGGGCCGGTACAACCTGGTGGGCGGCAAGTACCTCGAGGACCTCAACGGCACGGTGCAGGGCACGCACCCGTTCCTGGTGGTGGACACCACGGCGCCCTCCACGCCCACGGGACTGGCGGCCTCCACGAAGACGGATCGCTCGGTGAAGCTCACCTGGAGCGCGGCGTCGGACAACGTGGCGGTGACGGGCTACGACGTCTTCCGCAATGGCACGCAGGTGGGCTCGAGCA
>NZ_JPMI01000221.1 GCF_000733295.1 Archangium violaceum Cb vi76 | reverse complement strand
GGCGCTCTCCGTCACCACCCTGGCGCCGGACACCACCGCGCCCTCGGCGCCCACGGGGCTGACGGCTTCGGGCACGACGAGCTCCTCGGTGGCCCTGCTCTGGACGGCCTCCACCGACAACTACGGCGTGGCCGGGTATGACGTCTTCCGCAATGGCACCCAGGTGGCCTCCGTCACGGGCACCAGCTACACGGACACGGGCCTGTCGCCGAGCACCTCGTACAGCTACACCGTGAGGGCGAAGGACGCGGCGGGCAACGTCTCGGCGCAGAGCACGGCGATCTCCGCCACCACGGGCGCGGGCAACACCGCCACCGTCTATTACAAGAAGGGCTTCGCCACCCCGTACATCCACTTCCGTCCCACGGGCGGTACGTGGACGGTGGCGCCGGGCTACGCCATGCCCGACTCCGAGGTGAGCGGCTACGCGAAGTACACCGTCAACCTGGGCTCGGCCACGCAGCTCGAGGCCGTCTTCAACAACGGCAGCGGCACCTGGGACAACAACAACGGGAGCAACTACTTCTTCCCCACGGGCGTCTCCACCTTCAGCGCTGGCACCATCACCGCGGGCGCCCCGGTGGTCGACACCACGCCTCCCAGCGTTCCCGGTGGCCTCACCTCGCCCTCGAAGACGGCCGCGTCCGTGTCCCTGTCGTGGACGGCGTCGACGGACAACGTCGGCGTGACGGGCTACCTCGTCTTCCGCAATGGCACGCAGGTGGGCACCCCCACGGGCACCACGTACACGGACAGCGGGCTCGCGGCGAGCACCGCGTACAGCTACACCGTGAAGGCGCGGGACGCGGCGGGCAACACCTCGGCGGCCAGCACGGCGCTCTCCGTCACCACCAGCTCGGGCAACTCCGTCACCGTCTATTACAAGAAGGGCTTCACCGCGCCCTACATCCACTACCGCCCCGCGGGTGGCACGTGGACGACGTCACCGGGTGTGGCCATGCCGAACGCGGAGGTGGCCGGCTACGCGAAGTACACCGTCAACCTGGGCTCGGCCACGCAGCTCGAGGCCGTCTTCAACAACGGCAGTGGCACCTGGGACAACAATGGCGGGCTCAACTACTTCATCCCCGCGGGCGTGCAGACGTTCAACGCCGGCACCATCACCGCGGGCGCGCCGTCCGCCGACACCACCGCGCCGAGCGTGCCCACGGGCCTGACGGCGCCCTCCAAGACGTCCACCTCCGTCTCGCTCACGTGGACGGCTTCCACGGACGACAGCGGCATCGCCGGATATGACGTGTACCGCAACGGCTCGCTGGTGGGCTCGCCCACCTCGGCCAGCTACACGGACACCGGCCTGAGCGTCGGCGCCACGTACAGTTACACCGTGCGCGCCCGGGACACCGCGGGCAACGTCTCCGCCCCGAGCACGGCCCTGAGCGTCACCACCAGCACCACCGGCGCCACCGTCACCTTCAACCAGACGGCCAGCACCGTGGTGGGCCAGAACATCTACGTCGTGGGCAGCATCGCCGCGCTCGGGAGCTGGAACACCGCCAACGCCATCCAGCTCTCGCCGGCCAACTACCCGACGTGGAGCGTGACGCTGAGCCTGCCCGGCTCCACGGCCTTCGAGTACAAGTACATCAAGAAGGACGGCAGCGGGAACGTCGTCTGGGAGAGCGGCGCCAACCGCACCTCCACGACGCCCGCGACCGGCACCGTGACGCTCAACGACACCTGGAAGTAGTCCGCGGCGGGAAGTGCCCCGGCGCGAGGCCCAGGAGCCTCGCGCCGGTGGTCTCCGCCGGGCCTCTGCTCTTCTCTACGTACCGCTGGCCAGGGTGTGGCTGCCGCTCCAGGCCCGGTTGAGGGTGAGCCACAGCACGCCCGAGGTGGAATCGAAGGAGGCGAAGTAATCCACGTCCGCCTTCAACAGCACGCCGTCCAGGTAGAGGCGCGCCGGCACGCCCGCCGCGGTACGAACCATGAAGAGCGGATTCTGCAACTCACCCCCGGCGGCGTTCAGGGTCGCGTTGAACTGACCGGACAGGTCCGCCTGGAACTCGTAGGCCGCGTAGTTGCTGTTGTACCCGGGTACCGGATAGGTGGCGGAGTCGGAGCGCGCCACGCCGCCCGGACCGGAGGTCACCACCGCGCCCTGAACCACGCTGAGCCGCGCATTGAGCATGCGCTCCACGTGCGTCGCCTGAGCCAGGACCTCCCCAGCGCTCTGCTGACCCATGACCATGAAGACGGAATAGCTCTGGTAGGGATGGCCCGAGTACTTCTTCTCGTAGCCATAGCCGTCATAGGAAGGCTTGCCCACGGCGTCGTACATCAAGCCCCAGGCGAGGCGTTTGCTGCGGGTCTGGCTGGTGTCGCCCATCTCGTACTGGCACATCTGGTAGGGCCAGTTCCAGTTGGGCGGCATCATCCAGGAGCCGAAATTACCGGGGTTCGCACGAGTCTCGGAGGTCAGGCCCCAGTTGTCGCTGAACCAGGTGCCGCCCGTGTTGTGCTGGAGCCAATCGAGCGTCTGCACCATGCCCATCTCCGCGTCGGCGGCGCGGGAATAGAGCATCGTGTAGGGGACGACGTTGGGCTGGCTGTAGTCCCAGTGGCTCTGGGCCGTGAAGGGCTCGGTGCGGGAGAAGAACTTGTACTTGTCGCCCCACTTCACGCCGTCCACGAACGCGTTGGTGCCATCACCATCCCAGGCGATGTCGCCATAGGGCGTGCGGGAGTCCGCGCTGGTGGGCAGGCCAGAGGAACCCGTGGCGCTCGTGTCGAAGGTGACGGCGTAGACCGGATGATCCCGCCCCGTGGCGAAGAACCAGTGCACCGTGACTTTGACCGGGGTGCCGCCGATGGGCATGTTCCAGGAGAACTCGTGGATGGCATGGTGGCGGCCAACGAAGACCCGGCGGTAGCTGCCCGCGAGGCTTCCGGAGTGGCTCACTCCATTGCCGCTGAAGTGACTCACCACATACCCCCAGCCGTTCCAGATGTAGCCGGAGCCGCTGGTGGCGCCGGTGCCCGTGGCGACGCGCTCCGACGTGCCAGTGTAGAAGCGGAACTGACGAAGCATGCCGCCGTAGCTGCCGCCGGGATCACGGGCGGTGTTGCGCGTGAGAACGGCCGTCCGCTGCTGCTTTCCCGCATCCAGCCAGCGGTAGACATCCGAGTCGTAATTGCCGGGCAGCTCGTTGGCCCAACTGAGGGACGCCCAGATGTCCGGGGCCGGGGGATTCACCGTCACCGTGGCGGTGGCCGTGACGTTGCCCGCCTCGTTCGTGGCCGTCAGCGTGTAGGTCGTCGTCGTGGCAGGAGTCACCGTCACGCTATTCCCTGTTACCGTGCCCACGCCCGGCGCGATGCTCAGGCTCGTGG